>JAJRVS010000320.1 GCA_024277195.1 Verrucomicrobiota bacterium | reverse complement strand
TGGACCAGTGGTTTTCTGCCGACGGTGCATCAGGGGGTTGAATTCCGTGCCAAGGGCGATCCGGTATTGTATCTGACGGATCCCAAGGGTATGTCGCGCAAGGGTCGCAGGGATGTGATCGATACGGTGAATCAGCTGAATCAGGCGCAGTTGCAACAGGCGGGTGACCCGGAAACAGAGACGCGCATTGCTCAGTATGAGATGGCTTTCCGGATGCAGGCTTCGGTTCCTGACCTGATGGATATCAAAAGCGAACCGCAGCACATCATTGATATGTATGGGGCCAAACCCGGACAGAGTACACTGGCAAATAATTGCCTGTTGGCGCGGCGGTTGGTGGAGCGCGGGGTGCGCTTTGTGCAATTGTTCGACAAAGGTTGGGATCACCACAGCGACATTTTCCGCAGCTTGCCCGGTCGGTGTCGACAGATGGATCAGCCGGTAGCGGCACTGATCAAAGATCTCAAACAGCGAGGAATGCTCGAGGATACACTGGTGATCTGGGGCGGGGAGTTTGGGCGCACGCCGATGGCTCAGGCGATAGCTCCTGATGGCAAAACCCAGGTGGCGGGACGGGATCACCACATTGATGCGTTCAGCATCATCATGGCTGGAGGTGGCATCAAGGCGGGTTATATTCATGGTCAAACCGACGAGCTAGGATTTCGGGCGGTGCAGGATGTGGTGCATGTGCATGACTTTCATGCTACGGCCTTGCATTTACTGGGCATCGATCACACCAAGCTTTCCGTTCGTTACGCCGGGCTCGACATGCGCTTGACGGGAGTGAAGGGCAAAATTGTCGACGGCATTCTGGCGTGAAAATTAACGGTATTAGGGGTATGAAGATTTTTGACATATGGGCGCTCGTTGTGCTGCTCGCATTACAGTTAAGTTGCAGGACTTCTTACGCTGAGAATCTGGAGTTGTTCGTATCAACGCAAGGGGAGGAGGGTAATCCGGGCACTATTGAAGATCCGTTCCCAACGATTGCTGAAGCATTGCGGAAGGTTGCGGCAATTTCCAGAGAACAAGACAAGGCAATTACGATAAATGTCCGAGGTGGAAGCTATTACTTAAAAACTCCGCTGGTTATTGACAGGTCTGTATGGAAGAGCAGCAAAAACAAGCTGACGATTAAAGGTTATCGGAATGAAAAAGCAAAATTGCTTGGAGGAAAAGTGGTCAGGGGGTGGGAGAAATACAAGGATAATATATTTCGGGTAAAACTTGGATCGCCGATTGAAGTCAATCAGGTATTTGAAAAAGGGCGGCGTGGAATCAAAGCTCGTTATCCTAATGATAAATACCTGATTGTTGATGAGCAGACCAAGGTGGAAGAAAAGAAGCCGTTTATTAATAAGGTAAAATTTTATTTCAAAAAAGAAGATCTGCCCAAGTGGGATAGTGTGAAAGGTGCTCAGGTTTTCATCTGGACAGGCTTTGACTGGTTTGCCAGTGTTTTGCCCATTGAGAGTATCGATTACGAAAGGCGGCTCTTGTCACTTTCAAAGCGGGGAAAATTTCCAATTGTCATAAAACCTGAAAGGCGTTTTTATGTGATGAATATATTGGAGGAACTGGATCGCCCGGGGGAGTTCTACTTTAATAAAGAATCGCGTGAACTTTACTATTGGCCTTACGACGAAAAAAATCTACTGAACAATGTAAGGGTGCCTACTTTGGAATATCTGATTCGAATAAAAGGGGAATCAAAAAACGAGTTGGTTGAGAATGTAATTATCAATAATCTGGAACTCTCCACCACATCGTTCAGGACTTACTTTGATGGTTCCTATGGCACTCATGGCAAGGGTGACCGCAATGAACCCGTAAATAAATTTGCAGCGATTTATTTGTCAGATGTATCGCGTTGTGAAATAAGTGGCTGTGAAATTTCTAATGTCGGCTACTCGGGCATAACCATCACGGACAGCGCAACGGAGATCGCTGTTCGAAATAATTATATTCATCACTGTGGATTCCATGGCGTTCTGATTAGTGGTTATCATGCCGGCTATGGCCCGGACATGGACGTTAATCATCACAATGTGGTGGAGGATAACTACATGCATCATTGCGGAGAATTGACCGGGCATGGGGGCGGGGTGTTTGTTTGGGCTAGCGGCCACAACAAGATCCAATACAATACGATTCACAATATGTCTCGTTACGGTATAGGGATCAAAGGCCAGCACTTGTTAAACGACCGATGGCAGGAGGGCCGGGTTGGTGCAAAGGTAAAAAATGTGAACAAAGAGTGCGCAGTAGAACACTGGCAGGCGACAACGGATAATTTCGACTCCTTGAATCATAGTGGGCACAACCTTATCGCTTACAATGATCTGTTAATGACTAACGAGGATAGTGAGGATTCTGGTGCGATTACCTTGAATGGAACGGGTTTGGGGAATGAGATTTGCAACAATGTGATTCGTCATCACAGAAGAGAATTAGCAGGTATTGGTATAGGGATCTACTTGGACGATTTGGTGATGCAGACGCAGGTGCGCAATAATTTGATATATGATTTTGAGCTGGGAAAAAATATCAATGCGGCACTTTTTATAAAAGGAGGTGATAACGTGCTGGAGAATAATATCCTCTACCTCACAAATAGCGTGGGGTGGAACCCGGCGATCTGGTTTCATGCGTTTGGGGGGCAATATATCAGGGGGATGACGATCAAAAGGAATATCATTTATGGTAAAGGAAATATAGCCCCGATAGAGTTCAGTGTGTCCGGTGCGGATCGTAAGACCATCGGGTTTGATTTTTCGTGGATCAAAGAAATGGACTATAATAATGTTTTTCAAGAAAGGAAAGGTCCATTGGTTAAGGTCGTCGATGAAAAGGGCGTAAAGGCATATTCTTTAGAACGCTGGCGAGGGAGGTTTCCGGATAAGGTGAGTGAAAACACTATCACTTCGGATCCTTTGTTCGTGGATGCAGAGAACTGGAATTTTCAACTAAAACCGGAGAGCCCTGCGCTCAAACTTGGGTTCAAGCAAATTGATGTTTCGAAGGTGGGTATCAGATCTGGATTTCCAGAGAAATTTAAAAGCTTTTTGCACTTGCCCATCCCTAACAGAGCAGTGCAAAAAGAATAGCGGGGTGAGATGGGAGCTAGCCCATGCTTGACGAAAGCCATCACACGTTCGTGCGATTGACGATTTGAGGGATGATGGGTTATCAGTTATCCATGACTATATCACCCCTTGTAAAGAAACGGTCATTAATGAGTCGGCGCTCCTTTCTGGATGCCTGCTCAGCCGCAGGCTTGATGACGCTGGTTTCACCGGCACAGGCCGCTAGCGCAACATTGATCGGAGGCATGCCGAGTGCGAAAAAAATGAAACGCATTGGCTGCACGACAGTATGTTTTCGTTCTTGGTTTTCATCGACCCGAGCCACTGACGAGGAGGTGCCGGATCACCAACTTTCCTTACCGGAGGTGCCTGCTTTTTTTGCAGAAGAGCTGGGGGTTCATAATATCGAAGTGTGGAGTAAGCATTTTGATGACAGCTCACTCGCTTACTGTGAAAAGCTCCGGACTGCAGCTGAACGTGTGGATTCGAAGATTATCAATGTGCAACTTGATGAGGCTAAATACGAAATTTTCAGGAGTGCTGTGGGCAGTAATAAAAGTGGTGCTGTCACCGGTTCATTGAATCTCTCGCAACGCAACAAGACAGAGCGGCAGCGAAGCGTAGATTTCATTAAGCTATGGATGGATCGCGCCGCTGCTTGCGGTGCCACTTCGTTGCGAGCCAACGTGGGGCGTTCTAAGGGGGTGGATTTTGATCTGGATATCACCACTGATTCCTTCCGGCAACTGGCGGAACACGGACGCGACATCGATGTCCGCATTCTGGTGGAAAACCACGGCCCTAGTTCAAGTAATCCGGATAAGTTGGTCGCCATCGTTCGTGGTGTTGACAGTGAATTTTGCCGCAGTCTGCCGGACTTTGGTAATATACCGAAAAAAGCGGACGAGGCCTTCCGGCGCAAACTGCTCGAGAGCTTGTTTCCATTCGCCTACCTGGTATCAGCCAAGGGCATGTGGTTTGATGAGCAAATGCGGCACCTGCTCTACGATATCGGTGCTTGCGTCCGTATTGGTGAAGCTGCTGGTTTTCGTGGAATCTATTCGGCGGAGTATTGGGATCCGGAGAGGCGCCCCTACGACCCTCTGCGTGTTGTCCGCCGGATTATCACCCTGATTGACGAAAATATTTAAGCTGCTCTGCTGCGGTTTTTGAACCCCTGACCAACAGAAAGTAATAACAATGAAAACAGCAGATAAGAACACTCTGGGAAAAACATCCCGGCGAAATTTTCTTGCATCCACGGCAGCTCATACGGCTACTTTGCTAGCTGGATCAAGTTTTTCACGCTTCGCCCATGCGGCGGGCACCGAACGTTTTAACGTGGCTCTGATCGGAGCCGGTGGACGTGGTACGGGAGCCGCTGCTGATTGTCTGCGGGGAGCCAAGCACATTAAGGTGGTGGCCATCGCCGATGCCTTTGAAGACCGGGCGCAGCTTTCGCGCAAGACGCTTCAGCAGTACTTTGGTGACCAGGTCGATGTGCCGGACGAGCGTTTGTTTGTGGGGCTTGATGCTTACAAAAAGGCGATTGCCTGCGACGTGGATTTGATTGTTCACGGAACGACTCCTGGATTTCGTCCCTTGCACTATCGGGCGGCAATTGAAGCGGGTAAGCATGTGTTCATGGAGAAACCCTGCTGTGTGGATGCCGGAGGTTTTCGTTCGGTGATGGAAACCAACAAGCTGGCAGATAAGAAAAATCTCAAGGTGGGCGTCGGCCTGTTTCGCAGACATATGCCGAATTACCTGGAGGCGATGAAAAAACTCTATGACGGAGAACTGGGCAGGGTTCAATTCCAGCGTTGTTATTGCCTTATGCCGGGGTATGGCGGTGCAGGGGCTCGCAAGGAAATGAGCGAGTTGGAGTACCAGATCCGCAACTGGCATGTTTTCGATTGGTTGGGTGGTGGGCGTCTGGTGGAAGCTCATTGTCATGAGTTGGATGTGATGAACTGGGCGGTCGGGAATCACCCGGTTGAAGCTAATGGCCTGGGAGGTCGTCAGCTGCCGGACTCACAAAAGTATGGGACCGATTTTGATCATAATTTTCTCGAATACAGCTATGCGAATGGCAGCAAGACGTATAGTCAAAGTAGATTCCAAAAGGGGGTCGAGCGTCGCAACAGTGAGCATATTCACACGGATAAGACGGTGGTTGATCTGGCGGGTAAGATCAAGATAAGCAGGGCGAGGAGAAGACGGAAATCTGCGGAAGAGAGGACGGATGTAAGTAATCCTTATCGGCTTGAGTTCACCGATTTACTGGACGCTATCTGGAATGACAAACCTTACAATGAGGGTTGGTACGGAGCCACTAGCAGCTTCACAGCGGTGTTGGGACGTGAGGCCAGTTACAGTGGTGAGACTATCCAATGGGATGAGCTGGCGGAAAAAGGGGCATCCCACACCGCATTGTTGGAAGATCTCAATTGGAACAGCGAACCACCGCTCAAGCCCAATGAAGAGGGCAACTATGAGCATTTGCTTCCAGTGCCCGGAATCTACAAACCATTTTAAAGAGGAGAACTACCCATGAAACGATATCTATTAAGTACTGTCATCATTCTATTGGCAGGCCAGCTCGTTCTGTCTGCTGATCAGGCGAAAAAAGACAAGGCGGCCCGCGTCGTCATCATCACCGGTGTGGATTGGAAGGGTCATCTGTGGAAGGAGACGGCCCCCGTCTTAAAAAGAATCGTTGAGCAGAACGAATCCTTCACCGCAACCATCGTCGACGACCCTAACTTTTTATCCTCGGATAAGTTGTTCGAGTTTGATGAGATCGTATTGCATTTCAAGAATTACGAACCCTTGGAGGATGAGGAGAAAGCCAAGGCTAACCTGCTGCGCTTCGTCAAACAAGGAGGTGGACTGGTGGTTGTTCACTATGCCAGCGGCGCCTTTGAAGGCTGGAGCGAGTTTCGCAATCTGGTTGGTCGAACCCAGGAGGCTCTCCATGACGAAAAGGGGAAGTCCAAACCCAACCATGACAAAAGGGGGCCGTTTACGATGAAAATCGTCGACCTCGATCATCCGGTTATCAGCGGTGCGAAGGAAATGCAGGCCGATGACGAGCTCTACATCGGCTTGACAGGGGATCGACCGATCCACTTGCTGGCGACGGCGAAATCCAAAATCACCGGCAAGGAACATTCGATGGCCTTTGTCTTTCGTTACGGTGAGGGTCGTGTTTTTCACACCACTCTGGGTCACGACGTCAAGGCGCTCACCCTGCCGGATGTTTCGAAGCTGATCCAACGAGGCGCCGCCTGGGTGGTGGAGCGATTGTAGTAAGGTGATACAGTGGCTCCGATGAATTTCAGGATCTACTGAAGGGAATGCTATTTCTCGATCCAGGCGGCGAGTTGATAGGGGGATACCACCATACCAGTCGCTTTTGAGCGGTTTGCGTTCGCCGATGGCACTCTCGAAATAGCGATTGTAGAGAAAAACGCCAAAGGAATCGGTGACCCGGAAGTCCCGCTGCTGCGCACCGTCCAGATCCATGCCACGGATGGCGGCGATGCTTTTTTTGTCCGGTGGCGGGGCCCCCCAGCGTCCGCGATCTAGGCCGAAGGTGAGCCGACTGCGCTGCGCCGAAGGACTCAGGCTTTGCTGGATGACAATGCCCGGGTGGCGGGCCAGAAGGTCGGGATCGATTCCCGCCTCCCGCGCCTGCTCGACCAGCCGCTTGCCGTTCATCCAGGCGAGGCGCTGTGGGTCGATGAGTTGCATGGGTGGCTCCAGGATGGTGATGACCAGTTGCAGGTCTTTGCGCCGCTTGCGTAAAATAGACGCTGCCTCGCCGTAGTAGGCGGCCATGCGTTTGCAGCGCCAGCGAATCCACTCGTCGTTTGCATGTGCGGTGATCCATTGGTAGCGCTCGCCGAAGCGTTCGGCGTTGACCCGCTTTACCGGCACCTGGATGCCGGTGTCTTTTTCAAAGGCCGCCACCGTCCAATCGTCGTAGCTCACCTCCAGACTACCGGGCTGGAGCAGACTGGCCAGGGTCAGATGAAAACCGACACCGCCAAAGGCCGGTGAATCGCCATAGCGATCGGCCAACTCCTCAACCAGCGCCAGCACACGATTTTGAACGTGTGGATGAAGTGCATTGTAAATCGACATGCGATGATGCCAGGTTTTGATCGAAACATCGCCGTCCTTGGATACAGTATTAAAGGTAGGAGCTCCTGCCGCCACCGCCTCGGGATCCGCCTGCATGGTATCGATCAGCGAGGGCAACTGGTGGGTGTTGAACAGGGCGTAAAATTTGAACCCACGTTCTTCGAATCGCTTCAGCATGATGTCGATCCAGCCGTCGGTGGGCATGAAAAATCCGCCCTTGCCGCCCCGTTTCTCGACCAGCGAATTGTAGATCGGCCCTTCGTACCACACCGCCGGATGCATCAGCAGGTTCTGACCGGAATAGTCGAAATAATCACAGAGGTTTTGCACCACCTTGTCGAAGGCTATGAGGTTCGGCGCACCACCGCCGAAACAACGCGTCAAGGGCTGGGCATCTTCCCAGTATTGACCGATGAAACGCTGGGATGAAATATGGCTCGCTGCACTGGAAGGGAGTTGGCCCTCGATCTCGAAAACCTCCACCGCCGCCGCAGGCTGATCTTCCAGCCAACTGGTGAACGCCAGGGCCTGGTCCGTATCGCGCGCCCAGATCACAAACTCGACGGTTTGCATCTTCATGGAAAGAGGATAGGGATCACCGGTAAAATAACCGGAGTGGATGTTGTAGCGATCATCAGCCGATGGCGACCACGATGCGATCTCGCAGGTGCGTGCCTTGTCGTCGGGATAGCTGACCCGCACCAGATGCAGGCCGCTGCGGCGCAGCGGCAGGCGCACCACAAAACGCGATTGCATTTCTGGTCCCGCCTCGCGATAGTCGCCGAGGTCTGAAGACACGATCCGGCTGTTGTCGTCATCGCAAAAGCGATCCGCATCGAGGTCTTTGCCCAGATCCACTTGCAACACCTTTTTCAGTTTCAGATCACCTTGAGGGGCTCGCGAGATGGGTTCCAGAACCAGGATGGGCATACTGAACAACTCGAAATCTCCCCGCGCCACTCGCAGCGTGTAGGAACCGGGTGTTGCCGCCGGAAATTGAACCGGCAGGGAAATTTTTTTACCGGATGAGATGCTTAGCGGGTGGGTCGCTGCATGAACCTGCCCGCCGCCATCGGAGTGGGAAACCGTCACCGATAAAGTGCCTTGGTAGGCTTTATCCGAGCCATTGAAAACCGCCAACTCACAACCCGCGTCGCTGTCGGGCGTAGCCATGGCAACACTTTTCACACTATAAAAACTGAGGGCAGTCTCCCGCGGCAGTTGGGCTAGCACCTGCTCGCGGGCTTCCGCTGCCGCCAGCGCCAGGTCGGCGGCAGACAAGGCACGACTCCAGATTTTGACCTCGTCGATCACCCCGGGGAAAGCCTCGCGTACCGGAATCGCTTTGGATTGCCCCAACTTGAATACACGCTTTGTTCCCCGGCCTGCCAGGGCGGCTCCGCCGATGGAAAATTTCTGTCCCATGGCAATATTTCCGCTTATGACCTCGGTCGCGTCCAGTTTGCCATCGATGTAGATGCGCCGCTCCCGACCATCGTAAACCCCCGCGACGTAATGCCAGGTTCCCGGTGTCAGGGTGCTCTGGCTGATCAACCAGTTTCCGGCCCAGTCGCCGTTCAGGTTGAGTTGAAAGTGCACCCGCGCCTTGCCCTTGCCTGCGATCGATAACCGGTAGGCGTATTCGTGGTTGATGATGAGTGCTCGGTTTTCCGGTTGGGCGATGCGAATCCAGGCAGCGATGGTAAGCTGGTCGCCACAGTTCAACTCGGGAGTTTTATCGATCAGGGCAAAGGATTTTCCAGCAGCAAAATCCAAAGCTTTCCCGAGTTTGCCCTCGACCCACGCCGCCTCGATCAAACTCGCTGTCCCGGTGGAGCCAAACAGACCGGGCGCGTTCCGCACCACATTGGCTGCGGTATCCGTCCCCTGCCCTTCGTCGAAGCTCCAGTATCCCACCAGCCCGCGAATCCCGGATTCCCCGGCAGCTTCGCTCACCCTGGCTGCGCTGCCCATGAGCAGGATGAATCCAATGATACGGGTTATGCAGGGAAGTTGTTTGAGCATGGTTTTTTATGGATTGATTTGAATCACTGCCGGGGAGCGTGCTGGAATACGGCAGGAGACCTCAACCTGGCCTGGCTGCCGCAGGACGGCGCTCGGTGTCAGATCGCTTGGCCAGATGCTGTGGGCGGCAACTTTGGAAACGCCTTCCCATTCCAGGTCGCTTAGTTTGACAGTCATGTCCTGGGGCTGTGCGGTGACATTGTAGAGCACCAAGGCGATGGAGCCGTCGGCAGCCTTCCAGAGACTGCTTAGGACGGAGGGGGTATCGGTGTCGAAGGTGGCGTCTCCCCAGGCTCGCCACCAGCGGAAATGGATGCGTTCGGTCGGGGAGAGCAATTGCGGGGGACGCAGCATTTCGCCATAGAGGAGGAATTTTTTGGCGGCGGAATAGGCCTGCCAACGGCGCAGCGAAGTTTCCAGTGCCAGTTCCTTGTTTTTGAAATACAGCATGTCGGCCGGCTGGCTCCATCCGGGTTTGAAACCCTCCACCAGAGCCATGCCGCGCTTGACGACATAGTCCATGCCCTCGTCTTGTTCCAAACTGTGCTTCCCTACCCAGCAACCAAACAAAATGGCGTGGTCATGATAGACGGCGGATGCCAGGGGGATTTGTTCGGCTACCCCGCTCTTCAGATAACGGTGCCAGGTGTTCACTGCCTTGATCGCGTCAAGCTCGGCGATATTGCCTTCCCAGAAACTCTCGGCGGTAAAACAAAAGCCCGGTTGATGTTCCCGTGCGGCGGCTTTCATCCGGCGCATCATTCCCCGGTTGGCCTTGATGTATTCATTGCCGCCGCCACTTTGTTTATTGTAAAGCGGATTGAAGTTCAGGTAGGTGCCGGCGTGGTTGTTCGAATCCAGATAGGCTCCGTCGAATCCCGCTTTGGCCATTTTGACAATAGTGTTGCCCAGGGTCTTCTCCCACATCTCCCCGGGATAGGCGATGATGGAATTGTGCTCGCCCAACTCCCACACCAGAGGCTGGCCATAGAAATTGCGTACCGCGTATTTCCACCCGTCTTCCCGTTTGAAACTGGGACTGCCGATGTCCCAGCAGATGCCCTGGAGATACCCGAAGACCTGTGCTCCGGTTTCATGGCTACGCTTGATGAAATCCGTTTGTTTCTGTGGCAGCGGAAAACGATCCGGGCTTTCTTTGGCCCCGGCGAGAAATCCGTGTGTGCCCCATTTGTGCAAATCCACCCCGATCCGGATGTTGTGCTCCTGCATCGGTTTTAAAAAC
>JAJRVS010000319.1 GCA_024277195.1 Verrucomicrobiota bacterium | reverse complement strand
TTTGAATCCAACCATAAAGACTTTTGTACGCGAACGAAGATTTTTTGCTCGAATTGCTTGAAGAAAACGGAACGGTGACCGCATCGGATCTGGAGCAGGCTCGTCATCGGAAAAAGAACACCCAATCGGTGATCGATGTATTACTGGAGACGGGCAAGGTTTCTGAAGAGGATCTGGCGCGCACCCTGGCGGTGAGCTCGGGGATGGACTTTGTCGATCTGACCCAGGCGGAAATCGACGAATCGGTGGTCGAAGCGGTGGATAAGGACGCGGCGCGTCGTTACAAGATCATACCGATCAATTACAATGGCAGTCAGATGTTGGTGGCAGTGGCCGATCCGCTGGACTTTGATACTTTGGATGCGGTGCGGCATGTGATTCCCTATGAGCTGGAATTTGTCTGCTCGCCGATGAAGCAGATCAAACAACTGTTGGTCGAGCTTTATGGTTCCGAGGGATTGAGCGAGGAACAGGCTGCGGATTTGGGAGTTGGAGGTATTTCCGTGATGGATGGAGCGGAGGGCGGTGAAGAGGGTGGAGATGCTCCGGTGATTCGCTTGGTGGCGCAGATGTTGCAGGAAGCTTACCAAGCCAAGGCCAGTGATATTCACATCGAGCCGATGGAGAACGAGGTGCGGATCCGTTACCGCATCGATGGAGCTTTACACAAAGTGGCAGAGCATCCGCTGCGGCTGCTTTCGGCGATGGTGAGCCGTATCAAAATCATGACCGGCACGATGAGTATCGCGGAAAAACGCGTGCCTCAGGATGGCCGGGTGCGGGCAACGATCGGGGACAAGGACTTGGATTTGCGTGTTTCGACGGTGCCTACCAGTAATGGCGAGAGCATCGTTATGCGTATTTTGGATAAGTCTTCGCTGCTGTTGGGTTTGCCGCAGTTGGGTTTTTTCTCGGATGACCAGGAGAACTTCAACCAACTGATTCGCTTGCCGGATGGGATTATTCTAGTGACCGGCCCTACGGGTTCGGGTAAAACCACCACCTTGTATGCGTGTTTGAATGAGATCAACAAACCGGACAAAAAGATCATCACGGTTGAGGATCCGGTTGAGTATGTTTTGTCAGGCATCAATCAGGTGCAGGTGAAGGAGGATATAGGCATGACCTTTGCCGCCGCCCTTCGTTCGATTCTGCGTCAGGCTCCGAACATCATTATGATCGGGGAGATTCGGGATATTGAAACGGCTTCGATTGCGATCAATGCCAGTCTGACGGGTCACTTGGTATTCAGTACTCTGCATACCAATGATGCGCCCGGCGCGGTGGCTCGTATGGCGGACATCGGGGTGAAGCGCTTTTTGATCGCCAGTGCGGTGCGGGCGATTGTGGCTCAACGTCTGGTTCGTACCATTTGCCCGGATTGCGCTGCGCCTGCGGAGGTGACGGAAAAAGAGATGAGTTCTTTGAATTTGGATATTTCGCAGATGGGCGGAGCCGAAGTGAAAATGGGCACCGGTTGCCGCACTTGCCGCTCGACGGGTTATCGCGGTCGATTGGGGATTTACGAGGTGTTTAATATCAATGATGAGGTCACACACATGATCAATGACGAGCTTTCGACTCCACAGTTACGGAAAAAAGCGCGAGAATTGGGGATGCGGACACTGCGTGAAGACGGGGTGCGAAAGGTGTTGGCGGGCATCACGACTGCTCAGGAGGTGATTCGAGTGACTATGTCGGATTCGGATTGATGTGGAGGATGACCTTGGTGTATGATTTTTAATAAGTTTGGATAGGAAAAAGGATTGATATGAACGTTGAAAGTGTGCTCGACTTACTGGTATCTCGGGAGTTGATTGATGAAAGTCAGCGAGAAGATCTGACCCTTGCTGTGGGCCAATCCGGTAAGGATGTGGTCGAGATATTGGAGGATTATTCGATTCTGGAAGCGGATCAATTGTATCAGTTGATCGCTGAGGATGTCGGGGGCTATAGTGTTGAGTTGGAAGGGTTTCAACCTCCACCTCAGGTGCTGGCGGCGATGCCTGCCGGTACGGCGCGCTTGCACGAATCCTTTCCGATTCAGTTCAATGAGGATGGCAGTTTTCTGGTAGCTTTGGCTGACCCGCTCAGCGCACACACGGCGGAGGAATTGCACTTTGCCCTGGGTCTGGATATTCAAATAGCGGTGGCACCACCGGCTAAAATCCACGAAATGATCGAATTGCATTACGGTGGTGATGCCGCCGGCATGAACGATGCTTTGGCCAAATTGGGCGCTGAAGCGGCGGCTTTGACAGAAGATGATGCGGATGAGGATTCGGCGCCGATTATTCGTTACGTGGATTTGGTGTTGTTCCAGGCGATCAAAGAGCAGGCATCGGATATTCATTTTGAGCCTTTTGAGGATGATTTCAAAATCCGTTACCGGGTGGATGGGTCGCTGTATGAAATGGCTCCACCGCCGATGCATTTGCAATCGTCGATTATTTCGAGGATCAAGGTGATGGCAAATCTGAACATCGCGGAAACCCGTTTGCCCCAAGATGGGCGAATCATGCAAACCATCGCCGACAAGACGGTGGATATGCGTGTCTCGACTCTGCCGACCCAGAGTGGCGAGAGTGTGGTGCTGCGTGTTTTGGATAGATCGAATGTCAATCTGAACATGGATGCGATTGGTTTCCCTGATTTTATTTTTGACTACATCACCGAGACGATCCAGAAGCCCAATGGGATTTTTATCTGCACGGGGCCGACTGGAGCGGGAAAAACGACGACTTTGTATGCTTGTCTGCGCACCATCAATACGATGGACAGCAAGTTGCTTACGGCAGAAGATCCGGTGGAGTATGAGATCGATGGTATTATTCAGGTCCCGATCAACGATGCGATTGGAATGACTTTTTCGCGGGTCTTGCGCGCCTTTTTGCGTCAGGACCCTGATCGGATTCTGGTGGGAGAAATGCGAGATCTGGACACTGCGCAAATTGCGATTCAGGCATCGCTGACGGGTCACTTGGTGTTGAGCACTTTGCATACCAATGATGCGCCGGGGGCAGTCACCCGATTGGTGGACATGGGAACCGAACCGTTCTTGGTGGCGGCGACGATGGAAGGGGTTTTGGCCCAACGCCTGTTGCGGAAGATTTGTAAGGATTGCCGGGTAGCTTATCAACCGAGTGAAGCGGTGTTGGAGCAATTGAATCTGACTCCGTCTGATATCGGAGGGAAAGAGTTTTATACTGGTCAAGGTTGCCCGAAATGCAACGACACCGGTTATCGCGGGCGGCAGGGATTGTTCGAGTTGTTGGACATGACGGACCCGTTAAGAGAGTTGATCTCGGAAAGGGCTGCTACGGTGGTTCTGCGTCAGAAAGCATTGGAATTGGGGATGAAAAGTCTTCGTGACGATGGTTTGAGAAACATTTATAATGGCATCACTACCATTGAGGAAGTATTGAAATACACTTGATTGAAGGTGGCTGAGAGATAGTGATAGACAGAAAATCGGCAAAATAGTAAGATCAGAAAGACTCCCGTCTGAAGAATAATTTAAACTGCTAAGTAGAAACGAAAAAAAATGGCTAATTTTGAATATATAGCTCTGGACGCCAAAGGCGAGGAGTCGGCGGGAAATATCTCGGCTAAAGACGAGGCGGATGCCAGTAATCAACTGAGAAGTCAGGGTTTGTATCCGACCAGTTTGGCGGCGGCAGGCAAAGGTGGCGTTGACAGCAAGGCGAAATCCAAGATCAAGAAAGCTCAAAAATCGAAGAGCAGAGCTGGAGGTAAGGCTGGAGGCAAGGTCAAAGGCAAGGTGCTGATGATTTTTACCCGGCAGTTGGCAACTTTGGTGGAAGCGGGTTTGCCTTTGTTGAGGGGCTTGACGGTGCTGGCCAAACAGGAGAAAAACAAAAATATGAAACAAACTATCAATGCACTGGCTGACTCGGTGCAGAGTGGTAGCACGTTTTCAGAAGGTTTGGGACAGCACCCACGGATTTTCGACAAACTTTATGTCAATATGGTGAAAGCAGGGGAACTCGGCGGGGTGCTGGAGCTGGTATTGGTGCGTTTAGCGGAGTATTATGAAAAAGCTCAAAAGCTGAAGAATAAAATTGTGTCGGCGATGGTGTATCCGATGATCGTGATGTTCATCGCGGTGATCATTGTGGTGTTTCTGATGATGGTGATTGTGCCGAAATTTGAGAAAATATTCTCGGAGATGCTAGGAGATAAACCGCTGCCGGCAATCACTCGTTTTGTGATCGGATTTAGTCGAGGCATCCAAGATAACTGGATGTTGTTTTTAGCTGGTTTTACAATTCTGTTTGTCAGTTGGAAGGTGTTCTCTGCGACTAAAGGGGGAGCCAAAACGATCGATCGTTTTAAGCTGAAAATGCCTTTGATCGGGCCGATTCAGTTGAAGAGCTCGGTCTCTCGTTTTGCTAGAACCTTGGGAACTTTGGTGACATCAGGGGTGCCTATTTTGCAAGCGTTGGGGATCACTCGTGAAACGGCGGGTAACCTGGTGGTTGCCGAGGCGGTTGACAGGGTGCATGAAGCGGTGCGCGAAGGGGAGTCGATTGTGGCCCCCTTGGAGGCGAGCCGGGTGTTCCCTGCGATGGTGATCAGTATGGTCGATGTGGGGGAAGAGACCGGGCAGTTGCCGGATATGCTTTTGAAGATTGCAGATGTTTATGATGACGAGGTGGATAATGCGGTGGATGCAATGACGTCGATGCTGGAACCAATCATGATTGTGTTCTTGGCTTTGATTGTGGGCACGATTGTGATTGCCCTGTTCATGCCGATGATCAGCATTATCACAGAAATGAATGCGCAGTAAGCGGGCTTGTCCCGAGCTGTGAAAAGTGAGGAAGGATGAGAAAATGAATACAGAAAATTCACAGAGAAACAGGTGGGGGCAACGGGGATTCACCCTGATGGAGTTGCTGATTGTGATTTCGTTGATCGCGGTGTTGGCAGGGATGGTGCTGGCGGCGATGCCGGCGATTATCAATAAAGTGAAGCGTGATCAGGCTAAATTGGCGGTGAAGGAATTGACTGCAGGATTGTCGTCTTATAAATTGGATAACGGTTGGTATCCGATCAACCGGACTGATCCGGTTCAAGGTGCTTTTGTATTGTATCAATATTTATCTGGCGATTTTGATATCGATGGCAATTTGGATCCAGCGACGTCAGATACTAAAATTTATGTACCGGGCATTGATTGGAATACATCCAAGAGTCAGAGTCAGCAAAGAGTCGGAGAAGTGGGTGGCAAGTATGCTTTGGTGGATCCTTTTGGCAGTCCAATCCGTTATTTGTGTGAGCCTCCGGGGGTGAAGGACAAAAATAGAAAAACCCGCAACCCGACTTATGATATTTGGTCTTTGGGAGGCTCTGATGCCAATGCAACAAATACCAAAGCCCGGTCAAACTGGCTTACCAACTGGGATTGATTTTTATTTTTATTCAGGGGCGACAGGTATGGCCTTGATCTGAGTGGATGGTAGGGCTGAAGTTTTGGACTGCGGCTTCTCGGTTTTTTTCTCTGATTCCGAAGCGGGGCGAGGGAAGCGGTGCTTGAGGAATTCTATTTCAGCGGGACTAGGTTTAGCGGGCTGTGAGGCGGCGGTTTTATCTACAGATGAGGTGGTTTTGCCAGCAGTTTGTTGGTCAGAGTCGTTTGTTTTTTGATTGGAAATTGTTTCGTTGAGGATGGTCGCGGCTTCTTCAAAAGAGTCGGCTTTTT
The DNA here is from genome assembly GCA_024277195.1 of Verrucomicrobiota bacterium. Classification (GTDB taxonomy): domain Bacteria; phylum Verrucomicrobiota; class Verrucomicrobiia; order Verrucomicrobiales; family DEV007; genus JAADHD01. Next base: position 19,532 of record JAJRVS010000319.1, on the reverse strand, counting down.
TTCCGATGAAGTAAAAGGTGGGAATGATCAGCAGCAACAGCAGTACCGTTACCACTAAGAACAAAGGCAGCGGTTGTTTCTGCTGGGCGGAGGATGTAGCACGGTGCGGACTGATTTCGTGGGGGCGTATGCTTTCCCCGGCTTCGACGTTGGTGGCGGAGGGGGCTAGACAGACACTTCCGCTTTTGTTGAGTTGTTGGGCAACCTGGCCAAAATCATGCAGGGCTTCATCGGCATCTACTTCCAAGTGGCGACTGTAGAGAAGTAGGAAGCTTTTGGCATAGGTGGTGCTGGCAAATACTGAGTAGTCGTCGGTTTCCAGCCCGCGAATCGTATCAGGATGGATGCGGGTATCGTGAGCTACGTCAGCGATGGACCAGCCTCGTTGCTCGCGCTCTTTTTGTAATTTCTGGCCGATGGTTTCTGCCATGCCTGAGTAAAATTGCCTTCAGTTAACCGGGACAAGCCTTTTTGGATGGCGACTTGTTTCCGCTTTGGTTCTTATCCGCGTAGGCGGGTTAGGTGCTTTCATCTTAATCGAAATCCGCACTCAGATCGACAAGAATCTCTCTAGGCCGTGCACCGTCACCTGGGCCGATGATGTTGCGTTGTTCGAGGATGTCGATCATGCGGGCAGCTCGAGTGTAACCCAGTCGTAGCCTTCTTTGCAATAAAGATGTGGATGCTTTTTTCTCTTGAAAGATGACTTCGAGACATTTTTCGATCAGATCCTCATCTTCGTCGGAGACATCATTCTCCTGGCTGCCACCCGACTCCATCGACTCCTGGATGTCAGTTTGAAACTGTTGTTCGCCCTGACTGGCGCAAAACTTGACGATGTCTTCAATTTCTTCATCCGATACCATGGCTCCTTGAGCTCGCAGAAGTTGGGCGCTGCCCGGAGGCAGGTAAAGCATGTCTCCTTTGCCGACCAGGCGATCGGCACCGGGAGCATCGAGGATCACCCGACTGTCGATTTTGGACGAGACTTGGAAGGCGATTCTAGAGGGGATGTTGGCCTTGATGATGCCGGTGACCACATCCGCACGCGGGGTCTGGGTGGCGACGATCAGATGGATGCCGGCCGCACGCGCTTTCTGGGCAATACGGGCGATGGAGGACTCCACGTCGGCGGGCGCGGTTTGCATCAGGTCTGCCAGCTCGTCGATGATGACAACGATGTAAGGCAGGTGATCAGGCATGTCTGCGATCTCTTTTTCCTTGGCAATGCGGGCAGCCTCTTTGGGGTCGACGGTTTCAGGAGGCACAAAGGAGTCGATCTCATCAGATGCGGGGTTGTCATCGTCAGACGCGCCGGGAATGTTGACATGATGGGCAGTGAGCGCCGGTTCAGCAATGACCGCTTGGTCTTTCTGGGTTTCACTGCTTTTGGCTGAAGCGGCTTTGTTAGCCGGGCTGTTCTTTTTGTTGGGAGAATCAGATTCATCTTCAGAACTGTTGTTTCGTTCGTTGAAACTATCAAATTTGCGGCAGCCTACTTTGGCGAACATTTCATAACGGCGTTCCATTTCGTTGACCACCCAGCGCAGAGCGAGCAATACTTTTTTGGGATCGGTGACCACTGGCACGACTAGATGCGGCAGATCGTTGTAGACCTGCATCTCGACGACTTTGGGGTCGATCATGATGAAGCGCAGTTGATCCGGGGTGAAGCGGTAGAGCAGGCTGGCGATGATGGTATTGATGCAGACACTTTTTCCGCTGCCGGTCGCTCCAGCGATCAGCATATGGGGCATTTGCGCCAGATCGGCCACCACGGTTTTGCCATAAACATCCTTGCCGAGGGCGAGCGGAATTTTTGCTTTGGTATTACGAAAGGGACCGGCTTCGAAAAGCTCGCGCAGTGGCACGGCGACTTTGTCGAGATTGGCGATCTCAATGCCAACGGTGTCTTTGCCCGGAATGGGAGCGATGATGTTGATGCGTTCGGCCTTGGTGGCCCGGGCAATGTCAGCCTCCAGAGCGGTGATGCGGTTCACTCGTAGACCGGCACTGGGGTAGATCTCGTAACGGGTGATGGTGGGGCCGCGGGTGATGTCACCGGCGCTGACCTCTATGCCGAAAGTGTCCAGAGTGTTGATGATTTTTTTCTGAATGGCGATCAGCTCACTGGTATCGGAGGGGGTGTCCGGGGTGTTTTCATCGAAATGCAGCAGTTTCAAGCTGGGCAGTTGGTAGTCGGCAAATTGTCCTGAGTTGGCGAGCAAGCCGGTGTCTTTTTTGGAACTTTTCCCGAGTCCAAATTGCGCGGCGGGTTTGAACTGATCCAGAGAACCTTCGGATTTGGATCTCACCGAAGCATCGATGATCTTGGGTTTGGGCAGGATGGGGCCGAGCGGGAGTTCCATTTCCCCTTTATCGTTGGTCACAGGTTCGGCTTCTTTTTGACGGCTGGATCTGCGGGAGCGACGAGGCTTGGGCTCGGAACTGGCAGTGGATGCCACCAGTTGGGCATCTGCAGCAGCAGTGGCAGCACGGTTGATTTTATATTGGGTGTAGCGTTCCCGCAGACGTTTTTTCACCAACATCAAAAACTGGAAGGGGTGCAGTCCAGTGAGAGTGATCACACTGGTCAGATAGATCATCGACATGACAATGAATGAGCCGACGGTGCCGACAGAACCTTCAAAAAGTTTGTGGCCAATGGTATAACCCACCAAGCCTCCTGAGCTTTTGGGCAGGTTGTAAAGTTCGGCCCAGTCTTGAAAAAACCAGTTTTGATATTCCAGCAGACACGAGGCGGAAATTAGCATGCCAAGGAAGGAAAACAAGGTGCGCAGGGTGAATACTCGGGCGCCGAGCAGGGTGGTGACTCCCCACCAAATGAGCACGCCGGGGATGAGATAAGCCGCGGCTCCGTGGATGAAGTAGGAGCAACCAGCGATCACCGCGCCCACTGGGCCGATGAAGTTGGAGATAACCGCGTCGTGACTGGCGGTAGTGCTGAAGGGCAGCCAACTGGGTAAATCCCTCGGGTCATACGAAACCAGAGCCAGAAAATGCAGCAGGGCAAAACCTCCTAGTAAAATGGCAATAGCCTCATTCCATGCGTATGGAGTAGGCGGAGTGGCGGAAGTAGTCCGGGAAGTTCGGGAGGATTTCGCGGGAGCTTTTTTCCGTGAGCGGGATTTAGGATTCGATGCCATATTCAACGGGACCCGCTTGCCAGTGCATTAGAAAGATGGACTGGCAGGTGGAATGACTAAAAGATTAACAAAATGAAAAGTGAGCTATTTTCTAATAATTATGATTTTATCTAAAATTAGTGGATATTTTGGGTAAGTGTAGCGTTCTGTAGCCTTGTGATCAATGTTAATCTTGGAAAAATGAGATATCAAGAAAGCTTAAGAATCTGTTCATGATGAACGAGCGACGAATTATTATCCTGTTTGTGAAATACCCGCAACAAGGGCGGGTTAAGACCCGTTTGGCACGGACGGTGGGGGATGAAGAGGCGGTATTGATCTACAGATCTTTAGTTACGCATTTGATCGGTATGTTGAGGGAGACGGATGCCGATGAATTGTGTGTCAGCTTTGATCCGGTGGATAAAAGGGCGGAAGTTGAAGCGTGGATCGGCGGTTTGTGGTCAGCGGAGAAGGGGGGGGCGTTGGCAACGAGGCCGGCGCTGACGTTTCGAGCGCAGTGTGAGGGGGATTTGGGTGAGCGGATGGAAACGACTTTCAGTGAGATTTTCCAGCAGCATGAGGGGGCGGAAATGCCAGCACCGTTCATCGTTGCCATGGGCAGTGATTGCATTGAGCTCGATGGTCAAACCCTGCAGGCTGCCTGGCAGGCTTTGCGGGCAAAAGACGTGGTATTCGGGCCGACCGTGGATGGCGGGTATTATTTGTTGGCAATGAAGGCCTTACAGTCCGTGTTGTTTCAAGATATCCCCTGGAGCATGGAAGATACCCTTGAGGTGAGCTTGCAACGGTGCCGAGATGCGGGTTTGCAGGTGGAGCTATTGGATGAAAAACACGATATCGATACCGAAGAGGATTGGCAGCAGCAGCAGGGCTTCATTGTGGGATGAAGCGATTTCAGGAATTTTTATCCGTTGCAAAACAGCGGTAAACCCAGCCGGCTAGAATGGCGCCGACGATGGGGGCCAGCCAGAACAACCAGAGTTGTGAAATCGCCCAGCTTCCTTGGAATAAAGCCACTCCGGTGCTTCGGGCGGGGTTCACCGAGGTATTGGTGACGGGAATGCTGATGAGGTGGATGAGAGTGAGCCCGAGACCTATGGCAATCGGGGCAAAACCTTGCGGGGCGCGAGAATCAGTGGCGCCCAGGATGATGATCAGGAACATGAAGGTCATGGTGATTTCAGTGACGAGGGCAGCGGTCAAGCTGTAGCCGCCAGGGGAATGTTCCCCATAGCCGTTGGAGGCAAAACCGGCAGCGGCATCAAAACCCGATTGACCACTGGCGATCACATACAAAATTGCAGCGGCGCTTATTCCTCCGGCGACTTGGGTAATGATGTAGGGAGCCAGTTCTTTGGCTGAAAATCGTCCACCTGACCACAATCCAAGTGATACGGCAGGATTGAGGTGGCAACCAGAGATGTGGCCAATCGCAAAAGCCATGGTCAATACGGTAAGGCCAAAAGCAAAAGAGACTCCCAGCCAGCCAATGCCCACATCATCAACGCCGGCGGCAAGAACGGCACTGCCGCAGCCGCCTAGGACAAGCCAAAAGGTACCGATAAATTCAGCTGCGAGTTTTTTCTTTAAGGTCATTTTGTGCTTGGGTGGTGAGTTGGTTTCTGGGGTTTTATCTGCTCGGCTTTGATGTGGCAAGAGTCGATTTGCGGTGCTGTTGGAATAGCTAAACTCAAAGGGGGTGCAGTATCGGCTTGCCGTGGGCATTGATTCGGATTAAGAAACGGCGATAATAGCTTAAACTATCGTTTTCCATGCTCACAATTCGAAATCTCAAAATGTCCTATGGCGGTCGCACTCTTTTCGAGGACGCGTCGATGCAGATCAACTATGGGGATCGAGTGGCTTTGGTCGGACCGAACGGGGCGGGCAAGTCCACTTTGTTTTCGATCATTTTGAAGGACTTCGAGCCGGACAAGGGCAAGGTCGAGCGTGATGAATGGACGATGGTGGGATTTTTGCCGCAGGAAAGCGAAGCGGTGGGGGACGAGACGGTGATGGATGTGGCTACGGGTCGGGTGGGTGAGCTGGAGGGCTTGGAGAAAACTTTACGTGAATTGGAGGAGGCAGGTACGGTGGATATTCCTGAGTATTATGAAGCTCAGGCGAAATATGATGCTTTGAGTGATCCGGGCATCGAAGCCAAGGCAGCTAAAATGCTGAGTGGACTGGGTTACAAACAGGATGATTTCACTCGCTCGGCGAAAGAAATGAGCGGGGGATGGATCATGCGGGCGCATTTGGCGCGGCTGTTGGTGATGGCTCCCGACTTGTTGATGCTGGATGAGCCGACCAATCACCTGGATTTGTTGTCGTTGTTGTGGTTGCAGGATTATTTGAAAAATTACTCAGGCGCGGTTTTTATGATTTCCCATGACCGTGAGTTCATGGATGAGATCGTGAAAAATGTTTATGACATCGATGAAAGAGAGTTGATTCCCTACAAGGGAAATTATTCTGATTATTTGCAGCAGCGCGAGGCGAAATACAACCAACAAAATGCGGCTTGGAAAAACCAGCAGAAAGAGATCAAAGCGCTGCAGGATTTTGTGAACAAATTCCGTGCGGTTCAGTCGAAAGCCTCGCAGGCGCAGAGCAAGTTGAAGCAGATCGAACGAATCGAGAAACTTGATAAACCGCTGGCGCCGAAAAAACCGTTTCGTTTTCAGTTTCCGCAACCGCCACGCGGAGGGCAGCGCTGCATCACTTTGGAGGGTGTCGATATGGCTTATGGGGATTTGCAAATTTACAAAGGGCTGGATCTTGAGATTGAGCGAGGCGAGCGCACCGTGCTGGTGGGACCTAACGGTTCGGGGAAATCGACTTTGATAAAAATATTAGCAGGCGAGTTAGAGTTTCAGGCTGGAGAACGCAAGTCGGGGCATAATGCCAAGATTGGATACTTCAGTCAGCATCGCTCCGCATCGCTCAATCCGAAGAACACCGTTTTGCAGGAGGTGATGGATTGCGCTCCGATGATGCGAGAGGACGAAGTTCGTGGGGTGTTGGGCTCGTTTTTGTTTCGTAAAGAAGAGATCTACAAAAAGACAGAGGTGCTCAGTGGTGGCGAAAAGAGTCGCTTGAATTTGATTAAGTTTTTGGTCGACCCACCGAACTTATTGCTGATGGACGAACCGACCACTCACTTGGATATTTTGACGGTGGAGTCATTGATACTCGCTTTGGACAGGTATGAAGGAACGCTGGTATTCATTTCCCATGACGTGCATTTCATTCGCAAGCTAGCGACCAAGGTGCTGCATGTCGCTGGTGGCAAGGTGACGCCTTATGCGGGGGATTATGATTATTTCCTTGAGAAAGCTGGGAAGTTGGGGGATGATCGTGCGGCTTTGACGGCGGGGTGATTTGGGGGAGGGGGAGAGCCGCTAATGGACGCGAATGAACGCTAATAAGAAAAGGGATGGGGTAAAAAAGGGAGCAGAGTTTTGGGGTAAGTTTTTTGCTGCAATTGTATTATTTGCTGTTTTGCTTTGGTTGGCTTTGGGGTTTTATCACCCCATTGGTGATTACTTGGAAAAACAGCGGGCTGCCCTGTTGTATAAAGAGCTAACTTTAGACCTATCTTCTTACAAGTTGGAAAACGGTTGGTATCCGGTTAATTCTGGTGATGAAAAGGAGGGGGCTTTTGTGCTCTATAAATATTTGTCGGGTGATTTTGATGAGGACGGAGCGGTGGATTCGGAAACTGCAGGCAATAAAGTTTATATGGAAGGCAATAAAGTTTATATGGAAGGTCTTGATTGGAATACGGCCAAAAATGATCCTCTCAAACGGGTGAGGAAAATAGGTGGACGATTTGCTCTGATTGATCCCTATGGCGATTTGATTCGTTACCGCTGTGAGCCTGAAGAGCAAGAAAAGCGAAGCACTCGTAATCCCACTTATGACCTATGGTCTCTCGGAGGGGCGGAGTCCGACGCGGATACGATGAGTAATCGTTCACGGTGGCTGACCAATTGGGATTAGTTTCAACTAGATCACCGATTCAACTGGTCGAGCCAGGTGAGCACATCAGTGAGCACAACTTCGACGTGTTTTTTGTCGAGGCCGACGTGGTCGGAGTCATACCAGATGACTTTGGCTTGGTCTCCTGCGGTGGAGATCAGGGCTTTGGCTGCGGCGGTGGGGATGATGCTGTCGTGGGTGCCGTTTTGGATGAGCAGGGGGCGCCGGGTGAGTTGGTCGGCGTAGAGCAGGGGCTCGGCGGGAGCCATGATGAATGCGGTGAGCAGGGCGGCGGGCGTGGTCCACGAACCGAGCTCTTTGCGGATGACGGGGCTGTCAGTCAGGTGGCCCCAGCCGCCGCCGCCATAGATCAATGCGGTGGCTGAAATGCGCGGTTCCTGGGCGGCGACAATGGTGCCCATGATGGCTCCGAAGCTGGCGCCGACCAGATAGATTTTTTGCGAATCGATTTCGGGACGGGTTTGCAAGTAGTCAACCAGACGTCGGGTCTCCATGACGGTTAGGGCGGCGCGGCGGCGCATGGCGAGACCTTTTTTGACATCGCTGCTGCCGGCGGCAAGCCGACGTTCACCCCGGGTGTATTGATCAAAACAAACGATGGCGTAGCCGTGTGAGGTGAAAAAGGGGGCGATCAGTTTGAGGAAGGATTTGCTCTGGCCGATGCCGTGTAAAAAAATGACGCAGGGCAGGGGGCTTTTGTTTTTTGTGGATGGGTAGTAGGAGACCAGCGGCACGGGTATTTCTCCGACGCCGTCAAAAACGGATTGCTGTGAGTGAATCGCGGCTGCCGTATGGTCGGACAGGATACGGGCGTTCAGCGGGGCGGTGGAATTGTAATCCTGGTAAAAATCGTGATCTGCTTTTTTCTTGAGAATGAAAAGAGCAAGCAGGAGCAGGGCAAAGATGCCGCTAAGTCTCAGGATCCATCGGCGTAGAGTTTTCACTCTGGCAGAGTGCCATTAATTGCCTAGGGAATCAAGCGGATCTGCGCTCTTGTCTCCACTGGCTGCGGTAGTTCATCACCCAGTCGAGCAGGGTGGCGTCAAAGCCGATGTCGTGTCCGGCCTCTTCACTTTTGAGCCATTTGTGGCGCATGATTTCCTCCCTTTCGGCGAGGAATTCCTGATAGAGAGAGGATTTCTCTAAAAGGGGATCTGGACTGGAACTTTTTGAGGACTTCGCGGGCATGGGGAAAACAGAAAGGATTGAATGTTTTTAATAAGCGTCTCTATCAGGGAAGCAAGAAAAAACGGCGACTTTTGAGCAGAACTGCGCGAATCTTGTCAAAAAGTGGAACTGGTAAATTGGCTGTGATAAATTGATGCTTTGGTCTTTAATAGACCTTTGTTTATTGCAGCCTTTGATTCACCCCCAACCCTCGATTTGTTTGTGCTGAAAATTTTTGCTCATCGCAGTTCTGTGAAACGCCTTTTTATGGCAGGCATGTTTTTGCTGGGTTTGGCGCTGTTATCTTTTTCACATCTTCACGCGACGCCGGCTAATAAAAAAGCTTTTGAGCGTTACCTAGGGCCGTTGTTCGATGCCAAGCTGGATAATTGCGCGACTTGTCATGTGCATGCGGAAGCGGAGGAGGGGGCGCACACGCTGGAGGACTTTCCTCACAACGTCTTTGGCCGGCAGTTGGCTGCGGTGAAGCAGGTGTGGAAAAAGCAGGGCAAACGCGCGCCCCTGGATGCACGTTTGAATTTTGTAGCCACAGAAGATGCCGATGGTGACGGGGTGGATAATCTTGCTGAGATTTTGATGGGACGGCAACCGGGGGATGCCAAGGACCTGCCCGACGCGGAGGAGAAGAGTTTGTTGGTCGAGCGGTCTGCGCGTTTTGCGCAATATCTGGAACGTTATCCCTGGCGTCCTTTTGAAAAGGTGAAACGTCCACAGGTTCCTGAAGTGAAAGCGGAACATCGTCAGTGGGTGCGCAATGAAATTGATGCTTTTTTGCTAGCTGAGCAGGAAGTCCGTGGACTGAATCCGAGGGGCGAAGCCCCGCGGCCAGTGTGGTTGCGCAGAGTGCATCTGGATCTTACGGGGTTGGCACCGACGGCGGACGAGGTGCGGGATTTTGTAGCGGACCAGGATGTCAACGCGTATGAAAAGGTGGTGGATCGTCTGTTGCAAAGTTCAGCTTACGGCGAGCGCTGGGGCAGGCATTGGATGGACATCTGGCGCTACGCGGATTGGGGCGGTTACAAAAAAGCGGTGCGTTTTAGTCAGCCGCACATTTGGCGGTGGCGCGATTGGATCGTTGAGGCCATGAATGAGGATAAGAGTTATGATCGAATGATCGTAGAGATGCTGGCGGCAGACGAAGCTGCGCCGGAAGATGAAGAAGCTTTGCGGGCGACAGGTTATTTGGTGCGTAATTACCATGGCGGCAGTCGGGATGTCTGGTTGGACAATGTGGTGTCGCATACATCGCAAGCATTCCTTGGGGTGTCGATGGGTTGTGTGCGTTGCCATGACCATAAGTATGATCCGATTCCGCAGGAGGCCTATTACGAGATGCGGGCGATATTCGAGCCTTATCATGTGCGCACTGATCGTGTGCCTGGCGAGCTGGATGTTAAAAAAATGGGCATGCCGAGGGTTTTTGATAAGACGGTGGCGGCAAAAACTTATTTGCTGGCGCGGGGCGATGAGCGTTTTCCCGTGAAGGACAAGGTGATGTTACCCGGGGTGCCAAAAGCTTTGGGTGGACAATACAAAGCGGAGGTGGTGAAATTGTCACGCTTGGCTTATCAGCCGGCCAAGCGGGATTTTGTCAAAAAGGGCATGATGGCAGCCGAACAGGATGAAGTGGCCAAAGCAAAAACGGCCTTGGTCAAAGTGAAAAATACGAAGCCGCTTGATCCGGTGAAGCTGAAAGCGGCTGAATTGGTTTTGTTGGCGGCGCAGAGCAAACAAGGGGCGTTGGTGGCTTTGTTTGATGTGGAGTCGATGGAGGACAAAGGGAAAAAGGGCAGCGCGGAATGGAAAAAGGTAGCGGCGGCGGCGGCGAAGATTCAGCAAGACGTGGTGCTCACCGAGGCTCAGGCCAAATTGGCGCTTGGTGAAAGCGAAAAGATGGTGGCGGCCAATCGTATGAACAAAGCCAAAAGTGGCAAGGACAGCAAGAGCATGGCCAGCGCGACGAAGGCGATGAAAGCAGCAGGTAAAAAAATAGCGGATGCTAGGAAGGCTTTGCTGGCGGCGGAAAAGATGAGCAAAAAACCGGTTACGGAAAAATACAAAGCTCGTGAGGGATTGAGTTATCCGGCCACCAGTACGGGGCGGCGTTTGGCTTTTGCCAAGTGGTTGGGCAGTGAAGCCAATCCGTTGACGGCGCGGGTGGCGATGAATCATATTTGGCTGCGTCATTTTGGTCAGGCGATCGTGCCGACGGTGGCGGAATTTGGTGCCAATGGACGAGAGCCGACCCATCCGGCTTTGTTGGACTGGTTGGCGGCGGAGTTCATGAGTCGGGATTGGAGCATGAAAGCGATGCACCGTTTGATCGTGACCAGTGCGGCTTATCGCATGAGCAGCACCTCGGAGGAAAATAATTATGCGATCGATCCGGACAATATTTACCTCTGGCGTATGCCGTCACGGAGGATGGAGGGAGAGATCATACGTGATAATTTGTTATGGATCGCCGGTCGCATGGATCCGGTGATGGGGGGACCGGACATTGATCATACCACGGCGCAGGAATCCCGTCGGCGCAGTATTTATATGCGTCATGGACGTGAGAAGTTGGTCGAGTTTGTGCAGATTTTCGACGGACCGAAAGTCAGTGAATGTTATATGCGGGAAGAGAGTGTGCAGCCGCACCAGGCTTTGGCCATGGCGAACAGCAAGTTGACTAATCTGGCGGCTAAAAGTGTTTCCCAACGGTTGAGCGGACAGTCGGGGGATGATCCGGAGGTTTTTATTGAGCAGGCTTATTTGACGGTGTTGGGCAAGGCGCCCAAAGCGGAAGAGAAAAAATTGTGTCTGGTATTTTTGGAAAGTGGTGATATCGAGCGAAAAAAAGAGCGACTGGTGGCGGTGTTATTAAACCACAATGATTTTGTGACGGTGCGCTAGGATTTGAACGAATGAGATGATGGATCAGGCAAAAATGAACCGGCGGACTTTTCTGGGTGATACAGGTATGGGTTTCACCGGTATGGCGCTGTCGGCGATGATGTTTAAAGGAGGAAAAGCGCAGGCAGCCAATGGCTGGGCGCCGCCGACGGGCAAACCTTATTTTCCGGCTAGAGCCAAATCGGTGATCTGGATTTTCAACATTGGTGGGGTCAGTCATTTGGAGAGCTTTGATCCCAAACCGGCACTGAACGAGTATGCCGGAAAATCGATCAGCGAAACCCCCTATGCGGACCGGGTGCTGAATAAGGACGCGATCAATAAAATCCTGCTTGATCCCTCGAAGCAGAAACGTGAGGTCTTGCAGAAAATCTTGCCTTTGCAAACGGGTTACCAACGTTACGGCCAAAGTGGGCTCGAAGTCAGTGACTGGTTTCCGCACATGGGTTCCTGTGCCGATGATATTTGTGTGTTGCGCGGAATGTGGACGATTGATAACAATCACGGAGCGCAGTTGACCTTTCACACCGGGCGTAAGATCACCGAGGGCGCTTTTCCGACGATCGGCTCGTGGGCGAGTTATGGTTTGGGAACCCTGAATGAGAACCTGCCAGAGTTTGTGGTGCTGGGTAATCCAAGCGCGGATTGTTGTGGTGCGGCGTGGACCCATGGGTCGGCCTATCTCGGGCCGGAGTATGCGGGGGTGCGCTTGAAGGTGGATCCCAAAAATCCGATTTCTTTTGTGAAACCCGATGATGTCAAAGCGACCTTGCAGGAGCAACGGGAGAATTTTGGTTTGCTTGGCCAGCTCAATCGAATTTCGGGCATTGATTATCCGAATGATAAAAAACTCCGTGCGCGCATCAAGAGTTATGAGTTGGCTTTTGAAATGCAGTCATCGGTGCCGGAAGTGATGGATCTGGGCAAAGAGCCTGAGCACATTCGCAAACTGTATGGCATCGATACCAAAGAAACCAAAGCTTTTGGCGAAAAATGTCTCGCCGCTCGCCGGATGGTGGAACGCGGGGTGCGCTTTGTGCAGATTTTTCACGGTTATCGAGGCAACGCCGGGGCCTGGGATTCCCATCGTGATATCAAGCGGCTGCATGGGACTTTGTCAAAAGAAGTGGATCAACCGGTGGCGGGATTGATCAAGGATCTCAAACAACGCGGATTGTTGGATGATACCATGATCGTATGGGGTTCGGAGTTCGGTCGCACACCGGGCGGGCAGGGAGCCAAGGGCTCGGCGATTACCGGCCGAGATCATCACCCGCACGGATTTTCCGTGGTGATGGCGGGTGGTGGATTGAAAAAAGGTTATGTGGATGGAGCGACCGACGAATTGGGCTTTCACGCGACTGAAGAGCGTCATTATGTGACCGATATTCACGCGACGGTGTTGCATCAGTTGGGGCTGGATCCGAGGCGGATGGAAGTGCCGGGCAGGAAACGGCTTGATCGTGATTTTGGTGAGCCGATCAAAAAGATCATCGCTTGATAGGGGGGGCAGAACAGATTTGTTCTTTTTTACTTTTTTTGGAGCTTGGGATTTTGTAGCTTGGCGGGATGAAACCTTGGATAGTTACTATTGTCATCACTCATTTGTTTGTCTCGGCTACTGCGGTAAGTCAGGCGCAAGAGGCGGATTTTAATCCGCTGGGGCGTGAGGTGCCAATTGAGCGGATGGAAAAACAGTTAAGGATTCAGGTGGAGTGGATCGAGCTGTCGCATAAGGATTACACTGCGTTGATGGCGGAGAGGGATGTCAGTAATCCCGAGATTTTTAAGTCGTCCAATGATGGGCCTTTGCGCAAGAAACTGGAGGAAATGATCGCAGAGGATAAAGCTAATATCATCGATACCGCCATGGTGATCGCACGCAGTGGGCAACGGGCCAAAGTGGAGTCGGTGCAAGAAGTGATTTATGCGACGGAGTATGAAAAAGGGGGCAGCGGCAGTGAAGATGGGAAGAAGGGGATGTCTAAAACTGCGGCATTGCCAATAGCGACGGCCTACGAAACTCGGAATGTCGGAACAACGATGGAGGTGGATCCTGTTTTGGGGGCGGATGAGCGAACCGTCGATTTGAGCCTTTCTCCTGAAATTGTCTATCATGTTGGGCAGGAGGAATACGGAGAATACCTTGTAGGGGAAGGCGAAGTGATCGCCAAGATGCCAACTTTTTATGCCATGAAGCTCACGACCCAGGTGGCGATGATCGCGGGGGAATATCTTTTGGCAGGGGTGCAATCCCCCTTTGATATGGAATCGATGAAAGTGGATAGGGAGCGTAAGGTGATGGTGTTTTTGAAGGTGGACATCATCGTGGTGGGGCTTCCACTTAAAAAAGCTGCGAAAAAATAAGCGTGGCGGGGAAGCGGTGCTTGGGTGTTTGAGATGAAAACTTATTTTACGCTGTTTTGTTTTTTTGTGCTGACCTTGTCATGGGTTGGGGCGGAAGTGGCTTTGCCTGATCTGACGATCAAGGAGGATGGAGAAAAGCAGAGTTTGGAATTGCGAGAGCTGTCGATTCATGTGCGGATGTCGGGTTTGTTGGTGGAAACGATTCTGGATTTGGAGTTTTATAATCATTCGAAGCGGCGGCAAGAGGGAGAGTTTGTACTGCAACTGCCGCAGGGAGCGACGGTTTCGACTTACGCTCTGGAAATTAAGGGTCACATGCGTCCCGGTGTGGCGGTGGAAAAAGGCAAGGCACGCCATGCTTATGAGTCGATCAAACGACAAATGGTGGATCCCGGATTGGTTGAGCGAGAAGCGGGCAATGTCTACCGCACGCGGATTTTTCCTCTGGAGCCGAAGAAGACCAAGCGGGTGCGCATTGGATACATCCAAACTTTGCCGGCTGATGGAAAATTTGTGTTACCTCTGCAGCGCAAAGGGGTGATTAAGAAGTTCAGTTGCGAGGTGCAGGGGGCGGTGGAGCTGCCGCAATTGTCGGTCAAGGTTTTGTCTGACACGGCAAAAAAGACGGGGGATAAAAAGTGGTTGTGGCAAGCTCACAATGTGAAATTGGACGCAGAACTGCGGGCAAAATCAGCTTTGCCAGAACTGAATAAACCCATCGTTTTGATTGAGCGCCAACCGGGAGGATCAGGCTATTTTGTGGTGCAGGGAAAAGCACCGGTAAAAAACTCTGACAAGTTGGAGAAAAAGTGGCAAAAAATCCGTCTGATTTGGGACGCTTCTTACTCACGGCGTTGGCAAAAATATGACAAGGAGTTTGCCGCATTGCGGCGCTTGTGGCAGGAGCAGGGGGCATGCGAGGTGCAGGTTCAGGTCTTGAACACTCAATTAGGTGAGGGACGTGTTTTCCAGATAGCGAAGGGCAATGGAGCAGGCAAGAAACTGGAGAAATATCTGCAAGGACTGAGCTATGACGGGGCGGCTGATTTTTCCCAGATCGACGAATGGGATGGGATCACATTGTTGTTCACTGATGGGATAGTGGGTTCGCCGATCTGGCACCTTGATCAGGATGGGATGGTAGAAGATTGTTACCTGATTACCTCCGACGTGGACCGGGTGGATCCTGGTTTTTTCAGGGCAAAAGCGAAATGGATCAATCTCGCCAGCAAAAACTGGTGGCAGGAATTGAGGCAAATGGCGACTGATATTCAGGTGAAGGGAGGCCGGGTGAGGAATTTGGAGGTGAGTCGGAAGGGGGGATTTTTTACGCTCAGCGGGGGGCTGGTGAAAGGATCTGGTGGCACGCTTACGCTGAGAATGCCTGGAGGTGATGATATAGAAGTTAGCCTGACGAATCAAACAAGCCGGTCGACGGTGGAGTGGAGCTTTGCACGGCGGGTGTGGGCGCAGAGGCATTTGCTGAGGTTAGAGAGGGAGCTGGATGCGGGTCGAATTACGACTTTTGCCAAGGCGGAACGTCTGGTGAGTGATCATACTTCACTGATTGTATTGGAACGTTTTGAGGATCATGTTCGTTATGAAATTCCACCTCCGGAACCTGAACTGCTGGAGCTTTATCACCGCTCACTGGAGAGCAGGGGGAAGTCGGCGAAGATTCGGGCGATCAATGTCTGGAAAGCTAAAAATATCTGGTATGAAACCAAGTTTGTCTGGTTGGACGGGGAGTTGGAAGAGGAAATCCGGGCGGTGGGTATTTGGGTGAAGGCTTCGCGCATTGCTTTTCCTGAAACCAAGAGAAATACAAAATCACTGGATCGTTATCAAAAATGGTTGATCGAAGCCGAAGCGGTAAGGGTGGCAAAAAATAATTTAAAGTCGGCGCAGGGGTTTAAGCAGTGGAGCGAACAGCTCGACCAGAGAATGAAAGAATTGGATGCTTTTCGAGCAAACCCGATTGAAGCAAATGCCGGGCAGCCGGTGCATGTTTCGGTAAGAGGTTTTGTCAAAGAGCGTGGGGTGTATTCCGCCAAGGATCCGTTTTCGTTGATTCAGGCGGTGGCTCAAGCGGGCGGACCAAATCAATACGGGTCGAAGCAGAGGGTGTTTTTGTATCGTGATGCCCAGCGCATCGGATATAATATAGCGAGCAGTCGTTACATTGATGTTAAATTGAAGTGGGGGGATATGATCGTGGTGGAGACTTTGCCTTATTCGATCTATGATCCTTTTGCCCCGGCTTTTCTTTCTGCTGGAGGGGCTGCGGCCGACCCTTTTGCCGACGTAGGTTCAGCGGGAGGCTCTGCTGCCGATCCTTTTGCCGCAGCAGCGGATTCGTTCATGGATGGTGACGTGGGATCCAATGGAGATCCGGTTTTTGAGCAGGCAGGGGAACAACAAGGTCGTAGAGAGCCGTCTTATTACCCTTCTTTTGCGGCACGACCGGATGAGGGTGAAACCGTGGATGATGCAGGCGGGGATGAGGGCAGTAGCTTGGGCGGGGCTTTTATCGGCACGGAGGTAGAAATGACGATGAAGGGAGTGGATAAGTCTTTGTTGAAAGTTTTGTCAGATCACCCCAAAGCGGCGGAAGCCTATGCGGATCTGTTGAAGGGGGAATTTGGCCGGCAAAGTTTGTCGATGGCGATGGTGATCGAAATTTCACGTATTCTTTTTGAGAAAAAAGAGCCAGTTCTAGCCAGCCGGGTGCTTTCAAATTTGTGTGAACTTCAATCAAATTCCTTTGAAGCGACTCGTAGTTATTCTTATTGGTTAGCTGAGCTAGGCGATGAAAAACAGGCTATCCATATTCTCAAAGCCTTGCTTGAGGTGACGCCGGATGCGGCCAGCAAAGCGCTGCTTTATTTTGATCTCGGCCAACTTACCGATAAAGCTGGTTTTTTCATCAAATCGCTGCAGGAAGAGATCAATTCGAACCGCAATCCGCAACTAGCGAGCATCAGCCTGACTGATTACTTTGGTCGCGGAGGAAAGGTGCACGGGGACTTGTTTCAGTTCAAGAAAAACGCGATGCCTTCGGATGTTCGCATCGTGGTCACAAGTATCGGAGGGACGGTGGATGCGACGGTGGAAAAACCGTCTCGATTCGGCCAGTTTGCGGATCACGGTGGGCGTTTGAAGCGCGGTGATCGGGTGGATGAATACATGATGCGTCGAGCTTTGCCAGGTGCCTACAAAGTATCACTGATACGTTGGGAGAATGAACTGGAGCCGATCACGGTACGGGTGGATTTTTATATCCGCTGGGCCAGTGGCAAGGAGCAAAAAAGAACGCGCACGGTTTTGATGGAAGGGAGGAAATTGGATTTAGGTGAACTGGTTTTTGATTGGGGGGAGTAGCGGGAGCTCTGCTTGCGCTGGCAGTCGGTCATGGCGCGAGGTTTGTTACTCTCGACGAGCGTATTGATCCCAGTTTTATTGCTGGTGGAGCTGATGCGTATTTTATTGTGCCTGAGTGATGTGTGTCGTGGCACAGATTGGCAATCTGAGCCATCTTAATCCACGCAATGCCACTACGTCCCATATGTGTAATGCCTAAAGACCATTGAACAGTTCGTGCCGAGTAGGATTAGGGCTCGAAAATGCTGAGTTAATGTGGTATGTGATTTCTGCTCATGCGGTACGATTTATGACTTTTAACGAAGATTCCAGGGTAAAAATTCCCACCATTCTCCACCTCACTCGCTTGGGCTACAGCTACCTTTCACTCAAAGGGGCCAATTGGGATGAGTCGTCGAATATTTTTCAGGACATTTTTCGTAACAGCGTCCAGGCAATCAACCGTGATGCGTCCAGTGAGGACGTCGAGCGGCTTTTTCAGGAGGTATCCCTCTTGCTCGACAATGAAGATCTGGGAAAGGCTTTTTATGAAAAGCTTACGAGTAGTTCTGGAATCAAGCTCATCGATTTTGAAAATTTTGATAATAACTTTTTCCATGTTGTCACCGAGCTTACTTGTAAAAACGGCGACGAAGAATTCCGCCCGGACATCACGCTGCTGATCAACGGTATGCCTTTGGTTTTTATTGAGGTGAAAAAGCCTAACAATCGTGATGGCATTCTCGCTGAACGCAGCCGCATCAATACCCGTTTTCGAAATCCCAAATTTCGTCGTTTTGTCAACATCACCCAACTGATGGTGTTTTCGAATAATATGGAATATGACGAGGGCTCTCCCGAGCCGCTCGAAGGTGCTTTTTACGCCTCTCCGTCATATCAGGAACCTGTATTCAATTACTTTCGCGAAGAGGGAAAGCTGGATTTAGATGAACTACTTACGGCAGAAGATCAAGCGGTCGAAGACAAAGTGCTCGCTGACAACAATCTCTCCAGCATCAAACACGCACCAGAATTCGCCACCAATAAAAATTCCGATACCCCGACCAACCGACTTAGCACTTCATTGTTTTCCCGAGACCGACTCGCCTTTCTCCTGAAATTTTCCATTGCTTATGTCAGAAATGAGAGTGGAATCGAGAAGCACATCATGCGCTATCCGCAGATTTTTGCCACCAAAGCGATCGCTCGAACTCTGGGGAACGGTATTCGCAAAGGCATTATCTGGCACACCCAGGGCAGCGGCAAAACCGCGCTGGCTTATTACAACGTGCACTACCTCACAGCTTACTTTCAGAAAAAGGGCATTGTTCCCAAGTTCTATTTCATCGTAGATCGCATTGACCTGTTGCAGCAAGCGAGTCGGGAATTTCGCAGTCGGGGACTGCTGGTGCACACCGTCAACTCACGCGAAGAGTTCGCCCGTGATATTAAATCTACCTCGGCACTTCACAATCACTCCGGTCGTCCGGAGATCACGGTAGTCAATATCCAGAAATTTGCAGACGACCCAGCCGTGGTTCGTGCATCTGATTATAGTATCGATCTGCAACGCATCTATTTCCTCGATGAGGTGCATCGCAGTTATAATCCCAAAGGTAGCTTTCTAGCTAACCTCAACGAGTCGGATCCCAATGCGATCAAGATCGGTCTTTCGGGCACTCCGCTGATTGGTAAAAACTTAAAATCTCGAGATCTTTTTGGCGACTACATTCACAAATATTATTACAACGCCTCCATTGCCGATGGTTACACCCTGCGTTTGATCCGTGAAGGCATAGAGACGCAGTACAAGCTAGAACTCGAAAAAGCTCTCGAAGAAATCGAAGTGCTTAAAGGCAGCAACAACCGCAAGTTGCTCTACGCCCATGAGAGATTCGTCGAGCCGATGCTCGACTACATCATCACGGATTTTGAAAAAGCCCGGCTGATGCGCAATGATAATTCCGTGGGAGCGATGGTCATTTGTGATTCTGCGGATCAGGCAAAAGAGATGGAGAAGGTTTTTCAGGAAATCTACGCAGTTGCCGAAGGTTCAGCGACTATCCGCACCTTTGCAGGGAAAAGAGCGGCGGAAACGGATCCTGGATTTTCCGTAGTCGAGAAAAAGAAATATCATGTTACCTGCTCTGCTCTGATTCTTCACGACGTTGGAACGAAGGACGAGCGCAAGGGGTGGGTTGAGGAGTTCAAGGCAGGTAAGGTCGATATTCTTTTTGTCTACAATATGCTGCTCACGGGATTCGATGCGCCGCGATTGAAGAAACTCTATCTGGGGCGCCTGATCAAAGCGCACAATTTGCTGCAAGCGCTCACTCGGGTGAATCGCACTTTCAAAGATTTTCGCTACGGTTATGTGGTCGATTTTGCGGATATCCAGCAGGAATTCGACAAGACCAATCAGGCTTACTTTGATGAGCTGCAATCGGAACTCGGCTACGAGATGCAGCACTACTCCGATTTTTTCAAATCGCAGCAAGAGATCATTGATGAGATCGAAGCGATCAAGGATGCGTTGTTCCA
>JAJRVS010000318.1 GCA_024277195.1 Verrucomicrobiota bacterium | reverse complement strand
TTGATGCCGGGGTGGCCGTTGTAAACTTCGAAGAATTTTTCCTCAATCACATGCGCCAGATCCTCGGCGGTGATCGACCAACGGAAGTTGGGGTGGTTGAGGTGGGCAAGGATGGGTTCGCCACTGGATTTTTCCTGTTCGGCAACTGCCTGCAGGTTGTTGCTCATGACTTGGCGAAGAGAGTCACCTTTACGTGGCGTGATCAGTTGCTGGACATTGACCGCATTGATGTGGATAGCTTTTTTTTCGAAGCTGGTGGTGATTTCTTCGGCTTTGATGATTAGGAATTTGCCGCGTTTCTCAAGTAGCGAGCGGTATTCGGCTAGTTTTTTGAGTCGCACTTCTTTAATGCCATTGTTGTCACGGGTTTCGATCCAATCGGTACCCGCGTAACGTTTGAGGTATTTTTTCATTGCCGAGGAGCCTTGGCCTTTTTGGCGCTTTTTGATGGTGTCGAGTGACACCCATTTCTCGCTGTCGGCGAGGATATTGTGATCGCTTAAAGCCATGAAGTCGTATCCATTGCGGAGATACCATTCAGTGATCATTTCTGGGAAATCGTTGCCGTCACTCCAGAGGGAGTGAGTGTGGGTATTGCCACGGTACCAAGTTTGAGCGTTGGCATTGGAGATGGCAAAGAGAAATAGCAGAAAGGAAAGAAGTGAATTTTTCATAAATGGGTGAGCAGGAAGGTCGTTATTTATCTGTTTTTTGAGGGGATAGGGCGATGATGGCAAAAGCACGCGAGGGAAGGGTTATTTTAAATCCCTGTTCGGTGGGGGTGATGGGTGATTTCACGTATTCTGAAGTCAGGGCATTTTGTGAGGCTTGACCCAAATTGATGAGAGCCGTTTGTTGTTTTTTTGATGCGTTACCGACAATGATCAGTTTTTGCTCA
Source organism: Verrucomicrobiota bacterium (assembly GCA_024277195.1). Taxonomy (GTDB): domain Bacteria; phylum Verrucomicrobiota; class Verrucomicrobiia; order Verrucomicrobiales; family DEV007; genus JAADHD01. Next base: position 45,118 of record JAJRVS010000318.1, on the reverse strand, counting down.
TTCTGGCAAGTGTAATAACTGATTTTGACGGCACGATTGTCGCTGACCATTTCTTTTTGTTGATCATGAAAATGCATCTCGGCGTTATCGAGATCGTATTTAAGCGCGATGCCCCACCAACGGTCGATCACAGCACCATCGCAGTAGGCCATCGACACAGGAATGTCGTTGAGCAGGAGTTTGGTCAGCATGGCTTCGGTTTGCTCGGTGGTGCCGTAGCTTTTGTCAGCACGGCTTAAATTGGGCAGGAAGAGGATACCACTGCCGTGGGCATGCATGTTGAGCTCACTGCGAAAAACGGCATCGGGGATGTCGTCGGAATAGAGGTAAGGGCTTTTTTTTCTCAGTAGAGCAGAGGCGTACTGCTCGCCGGGGTACCAGTAGTCGGCGAAGCTGTGGCATACAGGATTGTAGTAGGAGTGGGCGTGGTAAATGGTGTTGCGTCCTCGGTCGTGACTGTACTGCATCGTGCGGCGCAGATGTCGGCGCAGGCCGAGTAGAATCATTCGTTGAATGGGGCGCTCGAACCGATCTTTGAACGCGCAGCCGTGAAGAGCATTCGAGCAGGAGGTGTTGCCTGATAGATCATAATAGATCGCGCTGACTCGTTGTTTGGGGTGATCAAACAAAAGGTGAATGTTGTTGAGAATGTAATCACTGTACGCGGTGTGCGGGCAGGTATTGGTTTGCAGGCATTTGATTTCGTGGTGTTCGCGCTTGTCGTGAAAGGGCACAATAGGACCGCCGGGGAGTTCCCAGTAACGGGCAAAATATTTACCTTCAGGTTCGTAGTTATTCAAGGCGGTGGCGCCGCCATAGATGGCGAGGTGGTCCATGGCGGCGAGGGGATTGGGCAGCCATTTTCTCGCAGCGAGCTTGTCCATGTAGTCGCCAAAATCCTTGTCGGGTTTAAAGGTGAATACAGAAGTTAAACCTGCACCTTGGTGGGAGACCAGAGCGACATCGAGGTTTTTGTATTTCACGCCACCGCCACTGCCGAGGCGATAGGTGCGTGAGCGCTTGGGCAGGGGGCGAGAAGGAGTGGCAATGAAGAGGGCGTGATAGGGGACGTCGTCCGGGAGTTGAGTGCTGTGGGAAATCATTTCGACTTCACAGTGTCCTTGTTTTGTTTTTGGATCGATGGTGACCCGCAGGGGGCGATCGGTTTTGTTGTAGATCCAGTTGGCGTCGTGTTCGAGTGTCCAGCAGAAGCCTTTTTTATCCGAGGTCAGCCATAGTTGGGAAACATTGCGGCGATCATTCAAATTGAGTGGGAAGGTGAATTTCCCATCAGTGCTGGTTTTCAGCAGTGGGCTGAGTAGGTATTTAGAATACGGGGGGGCGACATCCCAGGCAAGTTTCATCGATTCGATGAGGGGTTTGCCTTTGACGACAAAATCGTAACGGATCAGGCCATCGAATTCGATTCGGGTTGTGTAATCAAGGGTGAAGTCTGGTGATTCAGCGGTTCCCTTGATATCAATAAAAGTGTTATTTTTAGTGATCGATTTGCGGGTGTATTTGATGAGGGCTTCACCTGTGGGAGTTCGGATGATAAGTTTGGGGCCTGAAACAAGCAACGAGTCTCCGTGGTGGAGGATTTTTTCAGGTAGTGGCGAATCTCCGAAATGGTATTCACGTCCCCACATTTTGATAATGTTCTTTTTGTCGATGGAAAGAGGGATCCATGGCGCAGGCACCCGGTCTTCCAGTCCCAGTGTATTGCCGTGCCATTGGGTAGTTGGGCGTTGGAATTCGCGCTTGAGTTTTTTCTGTTCACCTGCGGAATTGGTGAGCGTGAGCTCGAGTTGATGTTTCCCCGCTTGAGTGATGTTATTGAAAATCCGGTGGGTTTGCAGCTCTGTCAGTTTCCAATCACCACTCTGTTGGGAGGAGTAGGGCAGGGTGAGTTGGTAGTTGAGTTTGAGTTTTTTTTGTTCGAGCTCTTTGCGCCAGTTTTGTGGTAAGGATGCGAAGTCCAGGGAAACATCGAGGCGATCAAGCGGGCCTTGAGCGTCGTCCACCCCGTCGATGCTCAGATCAAAAGGAGGCAGCTCCACGGTGGTTATAGAATCAACCAGAGCATGGTATTGACGTTTGATTTCCAGTGCGGTGAGTGGGCGCCGATAAATAGCCAGGTCATCGATGGCTGTTTTGCCTGACTCCTCAGCTCCTGTCCACATCATTTGGCGGATGCCTAACCAGGAGCGTTTGGCTTCAGGAATGAGCTCTTGGGTTTCGACGACCACTGCGGGTAAAGGCACTGTCGATTGGATTTCACCATTGAGATATACTTTTATTTTTTTCTCATCCCAAGTGGCGGCCAGTTGAAACCATTGCCCGGCTTTGATTCTGGTGAGTGGCGCCGAAGCAATGGTAAGGACGCCCTTTTCCGTCTCGGAACTTTGCCAGTAAAAATTCGCGGTGGGGTTGGTGAAATATTGATAGAAAAAAAGGGTCACCCATTTTTTGCCCTGATAGAATCGGGCGAAAACATAGGGTTTGTGTGTCTTGATTGGATCACTGACACTGACCGCTTCTGGGTCATAGTCCTGGGCCATAACCCAGAAAGTCATCGTGCCTTGACGGTGGTCTATGTTGCCATCAACCGGGTAGTGGAGCTTTTCTTCATCATTTCTGCTGAAGGCATTTTGTCCGTCAAAGCCGGGAACGATGCGGAACTCCAAATTGCCGTCTCCAAAGGTGGAGCTGTCCGGATTGCCAAGAGCCCGGTCAGCCGCGACGGATTTCCCATCAAATGTGAGAAAAAAAGAAAGGTCGGGGTGCTTTGCTTTTTCCGCAGTCGGGATCTGTTTATAAAGTGTCTGTTGGTCCTGTGCGTAAGATTTTGCAAGGGGAGTCGTAAGCAGCAGTAGCAGCGTAAAATAATAAAGTTGCTGAAAAAGTCGAATGGGCGGCGCCATGTCAAAATGGGGTCAGGCAACAAATCTTGACAAACTATTACTTGGCGGTTTTTTCGGCCTTCCAGATTGGGGCGTCACGCGGGATGCGTGAGGGAAAATCGCCGAGTCCTGCCCAGATGTGAGGGGTGGTGAGATCGACTTCGCTGACGATGACTTGTCCCTGGTGATCGGCGGTTTCGATACGGCGCCCTTCACGATCCCAGATGGCGGTTTTGATCCATTTGTGCTTGGGATCGGTGTAGGTGGAGGAGACGATGTAAACGCCGTTTTCTGCGCAGCGGGCTGTGACCAGTTCAGGGTTGCAGCCCCACACGGGCAGGGCAATGATTTCTGCGCCGTTGAGGGCGAGGCGACGGGCGACCTCAGGAAAAAAAGCGTCGTAGCAGACCATCATGCCGACTTTGCCAAATTTGGTGTCAAAGACAGGATACGAGTCTCCAGGCACCATGCCGCTGATGTTTTCACTGCGCGGCAGGGAGGTCTTACGGTATTTGCCTGCGACTTTGCCGTCGGGGTCGATCAGCACGGCGACATTGTAAACCAAGTTGGTCTCCGCTTCTTTTTCCATCAGGCCGACGACGATGTAGAGGTCGTGTTTTTTTGCTAGGGTGCCGAAGTAGTCGGTCGAGGGGCCGGGGATGGATTCGGCGACTTCTGGGTAGCTTGGGCGGGGTTTGATGCCGGCAACGGTGATGGTTTCTCCTAATACCACAAGGTCGGCTTTTTTCTCTGCTGCTTCGGCAACAAAAGGGGCAAATTGTTTGCACACATCCAAGGCGGTCGATGCGCCTTTGGGGTAGTAATGCACTGCCGCGAGCCGGACCTTGCGAGGTGCGGGTGGGCCACTGGTCGCAAAGGAAACCTTGCGCCAGCTAAGTGCGCCCTCGGGAGCCCAGCGGAAACGCAGGGTGACGATGGCTTGGGTGGCTTTGTCGGGAGCGAGGTAACTGTCGTTCACGCTGGTCCAGCCGTCGGTGCTGGTTTCCTTGTCCCTTGGGTAGTCAGGGCGCGCGCGCGAAGTGGTTTCGCCGAAGTATTCCGGATTGACCGCATGGGGGGAGGTGACGGAGCTGCCTTTGTCGTTCTGCCATTCAATTTCCACCACGGTGCTGCGGCGCGGATAAGGCACGTTCAGGGTGTGGCGTTCGGCCTCGAAATAGTAATACTCTCCACCTTTGACGGGGAAGGTTTTTCTCCAAAAACCGTGCACGCCTTTGCTTTTTCCCGCCTGGCTGCTGAATTGTTTTTTGTCTTTATTGTAGGAGAAGCTTGGAGCAAGGTCGGGCAGGGGGGCACCGGTAGTCCAACCGTCGGGGGTGTTGGCCGGAGGGGGGAGCAAAGTGTCCTTCTGAGGGCCGGCAGAAAGTTGCAACAGCGACAAGCTGAAAAGAACGAGGGTGGTGACTAGAGGTTTCATGAGGGGAATGTCAGGGACATCGGTGGGTTTGGCAATAATTGGTTTCCGTAAGTGCCGCAAGGTAAAAGGAACTTGTTTGGGCTTTGAATTTTGGTATGATTTACGCATGACGGACGAGGAGGATTACCGAGAGTTTCAGCAGGATTTTTTTGACCGGATGGGAGAGGCTCGGAGTTTGGCCGGTTTGTTTGACTTTATACCGGATGTTTATTTTTATCTAAAGGATGAGCAGAGTCGATTCATCAAAGTGAATGAGCCGATGCTCAGGACGCATGGTTTGAAGCATGAGTCGGAGATGCTGGGTAAAAATGATTTTGATTTTCATCTGCCGTTGTTGGCGGCTCAGTACATCGATGAAGACCGGCGGGTGAGGGAGAGCGGTAAAGCTTTGCCGAATCAAGTGTGGCTGGTTCCCAACTCGTCGGGTATGCTGTTTTGGTATTTATCCAGCAAGGTGCCGGTTTTTGATAAGATGGGCAAGGTGATTGGCATTGCGGGCGCGATGGTGCGGATGGACCAGGTGGGGTCGGTGGTCGAACCTTACCGGGAAATGACCCCATCGGTGGCTTATGTGATGAATCACTATGCGGAGCGTATTTCGATCCGTGGATTGGCGGAGATGACGGGTTTGTCTTTGAGTCAGTTTGACCGTCGTTTCAAGGATTTGTTTCAGATGACTCCTTCGGATTATATCCATCGGGTGCGGGTGAACGCGGCACGCAGTTTGTTGGAGAAGTCAGGGGACAGTATCGGAGAGATCGCTATCGATTGTGGTTTTTACGATCAGAGCCATTTCACCAAACGGTTCAAGCGGGTGCTTGGGATGAGTCCGAGTGCGTATCGGAAGCGTTATGCTAAGAAGGGCTTCGCGGGGGGAGGAGAATGTTGAGCCGAGTTTGCGAGACAGCTGCCGCCGCCTGAAAGCAGTATTGAACAAGGAACAGGGGAATGATGAAGTGAAGTGAAGAGGTAGGGATTGTTCTTCAATCCCTACTTTTTCTTTGGTTTTACCGTGCGGGATTTCATTTTGAAAATCAGCGGTAGACCGATCAGTGGAATTTCGGCACGGATTTTTTTCTCGAGGTAACGCTCGTAAGTGCGGGTGAGCAGGTTGGCGTAGTTGACAAAGAGGATGTATTCCGGGCTGGGGATAAGCATGGGTTGATCGTGACGGCGCTGGGTGCAGTAGAGCAGTTTGAGGCGTTTGCCGCCTTTGCGTGGCGGCGGGGTGGCCTCGATGGCTTCGCGTAGCAGGCGGTTGAGATTCCCTGTGCCGATCGGTTTGCTGGCAGTTTTTTTGATCCGGCGGATCGATTTGAAAATCTGATTGAGGAATTCGCCTTCTAAGGCCGATACGGCGATCAGCGGGGCGTAGTCGAGAAAAAACAGATCCTGACGGATCGATTCTTCGAGGTTTTCGATACGGTCGCGGAATTTGCCTTCAGGGTGGTAGAGGTCAAATTTGTTGAGTACGATGATGCAGGGTTTTTCGGCCTCCATGATCATGCGCGCGATGCGTCGATCCTGGGCGACAACGCCTTTGGCGCAGTCGATGGTGAGCAGGCAGATGTCGGCACGGCGAATGCTGCGTTCGGCGCGCATGGCGCTGAAGACCTCGACCGAGCTGTCACGGCGGGTTTTTCTACGCATGCCAGCGGTATCGATCAGTAGGTAGGGATCGTCACCTCGGGTATAAGGCACGTCGATGGCATCGCGGGTGGTGCCGGCCACGTCACTGACGATGGTGCGTTCGTCTTTGAGGATGGCGTTGATGAGAGAGGATTTGCCGACGTTGGGGCGACCGACGATGGCTACTTTGACCGGGTCTTCTTTTTTCTCATCTTCGGCTTCGGCGGTGATCGGGGAAAAGCCCAGGGTGCCCAAGTGTTGGTCGACGGCTTGTATGAGTTGGTCAAAATGGCGTCCGTGGGCGGCACTGACAGAAATGGCCTGATCAAATCCAAGGGCAGAAAAAACGGCTGCGTCGTTGTCCACTTTGACATCGTCGATTTTATTGACGACCAGCAGCACGGGGGTGTTGGAACGGTGCAAGTGCTGGGCCAGGTCGTGGTCGATCGGAGTGAGATCTTCACGTCCATCGACGACAAAGAGGATGAGATCCGAGGATTCCATGGCGATATCGGCCTCAGTGCGGATCTGGGCGGAAAAGGCGTCATCCAAAAAGGCGCCAATACCGCCGGTGTCCGTGACTTCGAAGGTGATATCGCCTTGTTTGCACTCGGCGGCGATGCGGTCGCGGGTGATGCCAGGTTCGTCGTGCACAATAGAGATTCTCCGTCCGGCGAGACGGTTGAATAAGGCTGATTTTCCGACATTAGGTCTGCCGACGATAGCCACACGGGCTTGGTGCAAAGTTTTCAAAATAACTGGATGTCCCTAGTGAATATTAAGGGGGCGAAGTGCGGAGAGTGTTTCCCATAGCACTTATTTGGGAGCTTTCAAGTGAATGGGCTTGAAATTAGGGATTTGAGATTTGAGCCGGAGCGAAGTCTAGACAGCCGGGAGGATGCGGTCTGAAGGCCAATTTGAGAGGATTTCCGGCGGTCACATGAAGTCATCGATGTAGGTATCAATGATTTGCATCAGGGTCGATGGCGGGGGGACGCCGATTTTGAGGGCTCGGGCACCGTCGGTGGCGGTGGGCCAGGTGGCGACGATGCGGCGAATGGTTTCATCGGGGCTGTCAATAATGGGGCCGAGGGTGATGTTACGGCTGGCAGCAGCTTCTTCGAGGTTCTCGATCATCTCGGCCACGCTGTGTTGGATGCTTGGCAGGCCGTAGGCTCGGTCGTCACCGAGGACATCCGGCTTGGCTTCGTGTAGGGCGATGAATGAATTAATCACATCGCGGTAACCCAGTATAGGCATCAGTTGAGCGCGGTCGACGGGCAGTTCACAGGTTTGACCGGCGAGAGGCTCGCGCAAAACGCCGCTGGCAAAACTGGAGGCGGCGGTATTGGGTTTGCCCGGGCGGATGATGATGGTCGGCAGGCGGGCGGAGCGACCGTCGATGAAACCTTTGCGGCTGTAGTCGTTGATCAAAAGTTCGCCAATCACTTTGGTCATCCCGTAAGTGGTTTGTGGGGTGCGTTTGGTGCTGTCAGACACGGTCTCCGGCATGACTTCGCCTCCAAAGGCGGCGATGCTGCTGGTGAAAACCAAACGTGGGGTGCTGGCACGGGCGCGACAGGCTTCCAGTAGATGGCGTTGACCGTCGAGGTTGATGTTGAGGGCATCATCGAAGCGGACTTCGCATTCGCCACTGACCATCGAAGCGAGGTGGAAGACTGAAATGTCATCGCGATCGATGAGGGAGCTTACCTGGTCCCGGTCTGAAATATCACCGGTGACCCAGCTCATTTGCGGATGATCCTCGAGGCCGCTTTTGGCGGCATCGGAAAGGTGGGTATCAAACAGCAGGATTTCGTCGATCACTGTGACTTGCCCCGACGGCGCGGTTAATTCACCACGTTTGATGAGTTGGCGGGCGAGTTGATTGCCGAGGAAACCTCCTCCTCCTGTGATAACAACTTTCATGAACGTGGGTCTAATGCCTGTTGGGCTATGGTCGACATGAAAATAAGGTAACAGCTTTGAAGGTCGAATCAAGCATTAGGACTTCGCGTGTTTATGGTCAGCACGCGACAGCAGATAGCTCACGCCCAGGCCTACGATGAGGTTGACGAGTAGGGCGGCAGGGCCGGTCCATTGAAAGCTGATGGGGTCGTAACCGGTTTTTGGGTTCATCCCAAAGATCGAGCCAGAGAAGGCGATCAGGATGGCGGTGATCAGACCACAGATCCAGCCTGCCCAGACGCCTGCGGGTTTGGATAATTTCACGAACAGGGCGAAGAAAAACAGACAGAAGATGAGCGGGACAAAGAGGTTGACGGTTTTGCCTGCCATGGTGGTGATGTTGCCGGATATGCTTCCCATCACCGGGCTGAAGAAGACGATGAAAGCGCCGATGGAAAACGCGAGGATCCGCGCTAAACGGATGTGACCTTTTTCAGTTTTCGGGCTGTAACCAAAACGATCAAATATGTCAGTGGTGACCACTGCGGTGATGGAATTGACTCCCGAATCAATGCTCGACATCGCCGCGGCGAACATGGCGGCAATGACAATTCCAGAAACGCCCGGAGGGAGGTGATAGGCAATGTATCGCGGAAAAATGGCATCAGAGTTTGTTTTGAGATCCATACCGGCCGGTAGCGCATCGGGGTGGGCTTGGAAATATCCGAGCAGCGCCATGCCTACCAAACCGAGGGTGACACCGACAAAAGAACCTACGACCAATTGGGTGGCGAGAGCTTTGCGGGCGGATTTGACATCGGCTGTCGCCATGAAGCGTTGAATTGAAACTTGGTCTCCACCGGAGGTGCACACATACCAGACAAAAACAGAAAGTATCGTGCCGATGACGGTGACACGCGTCGAAGGATCGATACTGATGATGGGTTGTTTGTCCCAGTTTGGATGCCATTCGGTGGGGAACCAGCCAAAACCACCGAAGTCGATGGTGATCATGGCAATCACGGTTAGCGCACCGCCAAAAAGTAGAACGGTCTGTATCAGATCCGTGACCACCACCGCGCGTAGACCACCGAGAGTTGTGTAGATGACCGATACCAATCCGGTGGTGAGCACAATGTAGGGGATCCAGGATTCGTCGACACCGATCATTATGATCATGGCTTTGGCCGCCAGATAGACGAGCAGCGACATCCAGGTCAGGCGCAAAGCCAGGAACATGACCACACCGAGCAGGCGAATACTGAGACCAAGTTTTTTTTCCAACAGTTCGTAGGCGCTGGTGACCCGATGTTTCATGTAAACCGGGATCAAGACAAATCCGACAAATATAAAAATAAAAGGGTAAGCTATTAAGTTAGTTAAATAAATAGGGCCTTTGCCCAAAATTTCACCCGGCATCGACAAATAGCTGATGGTGCTGAGTAGCGTTGCAAAGAGCGAGACGCCGATCAGCATCCAGTTCATATTGCCGCTTCCAGTGAAGTATTCCTTGGTGCTTTCCTGCTTGCGGCCGAACCACCAACCGAGCACGATAGTGGAGCTTGCGTAAACAGCGACGATCACCCAGTCGATGATGGCGAGACCTGATGGCGGAGGGGTATTGGCTAACATGGGGATTTGGGTGAGGTCAGTGTATCTTTACACCGTATGGCAGGAAATTAACCACGGATTGCACGGATAGCACGGATAAGATGAGCGAGGGAGTTTATTGGTAAAAGGCAGCGATGGGCAGGGAGCGGAAGCGGGAGGATATTTGTTTGTTTTTTTCGTCACGCACGTAGTAGCTCATGATGGCGCGGCCATGCATGAAGGTCAGGCTGATGTAGGAGAAGGTATGCTGCTTGCTGGTCTCCAGATTAATTTTGTTGTGCCACGTTTTGCCTTCGTCGGATGAAATGGCGGCGGTGAGCGGGCTGCGTTTGCCGCTGTGCCCGGCTCCCTTTTCATAGTTGTCATTCCAGATCAACAACAGGTCGCCGGTGGAGGGGATGCGGCGGATGGTGGCGGGGGCTTCGGGTGAACGCACGTTCCAGGACACCGGTTTGGACCAGGTTTCACCACGGTCTTTGCTGTAGCTGATGGCGATGTGGCCGGACTGGGTGCGGATCAGCATGCCGATCCGGCCGTCCTTGAATTCAATGAACTCGGGTTCCATCGCGCCGCGTTTGCTGTAGTCCACGATGTCTTTGCTTTTCTGCCAGCTTTTGCCCTGGTCATCAGAAAACAGGCAGTAGGATTTGATGTGGCTGATTTTTTTGATGTCCGGGCTGAACCACATAGGGGCTAACAGTCGTCCGTCTGTAAGGCGGGTGATGCGGTCATTGTTCATTCCCTGGTATCCGGCTTCATCGGTGAGGCTGTGTTGTTCGCCAAATTTCAATGGCTCTTTAGCGGACGAGGTCCGCATGTAGGGATGCATGTCGTTGAGAGAGTTTTTTCTTAGATAGAAAAAACCGATCTGGGTATCTTCGCCCAGCGGAGAAGTCAGGTAACGCAGGGTGACCGACATGATGTTTTTGCCTTTTTCCGGTTTTTGCAGAACGATGGTATCACCCCAGCTGCGTCCTGCGTCGGGTGAAGTCCGAGCGATGAGGCGGGCTTCAGCATGATCGGAACCGCTGCCGACAAATTCGGTGGTGGCGTAGAGCAGGCTGCCGTCCGGCATGGGCAGGATGGAGCCCTCGCTGTAACGCGGGTTTTTTCTGGTGGCGGGGAAAACTTCGCGGGAAATGTTTTCGTTGCTGTCAGGCGGCACGTCTTGGGAAAGCACAAACAGGGCTTGCGCGGCTCTCACCCGGACGTCAATATTTTCATCATCGAGCAAGGGGATCAGGCGATCCTTGGCGGAGGTGATGCGGGCCTCGCCAGCGAAGGTGGCGGAGTAAGTTCTGATAGCGGGATCGTCGGAGCGAAGGTTGCGCAGTACAGCCGTTATGCCACGAGGGGCACCGAGCAGGGCAAGGGAGTTCTCGAAGTAGGCGCGAATGAGTGGATCTTTTTGTTTGCTCAGACCTGTCCGCAGTCCGGGTAGATCAGCGCGGGCATCACCAATACGGCCGAGCACCCAGGCGACAATGCGCACGATGTCCTGATCTTCATCGTCGAGGTGATCACGTAAGAACTTCATCGCCTGAGGGTTGCCTTGGCGACCGAGGGCAGCGGCGGCCATCAGCGCTTGTTTGATGTTTTTGCTTTTGAGCGCGGCGCGCATCAGTTGACCGTCGGCGATCTCGTTGACCTTGTAGAGGCTTTCGCAGGCGTGCACATGGCCGTGGGGATCTTTTCCTGCTAGGATGTCGAACATGATGGCAGCCTTGCTGCGGTCGCCGGCACGAACCAGTTCGCGAGCCAGGCCGACCCGGTGTTGATCGTCTTTTTCTGTTTTGAGTTTGGGGGTGAGGAATTTGGTGACTTCATCCCCGTGACCAGCCAGTGTCAGAGCTTCGCAGGCATGGATCGATGGCCAGAAATTGTCGGGGCCTTGTGCGCGAATCCCGTCACGCAGAATTTTCAAGCCTTTGGCGCTGGTCTTGGCATCCAGATGGATCGTGCCGGGTGCAGGAGGCGTCGAGCCTGCCGCCTGGATTTGCGCGTTGGGAATCAGTAGGGCGAGCGCTGCGCCAAGTGCGTAGCGAAACATGAAGGGGGGATTTTTTGTCATCAGGATATAGGTTGATTAATATCAGCATTGGCAGGGCTGATGTGCAAGGTTTCAATCTCTGGTATCATAAAGATACCAGAGATAGCGAATAGTTATCGGGAATTCGGAGCTTGTGTTATTTTATAAAACAATGATGGGATATTATAAGTATTTCTTGTTATAATGAATTTGAGCAAATGAAAAAATCCCCCGTATTTTTAAAATTCTTGATGTTGCTTGCCTTGTGTTGCGCTGTGGCAAAGCAGAGTCAGGCGCAGTCGACGCCCAAGGAGCGACGCATCACTCACCGTGAGCAGTCGCTCAAATCCTACAATCCGTTCACTGCGGATGAGATGTGGAAACATATCAAGATACCGCCCGCTCCACCTCTGACCCCTGAACAAGCTTTGGCTTCTTTTAAAATGGCGCCGGGATTCAAAGTGGAGTGCGTGGCTTCCGAGCCATTGGTCGTGGATCCGGTGATGTTCGAATTTGATCCTGACGGGCGCATCTGGGTGGTGGAGATGCGTGGTTGGATGCGTGACCTTGAAGGTTCGGGTGAGGGTGATCCGATTGGCAAGGTGGTGGTGCTCGAGGATACGGATGGGGATACGATCATGGATAAGTCGACGGTTTTTCTCGATCAATTGGTGATGCCGCGCACCGTTTCTTTTGTTCAGGGAGGGGTGTTGATCGCCGAGCCGCCTTTTTTGTGGTTTTGCGAAGATACCGATGGTGATCTGAAGTGTGACCGTAAAACCAAAGTGGCTGACTGGGGCCGGGCGGGTAATCCTGAGCATACCGAGAACGGTCTGATGCACGCGATTGATAACTGGATGTATAATGCCAAGTCCACCGAGCGGCACAAGTTTGTCGATGGGAAATTGATTGCTGAAAAAACGATTTTTCGTGGACAGTGGGGAGTGACGCAGGATGACTACGGGCGTTTGTTTTACAACTATGAAAATTCATCGCTGCATGCGGATTTGTTGCCGGCGGAGTATGTATTGCGCAATCGCCACATCGGTGGTCGTTCGTCCTATGGATTGAATACTAAAGTTGCGGCGAAGGCGCAGGAGGTGTTTCCGGTTCGGGTGACGCCAGGCATCACGCTGGGAGGAACCGAATTGCGTAAGGATGGTACTCTGCGCACTTTTACGATTGCCTGCGGACCATCTATCTATCGAGGTACTCAGTTCCCTGATAAATTTAATGGTTATGCTGTGATTCCGGAGGCGGCGGGGAACTTGGTAAGATTAGACCGGGTGTTTGGTGATGGTGCGGAGTTGGAAACGCAGAATGCTTTTGATCAACGTGAGTTGCTGGCTTCGACCGACGAGAGATTTCGTCCGGTTTGGAGCCGCACCGGTCCGGATGGGGCGTTATATATTGGTGACATCTATCGTGGCATCATCGAGCATGTGATTTTCATGATGCCTTATTTGAAAAATCAGATTCAGTCACGAGGTCTCGACAAGCCGGTTGGCTTAGGGCGAATTTACCGGATCACTCATGAGGGCAAAGCTTTGGGAAAAGTGCCGCGCATGTCCGGACAGAGTTCGGCAGAACTGGTCGCGCATCTTTCCCATGCTAATGGTTGGTGGCGTGATACGGCGCAACGATTGTTGGTCGAGCGCAAAGCGGTGGAGGTGGCTGATCAGCTTAAAGAGTTGGTGACGGGTGGAGAGAATGCTCTCGCCCGCTTGCATGCTTTGTGGACTTTGCAGGGTATCGGTAAGTTGGACTGGAAAATCGTGAATGAGGGAATGGGGGATGAAGATCAGATGGTCAGAGCGACGGCGATTCGGCTGAGTGAAGCATTTATCGAAACTAAGCGGGAGCGGGCGCAAGTGTTCGATCGTTTGCGAGAGAGTTTTGCGATGGAAAAACCGATGGTTCAACTTCAGCTTCAGTTGACTTTGGGAGGTATGAAAACGGTGGCCGCTGAAGCGCAAATGGTTCAGATTTTGAATCGGAACCCCAGCCGGCTTTTTGCCACGGCTACGGTCAGCGGACTTGCTGGGCGTGAATTGGAATTCATCACTCGTTTGTTAAAGGGGGGAGAGTGGTCGAGTGAAAAAGAAAATCATAGTCTTGTTTTGAAAACCTTGGCCAGTGCGGTGGTGAATGAAGGGGCGGGCGAGCGAGTGGCCAGCTTGCTTGAACTGGCAGCCGTGCAAGAAGGTGGGCAGGAGTGGAGAGGGCGGTCTATATTAACTGGAATATTAGAATCTAATCGAGCCAAAGAGAAATGGCCGACCCCTTTTGAGTTAACAGTCAAACCGCAGATTCTGGATAAACTTGGAGCATCGTCGGAATTTGATCGGGCAAAGATGTTGACTGCGCTGCAACGGATTGTGACCTGGCCGAGTGATGGATTTCCGCATCCTAAACGGCCAGTGCCCAAAGCGTTGACTGCCACCCAAGAGCAACGGCGCATTGCCGGAGAAGCGGTATACAATGCTACCTGTTTTGCTTGTCATAAAGGCAATGGACGGGGTTTGATCGGGCAGGCGCCACAGTTGGCAGATTCAGACTGGGTGAACGGTCCGGCGGATAGGGTTGTGCGCATTGCGTTGAACGGGGTGCAGGGGCCGATTGAGGTGAATGGAACGGTATGGAATCATACCATGCCGGGTCTGGGCAGTAGTCCGATTTTGAATGACGAACGCCTGGCGGCGGTATTGACCTATATCCGCCGGGCCTGGGGGAATTATGGGGAAGCGGTGGAGCCCGAGTTGGTTGCTGCGATCAGAAAGGAGTCGGCAGGTCGGAGTATTCCCTGGCTGGTGGAAGAACTGTTGGATCCGGCAGCGAGAGCCAAGTCACAGCCAGCGGCACCGCTTGACCCTTTGGCAAAATATCGTGATGTTTTGAAAAACGGTGATGCCGATCGTGGTAAAGAGATTTTCCACACCAACCTTTCTTTGCGTTGCAACGCTTGTCATAAGGTGGGGAAATCCGGCGGTGGTTTTATCGGTCCGGATTTGAGTGATGTGGGTGGTCGGGCGAGCAGCGATGAATACTTGTTGGAATCGCTGATCGTGCCGAACGCGAAGATTGTGGAAGGTTATCAGACGATGGTGATCACCACCAGGGACGGCAAATTCCAAGCAGGGACTTTGGTGTCGGAGGATGAAAAAAATATCGTATTAGCCCAAATGACTGGCGGGGAGATCCGTGTGCCGGTGGTTGATATCAAGGAGCGGGTGCTGTCTCCGATTTCGACGATGCCGCCGGTGGGGGCGATTTTTTCTGTTCAAGAAATTGCAGATTTGGTTGCCTATTTGAGTTCGCTGAAGATGGCTGGAAAATAAATGCACATTGATAATTCCACATGAAACGAATTTTTACAGGCGTGATCTCGGTGTTGCTTGCATTGCCAGGCTCGTTATTGGCGGGAGAAAAAACGGATCGCCGACCCAACGTGGTTATCATTCTTGCTGATGATATGGCTTGGGCGGATGTGGCTTGTTATGGGGCGAAATTTCACGAAACTCCGAGCCTTGACCGATTGGCTGCCGAGGGTATGCGTTTCACTAACGGCTACGCGGCGCACATGAGTTGTTCGCCGTCGCGGGCAGCCCTGTTGACCGGACGTTATCCGGCGCGGTTAAAAATCACCGCTTATATTCCCGGTCCGAAATTGAGTGGTAAATACCTGCCGGCGGAAATGCGGATGCAGTTGTCTTTTGAAGAAGTGACGCTGGCTGAGGTGCTGAAGGAGGAAGGCTACTCAACTCTGTTTGTGGGTAAATGGCATTTGGGCGACAAACCTTATCTGCCTGAAAAACAGGGTTTTGATGTGAACATTGGAGGCAATCGTTCCGGTGCGCCCGGTAGTTATTTTTGGCCTTACCGGCGGAATAAAGCCCACAAAGGCTATCATGGCACCGAAGTTCCTGGTTTGGCCGAAGCAGGAAAAAAGGGCGAGCACCTCGGTGATCGATTGACCACGGAAGCGCTCAAGTTGATCGAAGCCCACAAGGACAAACCGTTTTTTCTCTACCTGCCTTTTTATGATGTGCATACCCCGATTCAGGCCAAGGCGGACTTGGTCGGAAAGTACCGCAAAAAAGCAAAACTGATGGGATTGCCGGAAGAAAAACAGGCTCAATTCAAACAGGATGGAACAGTGGCGCGGGGCACCCGAGCGGGACTTAAACAGAACAGGGCTCGGCAGGAACAGAATCATCCTGCTTATGCGGCGATGGTGGAAACTTTGGATGCGAATGTGGGACGCATTCTTGACGGATTGAAAACAATGGGGCTTGAAGAGAATACCATCGTGATTTTCACTTCTGATAATGGGGGTTATCCTCCCATAGCCAGTAATCTGCCTTTTCGTGGGGGCAAGGGATGGGCGTATGAAGGAGGGGTTCGCGAACCGTGGTTGGTGAAATGGCCGGGAGTGACCCAGGCGGGAAGTGTGTGTGATGTGCCGGTGATTTTTACCGATATTTTCCCTACGGTTTTGGATATGGTCGGCTTGCCGCTTCGTCCTGAGCTGCATTTGGACGGGACCAGTATCACTTCCTTATTGAAGGGTAATAGTGAAGCGGTGCATGATGCTTTGTTCTGGCATTACCCTCACTATGCCAGTTATGGCTGCGGGCCGTACAGCGCAATTCGCGAGGGGGATTGGACCTTGATTGAGTGGCTTGAGGACGAGTCGGTGGATTTGTTTAATCTGGCGGAGGATGTCGGGCAGCAAAACAATCTTGCCAGCGCTTACCCTGACAAGGTGAAGCGGCTACGAAAAAAACTCCATCAGTGGAGGAAAGATGTGGATGCCAATATGCCGCGGGCAAAATGAGAATATTTTTAAAAAACAGAATGATGAAACGATACACACTGATTGCTTTGGGATGGATAGGTTGTTGTGGCTTCCAGGTGGCTGTGCCGGAGGTTTGGTGCGCGGATAATGAACCGACAGAAAAAAAACAGGCCTTGGTTTTTGTGATCACCGGAGAGAGCAATTCGGGAGGGGTGGGTAGGAACTCCAATGCGTCACCGAAGGAAATGGAGCCTAGAGCTGCTGTTCAGATCATGAATTTGACAGATGGCAAGTTTGGCTTTGAGGCTCTGCAACTGGGGGTGAATAATTTGCGGGATCATTTTGGTTTACAGAATCGCTATGAAGACCGGCATGGTTTTGAAAATGAATTGGCGAATGCTGTCGAGCGAGGTGATTGCTCTGGACGCAAACAGGTGTATCTGATCAAAACGGGGCATGGGGGTTCGATGATTGGTCAGTGGAGTGAGGGCAATGCCTCGGGGTTTTGGAAAAAGTTTCTTCAGCGTATCGAGGCGGGAAAAAAGCAGGTGCCTGCGAATGCGCAGTGGGTGGTGTGGTTCAGCTTGGGCATCAATGATGCCATTGATAAAACGCCGATTGAGCTGTGGGAGAAAGAAACCCGGGCGCATATCAAAAAAATTCAGGCGACGCTGCCGGGTGCCATTGTGGTTATGACTCAGTTTCAAGCGATGGGAAAAGACGGGGATAAAGGTATTTATCCGCAAACCGATGCGGCGATCGCGAAAATTGCTGCTGACATGGCGGATGTTTATGCGGTGGATTCGAGTGGAGCGGCTTTAGTGGATCGTAATCATTGGAGTTACGAGGGACTGAAGACGGTGGTAAACAGGATGATTGAAGTCACTAAGCGGGCGAAGGAACACAGCAGATCAGAGTGAAGCAGGAGTCGGTTACTCATGCGTTTCAATAAAGGGAAAACTTGATTCATCGTGCCGATGAGGCAAGTTCAGTGAATGAAACCCTTTATAACCCTCGTGAGCCTTTTAGCTCTGACTCTTTGCCAAAATGCAGGCTTGGCGGCAGAAAGTGAATTGCCCAAGAGTGTGGAAGTTACTCCTGGTAGGATCAACTCGGTCAGAATCGAACGTAAAGGCAAAGAGCTGCTGGTTTATGGTTCGGATGCAAGTGGCAAAAAAGCGGAATGGGTTTTGTTGACTCACGGCCGTCGCCAGTTACTTGATTTTGCTAGCGATTCGGCTGGAGCTGGAGCCAAGGTGGTGGCACCTGCGGGGGTGCAGGAATTGGTCGAAGAACCGCAGAAATTCTGGGATGATTTTTGGACGGCGCGTTTTGACTATTATCAACAACAAGTGACCAAGGTTCCGGTTACGGGTTTGCCGGTGGCTAAGGCGGTGAAGCAGGGAGATGTGTTGCAGTGGCAGGGATTGAATTTTGAAGTGGTGGATACTCCTGGTTACACCCGCGATGGGGTGAGTTACTTACTTGAGATCGATGAAAAAAAAGTATTATTCTCAGGTGAGTTGATTCGGTCAGGTGGTCAGGTGGCGGATATTTACAGTTTTCAGGATGCGATTCCAGACGCTAAGATTGGTGGTTATCATGGCTATGCTGCGCGCTTTGCTTTGTGGATTGAGAGTTTGCGTAAAGTGGCAGCGCTGAAACCGGATGTGTTGGTGCCTTCGCGCGGAGCGGTGATTTTGGATCCGCAGGCAGATATCAAGACTGCGATTGATCGGGTGCAGGCGATCTACCGCAACTATCAATCGACCAATGCGCTGAACTGGTATTTTAAAGAAGCTAAGCTGAAAATTTGTCTAGAGAAGGTATTGGGAGAAGGAGCGACTTATGAACTGATGCCATACAGCGAGCGCATCGATCTTCCTGAGTGGTGCAAACACATTGGCACCACCAAGCTGTTGATTTCGGATGATGGTCACGGTTTTGCTTTGGATGTGGGCTCTCCGAAAATGATGGAGACTTTAAAAAAGGCGCTCGACGATGGGTTGATCAAATCGATCGAGGGGATTTTTGCCACTCATGCGCATAACGATCATACCGCATTTGTGGCGGCAGCTGCCAAGGAGTTCAACTGTCCGGTTTATACGGTGGAGGAAGTGGCTGATGTGTTGAAGAATCCAGGATCGTGGTTTTTGCCGGGGGTCAGTCCGAATGCGGTGGAGAAAGTGGTGGTGAAAAAGGACGGAGAAAAAATGAAGTGGCGAGGTTTTGATCTGACCTTCAATTTTTATCCGGGACAGATGTATAATCACGGAGCTTTGCTGGTGGAAAAACCGGGGCACGCTCCGGTGTTTTTTATCGGAGACACCTTTTCACCTTCGGGCATAGATGATTACTGTCTGATGAACCGCAACTTGATGCGTGAGGACACTGGTTATTTGTATTGTTTCAAAAAAGTGAGGGAATTGCCTGAGGGGAGTTGGTTGGTCAATCAGCACATTCCTCATTTGTTCCGCTTTTCGGATGCGGAGATGGACTATCTGGAGGGGCGCTACCGGGAACGGATGAAGATGTTGGGTGAGCTGGTGGCCTGGGATGATGTGAACTACGGGATTGATGAACAGTGGGCGTGGTTTTATCCCTACGGTAGTGAAGCGAAGGCCGGAGATAAAGTTGAGTTTGAGGTGAGGTTTTGGAATCACTCGAAAAAAGAACGGACGTTTGAGGTCACGCTGAATGCCGGGGGCATACTGAAAAATGTCAAAGCCTTGCAGCCGATCACTTTGAAAGCGAGAAGCAATGGTGTGGTGAAAATCACTGGCGAGCTGGCGGACGGGATTAAAGCCGGAGTGCACGTGGTGACAGCGGATATCAAAAGCGAAGGTATGGATTTGCGCCAATGGTGTGAGGCTCTGATTAAGGTGAATTAGTAAGTAGATAGGAGATAAGACACTAAGAATAAGTATGTTTTGGATAGGCTTGGCAGTTTTGGTGGGGGTTTTATTGTTGGTTTTGGTGGTCTATGATCTGACCCAGCGCAAACACGCCATTTTAAGGAACTTTCCGATCGTCGGGCATCTACGCTATTTTTTGGAAGCCATTGGGCCGGAACTGCGGCAGTATATTGTCACTGACAATGATTCCGAACGTCCTTTCAGTCGTGACGAGCGACGTTGGGTTTATGCTTCTTCGAAAAAGGAGAACAACTATTTTGGTTTTGGAACGGATAATGATTTGGAGACGGCGCCGAATTATTTGATCGTCAAACACAGCGCTTTTCCCCTTGATACGGCGCATGCCGGACAGCTGGATTATGATGCGGATTATCAAATTCCCTGTGCAAAAGTTTTAGGTGCAGCACGCGGACGGGAAAAAGCTTTTCGTCCACAGTCGGTGGTGAATGTGTCGGGTATGAGTTTCGGATCTCTGGGACGCACAGCGGTCGAAGCGCTGAATCGGGGCTGTGATTTGGCGGGTTGTTTGCACAATACCGGAGAGGGTGGGGTGTCCAAGCACCATTTGCACAGGGCGGATTTGGTTTTGCAAATTGGCACGGCGTATTTTGCCTGCCGGGATAAAGACGGCAATTTCAGTTTGCCCGCTTTGATTGAGACGGTGGAAAAACATCCGCAGATCAAAGTTTTGGAGATTAAGTTGAGTCAGGGAGCCAAGCCGGGCATTGGCGGTTTGCTGCCTAAGGAAAAAGTTACCGCGGAGATCGCTGAAGCTCGAGGAATTCCCATGGAGGAGGATTGCATCAGTCCTGCCTCGCATACGGAGTTCAGTGATGTGGAGGGTTTGCTGGATTTTGTCGAGAAGATAGCAGAGGCGACCGGGTTGCCAGTGGGGATCAAATCAGCGGTGGGTGAATCGGAATTCTGGCAGGATTTGGCCAGGCAGATGGCGGAGACAAATCGGGGGGTGGATTATATTTGCATTGATGGAGGGGAAGGGGGTACCGGGGCGGGGCCTTTGGCATACACGGATCACGTGGCTTTGCCTTTTAAATTAGGTTTTCCACGGGTATATGGCGAATTTGTCAAACAGGGCATTCAGGATCAGGTGGTTTTTATTGGTTCGGCCAAGCTGGGTTTTCCAGTGCCGGCTTTATTGGCCTTTGCGATGGGTTGCGATATGGTGAATGTCGCCCGCGAAGCGATGCTTTCGATTGGCTGTATTCAGGCTCAGCGATGCCATTCCGGCCACTGCCCAGCAGGTGTGGCGACTCACAACCGTTGGCTGATGCGGGGATTGGATCCCAATTTGAAGTCGGTGAGGTTGGGCAATTATGTGGTGACATTGCGCCAGGAACTGCTTAAACTTTCGCATACCTGTGGGGTGGAGCATCCGTCTTTGATCACGCCAGATCATTTTGAAATACTGGATGGAAATCTGACGGGCATTTCTTCAGAGACTCTTTTTCCGGAGGGAGGGGTTTTGCCGCGACCCAGTGAGGATGAATACAAGAGTGCCAAAGCGTTGATGGAAGCTGTGGTGCCTAGCGAAGGTTGAATTAAGATTTTTTAAATAACAAACTAGAGAGCTAAAGATGAAAGAAAATCTCTGCCTGAGCACTCTATTCACCAGGGTTTCAACTTTAAGTTTATTGTTGTTTTTTCTTGTGGGTTTAGCCAGTGAGGTGCGGGCTCATAAAGTCACGGCGGTTTCGGTGGTTTCCCGATTCGATACCAAGGGGCTTAAATATCGCATTGAGTTGGCGATGGATATATATCCTTCGGAAGATCCAGCGATGAACGACAAGGTGTCTCCACAACAGGCTGCTAATTTTTTCTCAAATGAGGCGCTGATACTATTTTTTGACGACAAACAAGTGGAGTCAGAATCCAGGACCGAATTGATCAAGGATCCTAATGTTGACCCTGAAATCGAGGAGCAAAAAGTGAAAGTGATGGTGACCTTGTTTGGAGAAATTCCTAAAGATGCCGAGCATTTTTCATTGCGGGTTTCCCCTGAAACAACAGCAGCGGTGGTGATGGTCACTTTCAAAAATGGTAAACCCGGCCGTAGGGCTGAGGTGTTGTATCCTGGTGAGTTCAGTTCCCCTATTAGTATGGTGACCGTTATTGTCGGAGACCCTTTTGAGAAAGTGGTGGAGGGAAAGAGTGAAGATGAAGGTGAAGAGGGGAATCTGGGAGCGATGAAGGATGGTGATATCATGGGTGATTTGGAAAAAAATCAAACTAATCGTAAAGGCTTGGGATCCAGGGGCGGGGGGGGCGAGTCTGGTGCAGGGAAGAGTATGGGGGATAAGGAGGTGGATGAGGGGAGCTCTTCATTGGGGCATTACACGGAAATCGGGGTGAGAAGTTTTTTCTCTGGTCACTTTGAAGGATTACTGTTGGTGCTTTGTATCTTTTTCTTTAGTAAAAAAGCGGTTATCATATTACGACAGGTGGTGGTGTTCACCGGAGCTTATTCGATGGGATTGCTGTTGGCGGTATTTGCGATAAAGAGTTTGTCGGGGATGCTGGGAGTGTCTGGTTTAGTAATGACCTGGGGGCTTCCTCTGGGGATCATTTTTCTGGCGAGTGAAAATTTATTTTCCGAGGAGTTGCGGTGGTGGAGGCAGGGCGTTATTGCGATCTCAGGTTTTTTGTTGGGGGTTGTGTTTTCAGTGACACTTAGTGTATCCGGCATGCAGGCCGAGTCTGCAGCGATTGCTTTTGGAGGCTTTTATTTAGGATTGGGATTGGCGCAATTACTGGTCTTGGTATTGTGCAGTGTGCTGGCTGGTGCCTTTTGGGATCGGCCGTGGTATCGAGCTGCGATTGCGATGCCTGTTTCGATGGTGTGTGCCGGTTTGGCTGTGTATTGGATGATTATGTGATTTTTGTAACCGAAGGAGGATTAATGGCGACTACCTTGAGTGTGAATATCAAAAAAACAGCTTTGGGTAGGATAATAGGCCTAATCGTATGTGCTTACGGGCTAAGCCTGTCAGCAGCAGACCAGAAACTGCAAGATAAAGAGGCTCTCAGCGGGGACTGGGTGGGGGAGATGGATTTTGGAGGGAAGCAGTTCCGCTTTTTGTTTCATTTTGAGCAAAGTAAAAGCGGGCGGATCAGTGGGGTGTTTCGAGCTCCTGATATGAGTCCAGCACCCATGCCGATGACGGATGTTCGTTTGAAAGGGCGAGATATTTATCTTTCGATCAAAACCGTGGGCAGTTATCGGGGTAAGGTTTCTTTGAAAAGCGGTCGCATGTCGGGAGACTGGATGGGGGAAGATGGCAACCAACTGGCTTTGGATTTGAAGCGCTCCAAAGAGAAATGGACTTACGATCGTCCACAGACTCCGAAAGCACCTTTTTCATATCAGACGAGGGAAGTGGAGATACCTAATAAGTTGGGAGATAATCGCCTTGCCGGGACTTTGACGGTACCTAAAGGGAGAGGGCCGTTTGCTGCCGTGGTATTGGTTTCAGACTTTGGTCCGCAGGATCGTGATGGAACGATCCATGATCACAAACCCTTGGCGGTGATAGCGGATTATCTGGCAAAAAAGGGGATTGCGAGTTTGCGTTACGATGACAGGGGGATCGGGAAATCCACAGGAACGTATGAATTTGCGACTACCATGGATTTGGCCACCGATGCGGCGGCGGCCTTTGAGTTTTTAAAAAAGCAGCAAATGGTGGATGCTGGCAAGGTGGGGATCATTGGGCATGGTGAAGGAGGATTGATCGCGCCTATTGTGGCAGACAAAAGAAAAGGGGTAGCATTTATGGTCTTGCTCGCGGCTCCGGGGGTGAGGGGGGATCAGATGTTGTTGATGCAGAATGAGGCGCTTGGTCGTGCGACTGGATTGGATGATGCCATGTTGGATCTTACCCGGCGCTTTATGAGCTCGGTTTACAAATTATTGACTCAGAACCCGCCGGATTTAAAAAAGGCAGAGAAAATGTGGATGGAATTTGAGGAGAAAACAAAATCCCTGCCACCGGAAGAAGGCGCAAAATTAATGGAACTAGGAGGACAGCTCGAATGGCAGCTTGCACAGGTGAAAGCGCAATCGCCATGGCTCTCATGGATTCTGGCTTATGATCCCGGACGGGTTTTAGCGAAAGTAAAGGTTCCAGTTTTGGTTTTGAACGGGGAAAAGGATCTTCAAATTCTAGCTGATATCAATTTGCCGACCATCAAACGTCATTTGTTGGCGGCAGGAAATCGGCGGGTTGAAGTTGAGAAAATGCGGGGTTTGAATCATTTGTTTCAGAAAGCAGAGACGGGATTGCCGAGCGAATATGCTCTGATTGAACAGACTTTTTCGACTTCGGCTTTGAAACAGATCGCAGGATGGCTTATTAAAACGTCGGACAAGTGAGGGAATGCTCCCGCTTTGTCGTTTTAATTGAAGTATCTGACTGATTCTGCTTATGAAAGACGAAGAAAAATCCTGTTGTGGGCATGAGGGGGAAGATGATGCGGAGGCAGCGAAAAATGTGGAAAAGAAGAGCTGTTGCTCAAGTGAAGAACCCGCGGCGGAAAGTGAGACAAAGGATTGTTGCTCGGGTGATGAAAAAGCTGAAGCCGCCGAGCCGGTTAAAAAGGACTGTTGCTCGCCCAAGCCAGAACCTGAGCCCGAAGAAAAAAAATCCTGCTGTGGTGGGGGAGAGGGGCATCATCATGCGACGGTGGTTCCTTCGGCTGGTGCGGCGTATTTTTGTCCGATGTGTCCGGGACAGGAAAGTGATAAACCCGGCACCTGCAAGATGTGCGGCATGGCGCTGGAATCAGCGGGTTTGCCACAATCAGGCAGTCGCACAATTTACACTTGCCCGATGCACCCTGAGATCGAACGGGATGAGCCTGGTGACTGCCCTAAATGCGGCATGGCGCTCGAGGCGAAGAGTGTGGAAATGGAGGAGGACAATTCCGAGCTAATAGATATGCAGCGGCGCTTTAAGTTGTCGTTGATTTTCAGTTTGCCTGTGTTGCTGATAGCGATGGGGGATATGTTGCCCGGACGACCATTGTCGGCAGTGGCATCACCGCATATTTGGAATTGGGTGATGTTGGCTCTGAGTGCTCCCGCTGTTTGGTGGGCGGGTTGGCCTTTGTTGAAACGTGGAGTGGATTCGGTGCGGCATCGCAGTTTGAATATGTTCACTCTGATCGCTTTGGGGGTGACGGTGGCTTGGGTTTATAGTTTGATCGCGACTTTGCTGCCGGGGATTTTTCCTCCTTCATTTCGTGGAGCGAGTGGTGAGGTGGCGGTTTATTTTGAGGCTGCGGCGGTGATCGTGACCTTGGTTTTATTGGGGCAAGTGCTGGAGTTGAAAGCTCGCAGTCAGACCGGGGCGGCGATCAAGGCACTGCTGGATCTGGCACCTAAAACAGCGCGTCGGATTGCCGCTGATGGCAGCGAGCAGGAAGTGCCACTGGATCAGATTCAGGTGGGGGATCAGTTGCGGGTGAAACCTGGGGAAAAAATGCCGGTGGATGGCCAGGTTCTGGAAGGCGGCAGCACGGTGGATGAATCGATGATGACCGGAGAGCCAATGCCGGTGAAAAAGAAGGTTGGCGATCAAGTGACGGGAGCGACCATTAATGGCACCGGTTCACTGGTGGTGCGGGCGGATAAAGTGGGCGGTGATACCCTGCTGTCGCAGATCGTGCACATGGTGGCCGAGGCGCAGCGCAGTCGGGCGCCGATCCAGAAACTGGTGGATCAGGTGGCGGGTTGGTTTGTACCGGTGGTGATCGCCTGCTCGCTGATCGCCTTTGTGGTGTGGGCTTTGGTGGGGCCCGATCCGAGATTAGCTCATGCGCTGCTGGCGGCCGTGGCGGTTTTGATCATTGCCTGCCCTTGTGCATTAGGTTTGGCGACGCCGATGTCGATTATGGTGGCTACCGGCAAGGGGGCTTTGAACGGGGTGTTGTTCAAAAATGCCGAGGCGATCGAGGTGATGCGTAGCGTGGATACTTTGGTGGTTGATAAAACCGGAACTCTGACCGAGGGGCAACCTAAGTTGGTTTCGATACAAGTATCAAAAAACATCGAAGAAGAAGAGCTGTTGATGTTGTTGGCAAGCTTGGAGCAAGGCAGTGAACATCCGCTGGCGGAGGCGGTGGTGTCCGCAGCTGAGGAGCGTGGAATTTCTTTGCAAAAAGTGGAAGGCTTTGATTCGGTAACTGGCAAGGGGGTAACCGGTCAGGTGGCCGGACGCAAGGTGGCGGTGGGCAATGCGGACTTGTTGAATGACATGGGAGTGGAGCCAGGTGGTTTTCCCGGAGTGGCGGAAAATTTACGCAAGGAAGGCCAGACCGTGGTGCTGGCGGTCGTGGATGGTCGTTATGCGGGATTGCTGGCGGTGGCGGATCCGATTAAGGAGGACGCCCAACATGCGATTGACGAATTGAAAAAAGAAGGTCTGCGAATTGTGATGCTGACCGGGGATCATAAAGGAACCGCGCAAGCAGTGGCGGGAAAACTGGGCATTGACGAGGTGGTGGCCGGGGTGTTGCCAGACGGTAAGGCGGATGTGGTGAAAAAGCTGCAGAGCGAGGGGCGTATCGTGGCGATGGCAGGTGATGGCATCAATGATGCTCCGGCTTTGGCGCAGGCACAGGTGGGTATAGCGATGGGAACCGGCACGGATGTGGCGATCGAGAGTGCCGGGATCACTTTGGTGCGGGGAGATTTGCGCGGTATTGTGCGTGCGCGGCGTTTGAGTCAGGCTACGATGAAGAATATCCGCCAGAACTTGCTATTTGCTTTTGGATAGAATGCGCTGGGTGTGCCGGTTGCGGCGGGCGTTTTGTATCCGCTTACGGGACTGCTGCTCAGCCCAATGATCGCAGCGGCGGCGATGAGCTTCAGCTCGGTTTCGGTGATCGTGAACGCTCTTCGATTGAAGAAAACGGAGATTTGAGGCGTAAAAAAAGGGACGGCGTTGGTTTCAAGATGCCCCCATTAACCAACACCGCCCCAAACCCCTTCAACACAAGGGAAAAAAGTGTTCCCGCATTCAGAGAACAACGGGAACGACAGGATTGTATCCTATAATTTTAATAAATAAAAGTAAAAAGTAAGGTTTTCTTAACTTTCTATATTTTCTGGAAAGTGGCGGAGAAAAACGCAGTGCTTTTTCAAATGGTGGAGATAGGTTAAATTCAATGCAGAGTGAAGAGGATAGTTTTTTGGCTGAAAGAGGCTTGGGGCCATTGCGGGTGTGGTGTGATGAACAGCCACGCTCGGCGGCTTTGAACATGGCTATTGATGAGGTGTTGCTGCGTGAAATGCATGAATCCGCGGGCAAGGTGCCGATACTGCGTTATTACGATTGGCTGCGGCCGTCGGTATCGATTGGCTATTTCCAGCGTTGGCGGGAAACGATGGATATTTGCGAACTTGAGAGCTTGGATGTGATCCGGCGTTGGACTGGAGGTGGCAAGGTGGATCACCGTAAGGATCAGACTTATACCTTGGTGGTTTCCCGCGATCATCCGTTTTATTATCTGCCTCCGGCGAAAAATTATCGCTGGGTGCATCGGCAGGTGGTGGCAGCTTTGCAACAAATCGGGACGCAGGCCCTGGTGACAGATCGTGTGGATTCATTTTCGCCGCGTGGAGATCATTCGCCCAATTGTTTTGATCGTCCGGTGCAGTTTGATGTGGTGGATGATGATGGGGGAAAGGTGGCCGGAGCGGCTCAACGGCGAACCCGCTGGGGACTGTTGCATCAGGGAAGTGTGGTGGAAGACGGCTTGAGCGGGGATGAAAACAGGCAGGCCTGGCAGGTGGCTTTGGCAGGACTGTTGAGTGGCAAGCGCAGCGGCGTGATCGACTGGCAGCCGCCGGAGCAGTGGTTGCAGCAGGCGCAACGCTTGGCTGAAGAGAAATATGCGCCAAAGTCCTGGTTGGAAAAATTTTGATGGGGAGATTTGAGCGGTTGATTTTTATCACGGATTGCTCGGATGAACACGGATAAAAAAAGAGATTGAGTTGCTATCCGCCTGCTGGGAGCAGTGAGAGTGAGGCTTGCAGGTTATTCATCAACTTGAGAGCTTGAATACTAGAGCTTTCGGCCTAGAGTGCGCCACTTGCAGGAAATATTCATTCCGGCATAAAGGAAGGAGGGCTGAGTCTGGTCGAAGGCGCTCGATTCGAAATCGAGTGTAGTGCAAGCTACCGTGGGTTCGAGTGCTCATCGTCTCGCAAGGCGAGACTGAAGGTTTACGAGCGAAGCGAGCAAGAAGCACAGATGGAGTTTCGCGGCTGCGAAACGGAATCAATCCCACTCCGATTTTGATTCACTTGTAGGCTTGAAACTTGGATGGATTGAGCTAAGGTTCGCCACCCGAGTGCTGAGACACTTATAGGTAACAGGAAGGATGGCTGAGTCTGGTCGAAGGCGCTCGATTCGAAATCGAGTGTAGTGCAAGCTACCGTGGGTTCGAATCCCACTCCTTCCGCCGTCGCCGAGGCTATGGCGGACGAGTCCGCTTTTGAACTCTCGTTGGCGGGTAATAGATTGGAAAAGTGGGGTGGGACTAGGTAAAAGTCCAAACCAAGAAAATGCTTTAACCTTGAAACAATCACCTTAAATTAAAATCGACCGGATTAACCTCCCTGTGTCCAATTTATAGGGGGAGTTCCAGCACATTGAAACAACCTCGGTTAAGAGGCGGGGAATCTTTATGAAACATAGCTATCGAGTTCCCAGAATAGCCGCGATTTTCGCAACACTGCTGATATCGCTCACCAGTGGTCGGGGACAGGCAGTGGTGAAAGACGATCCGAACTACTCCACGGATGAAAATGAAGTGCTGAATGTGGCAGCTCCAGGAGTGTTACGGAACGAATTGACGCTTGCACTGAGCAATCCGATGGCGGTAGGACAGGATAGACTGCCTGTGACGAGCTATGGACGTGCCTTGATTGGCAATACGTTGACTGATGGGTTTGCTTACGACCCCCTGAATCCTACGGCCGCGTTGCCTGCGCTGAATTACTCGGCGAAAAATTCATTTGTCGCTAACGAGCCAGCTGGTGAGATAATAACCATTAGCTACGATATTGTCGGGACAACCCTGACTGCAGGTAGGGTGATTGTGTTTGATTTGTATGGCCGCAACGAGAAAGGCTTTTTTGATCGGGATGATGATTTTGACGTGGAATTTCTCAGTGATGGAGTGATCGTGGGGAATACCGTTGCGGGAGTAATTATTCAAGCAGCTCAATACCCGCCATCTCCCGAGCACGTCAGAGTGTCGACGATTGAAGCGTCAGTGGATGTAGGAACTACGATTGATCAGATTCGGATCGTTGCGCGGGATTCAAACGGGCTTGGCGACCCTAATTATTTCACCTTACAGGAAGTCCGGGCAGCGTTTCTGAAGGCCGTTTCACCGGCAGTAATAAGCCACGATGCCACCAGTAAAAATGGAGCGGTGGTGGTGGTGAATGCGGATGGCAGTTTCAGTTTTGACCCGACGAGTGCGATCGCTCTTCAGGCCTTGAGCATAGGTGAATCGCTTGATGACACGTTCACCTATGTGGTCGCGGGTAAGGCGCCGCTTGCCGATCTCACCGCCACGGTTACGGTCACGGTTAATGGGCGTGGGCGCAGTAATACCTTTCGTGTGAACGAAGATAGAGCCTTTAGCGGTGTCCTGCAGAATTTTCGCGAGCTGACCTTGAATGATCCAGCGGCCGTGAGGTTATCGGATGGATTAGCTGTGGTTACGGTCATTAACAATGAGTCATCGATAGGCAATACACTGACAGATGGATTTGCCTATGATGCTTCTGATCCGACGGCATCACTGCCTGAATTGAATTATTCAAAATCTAGTTCTTTTCACGCTGAGGAGACGGCTGGCGAGACGATCATCATCAGCTATGACATTGCAGAAGACGTGACGCTCGCTGCAGGTGGGGAGCTGGTGTTTGATTTGTATGGCCGCATTGACTATGCACGAGGCGTTAACCGGGACAATGATTTTGACGTCGAGTTTCTCAGTGGGGGGAAATCTCAGGGTATTGCCACAGGCTTGGCAATACCAGATGGTGCTCCCCAACATTTGCGGGTTTCTACCACTGACGTAGAGCTGGCTGTGGGTAATACGATTGATCAGATCCGTATCATTGCCCGGAATTCAAGCAGAGAGAGAAAGAATTATTTCACCTTACAGGAAGTCCGTGCGGCAGTTTTGGGGCCGGTCACTGATGTGATTGACTATGATGCCCTCAGTGCGAAAGGGGCGGTAGTCAAAGTGAACGCGGACGGGAGCTTCGACTACGATCCGACGGATTCAGCGGCTTTCCGGAGGGTAGGCGAAGGTGGTTCGATCGTCGATACATTCACCTATGTGATTGGAGGAACAGCGCCTTTGGCGGATCGTAAAGCTACGGTCACGATCATCGTCACTGGAGTTGCTCGATCTCGTTAAACTACTTCACCAGTGAAGACAGAGTGCTCCATGTTGCAGCTCACGGAGGAAAAGGGCGTTACAACGTGAACGTGAGTTGGCGTAGAATAATAACTACAGCTAAGGGGCGCCACTTATTTGTCACCGGACTGCCGCATGGCTCCGGATCTACCGTCGCGTGAAACACTGGAAACGGTGCTGCCGGAACTATCTCCACCCTGTCGTTTGGTGCCCTCTTCAGAGAGTTCAACGTCTCCTGCTTCAATCAGTTTGAGCACTGCTGGGCGTGCGGCCGCCGCTTGAGTGATCTGTCCGGACTTTCCCGGGTTCAAGAAGAGTTTTTTTCCGGCTGGAAGAGGAACCCTGAGAGGCTTTTTGGTTTTGTTGGTGATTTCCATGATGTCGAAGGACTTGGGAGGGTAGCATACAAGTAGGCCGGAGGTGGGTATTTGTGACCGTTGTTGGAAATAAATGCTTCTTGTTTTTTCCCTGACGGGGTTCACAACTGCAAATGCTTGCCATTTATTTCTAGCAGTCAACGGACTCTGATAGTATGTGATAGGGGTGTCGGCCTTTTGGTCCTCGTCCACGTCCTGTATCAAAGGGGCAATTTTAACACGTAATTGATTGGATTAGACATCATGGCATCACAACCGATTTTGGAACTGGCTGACATCAACTTAGATGCAGTGGCCGTTACTAAAGAAGAGATTCTTGAACTGAATGCGCAGCGTGAAGAGTTTGAGCAGTTAGACCGACTGATTTCACTTGATCTCGAGCAGGGGCTTGCCGTGGGTATCAAAAAACAGACTGCCGAGGAATTCTGGACCCGAGGGCATATTCCCGGACGCCCGATTATGCCTGGTGTGCTGATGATTGAAATGGCGGCTCAGTTGAGTTCCGTTATTTATCATCTGAAGTTTAATACCGGTGGGAAAAAGTTTTTTGGTTTCGCTGGGGTAAATAATGTGAAGTTTCGCGGCAGTGTGGAACCGGGATGTGATTTTCTCATGATCACAAGAGCGAAAAAACTGAGATCGAGAATTGCGGTATTTGAATCCCAGGGTTTTGTTAATGATAAAATGGTTTTTGAAGGGGATATTACGGGGATTGTTATTTAGGGCCCTCACGGCGAGGCCGGGCGATGTAGATACAGTGGCGCGCGCGCTTTGAGTTTTCATGTGGCTTGGCGGCGAATTCTTCGACGTCGAAGTGGGCTTTTCTAAGCTTTTTCTTAAAGTTGGGTGCAGGCTCCGAGAGCCAGTAGGCCACGCATCCACCGGGCTTCAGGGATCTTCGAATCGTGGCAAGGAAATCGGGCGTATAGAGGCGCGCATTTTCGGGTGTGATGAGGTCGTCCGGGGTGTTGTCGATGTCAAGCAGCAGTGCGTCGTAGGTGTTTTTACTAGCACTCGAGATGCAGTCGAAGAGATCGCCGTTGTAAATTTTGGTGCGCTGATCGTCGAGCAGGGGACCATTGTGTTCGACCAGAAAAGTGCGGTTCCACTCCACTAGCTCCGGGATCAGTTCTGCGACCTCCACGGTGGCGGGACGACGGACGAGTTCCAGGGCGCGTTTGAGGGTGAAGCCCATACCCAAACCGCCGATGAGGACGCGAGGATGAGTTGGGCGTGAGGACTTTCCCTTGAGCAGAGCGGCGCATCCGATGTCGGCCAGGAGTCGCTCGGAATAGGTGTGGTCGGTGCTCATCAGTTCGTTCCCATTGTAATTGAGGTAGAACTTCCCGTCGTGTTTATGCAGGGAGAAGCGGGTGCCATTGGGAATAGTGGCCTCGGCAAGTTGGACGTGTGGTTTCATGTGTTGAGCGTCTTTAGACGGAATTTGCGAAATTTTACAGAATGGGCTGCAGGAATAGGATTTCGATAATAATGGGGATTGCGAGACCAAGCAAGGGGTGTTCTGTATGATGTTATTTTAAATGAGTAAAATTGTTCATAAGTTACATTATTTTAGTGAGTTATGATAATATTAAAGTCGGCGGAGGTATTGGAATAAGGTGAAACTTGTGTGGGAAACAAAATGTGCAGCTATTGCGCTTTCCCCAATGAGTACAAACGCGATTGGGTACGCAGATACATCACACCATCGGCGACGGCAGGGGTGGCAAAGGTCTTTTCGCCGAGTTCCGTTCGGGCCAACACCTTAAACTTTGTGCTGGCTGCCAGAACCACTACTTGACCACGCTTGCTGATCCCATACAAGCGTCCTTGGATCCAGATGGGTGAGCTGTAGTATTCGCCTCCGATACGCTCCCGCCAATGCAGTTTTCCGGTCGCTGCGTCAAGACAGGTGATCACACCGCTGTCGGTCCACAAATAGATGAGCTTGTCTTTGACCACAAAACTGGGAACAAGCGGTACATTTTTTTTTATATCATAGACCAGCTCTCCCTTTGCGCTGCCAGGTTTCTCGGGGCGAACGGCGACAAAACGCTGTCCGGACAGGCCTTTGCCAAAACTGCCGAATACCAGATCACCGAATAGCTGCGGTGAGCTGACCGTGCGGTTATCCCAGATATTGTCAATTTCCCAAGTAATGCGGCCATTTTGTAGATCGACCGCAGTGATACCATGTGCGGTACTGGAAAAAATGGCTTCCGCTCGACCGCTCGAGCGGCGGATGCAAGGCGTCGCGTAACCGGCTAATTCAGACTTTCTATCCACTTTCCACCGTGTCTCACCGGTCTTTCGGTCGAGGGCAATCAGGAAGCTTTTTCCTGGTTCCATATTCGTGTCCCTGGGCAGGTAATAGGCAAAGCGCTTCGGATCCATCTGATCATTCGCCAGTATCACCAACCCGTCGGCGATGATCGGAGAATTCGAAGAGCCGTGCAGCCCTTTATAGGGACCAAGATCCCGACTCCACATTTCCTGTCCATCCAAGCTTAGCGCTGTCACAAGGACCTGTTCCGGGTTTGACCAGACGAAGATGATACCGTCTTTATCAACGCAGGGCGTTGCTGAGGTGAAATCGTTGTCGCGATGCAAGTAGTGAGACTTGATGGGATAATCACGTCGCCATTGGATTTGACCGCTGTCCGTGTTGATGCAGAGAATACTGCGCTGGCCGTCCTCTGCATCATCGCCAGTTAGAAAGAGTTGCCGGCCCCATAACACAGGGGAACTGCTGCCCTGTACTGGCAGGTCGATCAGCCAGTTGTAATCACTTGCGCTCCATTTGACAGGGATGCTGGTAGCGGTGCTGATCCCAGACCCATTGGGCCCACGGAAGCGTGTCCACTCCTGAGCTGCGGAGTCGGAGCATGGAAGAATTAGGGATAGGAACAGAATGGTGAGAACCGAACGCATGCCGTCGACCATACTCAGAAAGAGGAGGTGGTGCAAGACGCGGGGCTTGACGGTGGAAAAAGCACGTGTTTTAATCTCAAAAATGAAAGGCAGTAACCGATTCAATCCTGGTTTGGTAAAGAAACCTCCTTCGTCCAGCGGAAGCGCGACTACGGCGGTCAAGAGGGCTGGGGGAGTGAAAAAGAAAATTTACAGCACTTGGGTTTTCACGGAGGCATTCTCATGAGCAAGGTTTTGTCGTTTTGTTTTCTCGTCACCTGTATCAGCG
The DNA here is from genome assembly GCA_024277195.1 of Verrucomicrobiota bacterium. Taxonomy (GTDB): domain Bacteria; phylum Verrucomicrobiota; class Verrucomicrobiia; order Verrucomicrobiales; family DEV007; genus JAADHD01. The sequence continues at coordinate 11,847 of JAJRVS010000318.1, read as the reverse complement.
TCATCTCGTTTGCGGCGGACGATTCGGTGCAAGTGACCTTCGATACTGAGTGGCGCGGTGAAAGATTGATTCTGCCCACAGGCTTTGCACCCGATCTGAGCTTGCGAGGCATCGAAGAAATAAGATTTGCGCCGGGCATGCTCCAGCCGGATCTCGAAGATTTTTTCTCGTATGTGCTGGTCTTCTACCTGCCTAATCAGAAGCCGCTGACACAGATGCAAATTCACACCGAATTGCTCAAGTACTACCGAGGGCTGGCGGCATCGGTGGGGCGAGATCGTCAACCCAAGATCGAAACTGACAAGTTTGCATTGGCCCTCACGCCAGTTGAGGGTAAGGACGGCCACTACACCGCTGTTCTCGACTGGGTGGAACCGTTCAAGACGGGCAAGGCTCAAAAACTTCGCTTTGAGATTGAATCGGTCAAGATCGCAGACATGAACGCATCACGTCTTTCGATGTCGGTCTCGCCGCAGAAATCCAATCACCCGCTGTGGCCTGTTCTGCGTCAGGTGACGGCGTCGGCCAAGTTTACGAAAGTGGCCAAGTGAAAGGCCTGAGTCGAGTTCGGTTTTCGCGTCGGCAATTCATGGTAGGTGGATTGTTTTTTTCAGCCACACCTTTGTTCGCCAGGAAGCCCATGGCGCGATGGCCCTCGTTCCGAGGGTGGCACGCTTCGGGGGTGGCGGTAGATCAGAATCTTCCGTTGAAATGGAAGGTGAAATCGGGTGAGAATATTCGCTTCAAAGTTCCGATTCCAGGACTGGCGCACTCCAGCCCGATTCTCTGGGGGGATCGCCTTTATTTGACGACAGCGCTCAGCAGCAAAGACGGCGCGACGTTCAAACCAGGACTCTACGGATCGGGTGAAGCGTCGAGAGACCAATCGGTGCATCAGTGGCAGGTGATCTGCCTGGATGCAGGAAGTGGCAAAACCCTTTGGTCAAAAACCGCCACGCAAGGGATCCCTCAAGACAAGCGCCACATCAAAGCGACCTATGCCAATGCCACGCCCGCGACCGAAGGCGAAACCGTGGTTGCGATGTTCGGGTCTCAAGGTCTGTTTGCGTTCAGCACAGCCGGGAAAGCGCTTTGGAGTCACGACCTGGGGCGCCTGGATGTTGGTGCTTACGACGCGCCGACCTTTGAGTGGGGGTCTGCCAGTTCGCCGGTGATTTACGGCAATAAAGTGTTTGTTCAGTGCGATACGCAGAAGGAGTCTTTTGTTCGAGCGATCGACTTGAAGACGGGCAAGACCATTTGGAATACCGAGCGTGACGAATTGCCGTCGTGGGGGACCCCGACGGTTTACACGGGTGAGCGCCCTGAATTGGTCACCAATGGATCAAACTTCATTCGCGCTTACGACCTAGAGACCGGCCAGGAACTGTGGCGTTTGGGTGGTAGTTCGAAGATCACCGCACCGACGCCGATTTGTTCAAAGGATCGAATCATCGTTGCCAGCGGCCGTTCACCGGAACGTCCGATTTTTGCCATTCGCCCGGGTGCGGTCGGCGACATCACCCTTGCCAGGGGCGCAATATCAAACCCGTCAGTGGCGTGGAGCAAGACCAAGCGCGGTTCATACATGCCGACGCCGATCATCGTGGGCAATGTCGTTCACACACTCGACAACAGTGGCATCGTCGGTGCGTACGATCTCAAGACGGGTGCCGAACACTACTACCGACGCATGCCCGAAGTCACCGACGGTTTCAGCGCGTCCGCGGTCAGTGCCGATGGTCGCATCTATCTTGGAAGCGAGGACGGCGTCGTGTATGTGATGGCGGCGGGCTCGCAGTTCAAATTGCTGGCCACCAACTCGATTGGTGAGCCCATCATGGCCACACCGGCCATCGGCGGAGGAACGCTGTTTGTTCGCGGATCACGGCATCTTTTCGCAATCGCTCAGTGATGGTGGGCAGGGTTGTTTGTATTTGATTCGCTCTCGACAATTTCGAGTCAGTAAAGTTAGAATGAGCGTGATGGGAAATGAAGAGGAAAGCACTTTTAGAAAGAGGGGCTTGTTGGGAGTAAAATTCCTTTTAAATGTAGGGATTGTTTGTGGGCTGTTATCAATGCTTGGAGTGGTCGGTCCGCGAACGGATGTTAGACCTCCGTCAGATTTAGAAACCCTCGCTCAATTTTACGATTGGAAAAGTGGAGGCGTTCGTGGAGAAGGGATCTTCAGTCACGACGGGGTTGAATATAAGGTTTTACTTGGAGAGCGAGCTCATTGGATGTCTTCTGGTTTTTCGGCCTATATTTTCGACGATGCTGGTAAGTTTGTGGATTGGACTTCTGATATGGGGGATGTTCCCTCCGTAAAACATGGGTTTAGACTGATGAGCGGTAAGGTGGAAAAGCTGAAGGTATATGATGTGAAGACCAAGTAATTTAGCCTAGGTATTTTCATATCCCTAGATTCACAAAAGCTTAGGTTAATTCCGATGTTTTTCCCCGTAATCGTTGTAAGGTGAGGCCATGTCGTCTTTTCTAGATTTTAAACTGAATCCGTCTCTGCAATCAACCTTGAAGAAACAAGGTTTTGTCACGCCTACTGAAATACAGCAGCGTGCTTTGCCGGCTTTGTTGAGAGGGGAATCTGTGGTCGGAGTCGCGGAAACCGGGAGCGGTAAAACGCTGGCTTACGCTTTGTCCGTTTTGCATAAGATGAAGGAATTGGAGCAAACGGGAGATCCTGTTTCCGTGGCGGGGCAACCTCGCGCAGTCATCATGGTTCCCTCCAGCGATTTGGGTGAGCAGGTGACCAAGGTCTTGAAAGTGTTCACCCATGAGACTCGTTTAAGAGTTCGCTCGGCTCTCGGCGGAATCACCATGGGAGTCGCCCGCCGCAACGTGGCGAGTCCGTTTGAAATTCTACTGGCCACTCCAGGACGACTGGAGCAGTTGATGCAGCAAGAGTTGGTGAACCTTTCCGATCTTCGTTTTTTGGTATTTGATGAAGCTGACCAGATTCTCGACGAGGGTTTCCTGCCGGTTATCAAGCGCATCCTGAAGTCGAGTTCCACTGATCGTCAAATGGCTTTGTTCACGGCCACCGCGCCGGCGGGGATTCAGAAATTGATTCAGGAAATGTTCAGTCATGCGGAGCTGATCGAGACCGCGGGGCACCATCGTCAGGTTTCGACTTTGGCCACACTGAACTATAAAGTGCCTAACGGAAAACGATTCCCGCTGCTGGAAGAAATCCTCGCGCAAGCGGTTGAGGGAGGATCGCTGCTGTTCACCAATACTCGGGCGCAATGTGATAAACTTGCCGAGCAACTGGTTGAGAATGGTTACAAATGTGCGGTTTACCGTGGCGATATGGACAAGTTAGAGCGGCGAAATAATCTTAAAGACTTCCGCGAGGGAAAAATGGATTTGCTGATTTCCACCGACCTCGCTGCTCGTGGTCTGGATGTGGAGAATATTGATCGCGTGATCAATTATCACCTGCCTAAAGAAGTGGAAAATTACCTGCACCGTGCCGGTCGAACGGCTCGTGCCGGGCGCAAGGGCACCGTAGTTAATTTGGTAACCGCACGAGATCAGCATTTGATCAATCGCCTCGATTCAAAAGGGGCTGTGATTTAAGGGATTCCTGAAGATTAGCCCTACGCTTAAAATTAACAGACTGGATCACATAGAAAACTGATCCGCTCGCCGCTTTCTATCGAGCCGGATTGGCCTTATAAGTAGGGCAATGTCTTTGCCGCTGCCCGAACCAGATTCACCACCGCCCTCTAACGATGAGATTCTCGATGCCTTTCTCGGCAGTCTCGTCGAGGATGGAATCGAACCGTATGATCATCAGGAAGAGGCGATCCTCGAACTTTTTGCGGGCAACAATGTGATTCTCAATACTCCGACAGGTTCGGGGAAATCGCTCGTCGCTCAAGCGCTGCAGTATCGATCGATTTGCCTCGGGCGCCGTTCCTTTTATACCGTGCCGGTGAAGGCGCTCGCGAACGAGAAATTTTTGTCGCTCTGTCAGGTCTTCGGGCCTGAGAATGTCGGAATGATCACCGGCGATGCCACGGTCAATGCAGAAGCTTCGGTGATTTGCTGCACCGCGGAAATTTTATCTAACCTGGCACTTCGTGAGGGTGATCAGGCGAAGGTCGACGAGGTGATCATGGACGAGTTTCATTATTACTCGGATCATCAACGGGGCGTTGCCTGGCAGGTGCCCCTGTTGACTCTTCCGCAAGCGCGCTTTCTACTCATGTCGGCGACCTTGGGTGATACCGGTATATTTGAAAAAGGATTGACGGCGCTCAACGGGTTTCCTACCGTTTTAGTGAAATCGGAAGAGCGTCCCGTCCCGCTCGAATACGAATACAGCACGACGATGTTGGAGGAGAAAATCGAGCAGCTGGTTGAGGCGGATCGGGCTCCCATTTACCTCGTCCATTTCACCCAGCTTTCCTGTGCAAAAACAGTGCAGAATCTGATGAGTCGGAACTTCTGCTCGAAGGAGGAAAAGAACAAAATCGCCGCCCATCTGGTTGATGCTGACTTCCGCAGTCCTTACGGCAAGGAGATGAAAAAATTTCTTCGTCACGGTCTCGGCATTCATCACGCTGGCCTGCTGCCCAAATACCGTGTTCTGGTCGAGAAATTGGCACAGCAAGGTTTGCTCAAGGTGATCTGCGGCACGGACACTCTTGGAGTTGGGGTCAATGTTCCGATCCGCACGGTGCTTTTCACCCAGCTCTTCAAATATGGAGGGCAACAAACGAAGACCCTTGCGGTGCGTGACTTCAAACAAATCAGCGGACGCGCCGGGCGACGTGGATTCGACTCTGTTGGTTACGTGGTGGTTCAAGCCCCACCGCATGTCATTGACAACATCAAGGCGGAGCAAAAAGCGGCGGCCAAGGGTAAAAAGAGCAAGGCGATGAAAAAAAAGCCGCCGGAGAAGGGTTTTGTGAACTGGGATGAAGGAACCTTTCTCAGGCTGCGTGAATCAGCTTCAGAAAAGCTGAATTCGAGTTTCTCGGTGAATCACGGAATGCTGCTGAATGTGCTCAGCCGGACGCAGGAGGACGGTTGTGACGCGCTTCGACAAATTATTCGTTGTTCTCACGAAACCGGCCCAGGAAAGAAGGCGCTCCAACGTCGTGCTTTTTCGCTCTTTCGCGGACTGGTTGAGGGCAATGTGCTAAAAATCATTGCAAAATCGGAGCGTGGTGGAGCTTACAAGGTAGCACTGAATATTGATCTGCAGGAGGACTTCTCGCTGAACCAATCTCTAGGGCTTTATCTGCTCGAAGCCATTTCGAAGTTGGATCAGGAGGATCCCCAATACTCGCTCCAGATTCTGTCCCTTGTGGAAGCCATTCTTGAGGACCCTACCGTGGTGATCCGAAAACAAGTCGATAAAATAAAGAGTGAGCTGATGGCTGAAATGAAAGCTGAAGGTATCGAATACGATGAGCGTATGGAACGACTCGATGAGGTTGAACAGCCGAAGCCAGGAAAAGAGTTTATCTACGCAACTTACAACGAGTTTGTCCTGACGCATCCCTGGGCGAAAGAGGTCTCAGTGCGACCAAAGTGCATCGCCCGTGAGATGTTTGAAAACTGGCAGTCGTTCGAGGATTACGTCAAAGTGTACGGCCTCGAACGCAGCGAAGCGGTTTTGCTCAAGCATCTCTCCGAAGTGTTTAAAGTGCTCGTGCAAACGGTTCCGCCCGCTGCAAAAACGGAGCAAGTCCTAGAGGCGGAATCCTATTTTGAATCGATGCTTCGCGGAATCGATTCAAGCCTTCTCGATGAGTGGGAGAGGCTTCGAAATCCTGATTATGTGCCGGAAGTTTCGGACGCAGAGGCACCAGCTAAGAAAATCCCGATCACGAGGAACCGGAAAGCGTTTCAACGATTGCTCAGAGCGAAGGTGTTTGATGTCGTGAAAGCGTTGTCGCGGCGTGAGTGGGGAACGGCACTTTCCATTTCGGATCAATCAGATGAAGCCATGACATCGGCAGAATTGGGTGACTTGATGAGTGCCTATTTCGAGGATCACGGACTTATCCGCCTTGACCCTGAGGCGCGAAACAGGAAGCACTGCCGGATTCAGGATGGCAACGACTCATTGCTCTGGAAGGTGGAGCAGATTCTGGTCGATCAGGAAGAGCTCAACGACTGGTCGATCCGTTTTGAAGTTGATCTACGCGCCTGCGACGAGCAAGACAAGGCGGTGCTGTTCTGGAACAGCATCGGACCGGTCTTAGAGATGAACAGCTAACTGAACTGAGGAGCATACTCGGTGTTGCTGCGGGAAACTCAAGCAACTTAAAATTTTTTGTAAGAATTTACAGATAAGTCAGTCTACTAGCCTTACTTGAGAAAATAGCCATTTGCCTTCTGAACATCATGCAATCAAAATCCACTCTTCACCAGGCCATCGACATCGGAGCCTGGAAACTTCCGAACCGAATGATCATGGCACCGCTGACGCGTTGTCGAGCCAGTAAGGGACGTGTGCCCAATGAGTTGATGGCGAAATATTATGCCCAGCGGGCTTCCGCAGGTTTGATTATCTCCGAAGCGACATCCGTATCCCCGATGGGGGTCGGTTACCCTAACACTCCCGGCATCTGGTCAGCGGAACAGGTGGCGGGTTGGAAGCTGGTGACCGATGCGGTTCATCAGGCGGGTGGCAGGATCCTTTTGCAACTGTGGCATGTCGGTCGCATATCCGATCCACTTTATCTTGAGGGGCAATTGCCTGTCGCTCCCAGTGCTGTGCAGGCACAAGGGCACGTCAGTTTGATTCGACCTGAAAAAGCATTTGTAATACCACGAGCCCTGGAGCTTGACCAGATTCCGGAGGTGATCGAAGACTTCCGCAAGGGCGCGGAAAATGCAAAACTTGCGGGTTTTGACGGCGTCGAAATTCACGGTGCTAATGGTTACCTGCTGGATCAGTTTCTGCAGGATAGCACCAATCTGCGAACGGACGACTACGGTGGCACGGTGGAAAATCGCGCTCGATTGATGCTGGAGGTGGTCGATGCCGTTGTCAGTGTATGGGGGGCGGACCGTGTGGGCTTGCATCTCGCTCCGCGCTGTGACGCGCATGACATGGCAGACTCGGACCCAGCGGTGACCTTCGGATATGTGGCACACGAGTGTAGACTGCGTGAAATCGCATTTCTTTTCGTCCGAGAAGGCTTGGCGGAACCTCGGCAGGGACCGATGATGAAGGAGGTGTTTGGTGGTGCTTTTATTGCTAACCAGGGTCTGAGCCAGGAGGACGGTGAGGGACTAATCGAAGCAGGAGACGCTGACGCGATAGCCTGGGGGCAACAGTTCATTGCAAATCCGGATCTGCCCGAGCGTTTTGCAGCGAGAGCGGAACTGAACAAATCCCGGCCTGAGACCTATTATGGAGAAGGGGCGGAGGGCTATACCGATTATCCTGCCATGGAGCTTACGGAGTGAGTTGGTAAATGATGAGGTAGATGACGAGCTCTCTATAAGCGACTTGCAAACGCCAGTTAAATTTTATTTAAAATTGGGAAGTCTAGCTTTGTAAGAATTTATTGTGCGGCACGTCAGAAAAACAAATCAATCGACCAGGAAATTAGAAAATATATGATCCCCAACTACAATGCCTGATTCCGATGATGAACATCTCCATACAGGGAGCGATGGCGTTACGCGTTGTTGGTGGGGCAGTGATCATGCTGACTACCAGCGATATCACGATGAAGAATGGGGGCGCCCTGTCGATAACGATTTTAGGCTTTTTGAGAAGATTTGCCTAGAGGGTTTCCAGTCAGGACTTTCATGGCTGACCATTCTTTGCAAGCGGGAAAATTTTCGCAAAGCGTTCGCTGGTTTTGAATTCGACAAGGTAGCGGGGTTTGACGACCGGGACGTATCTCGACTTCTCCAGGATAAGGGCATTGTTCGCCACCGAGGAAAAATCGAGGCGACCATAAACAATGCGAGCCGCGCCATTGAACTCGTGGATGAGTTTGGAAGCCTGGCCGCCTATATCTGGCAATGGGAGCCGGATGCCAAAGAGACCCATGCTGGGAAGGACGAGCGAAAACACGTGATTCCCAGCATCACAAATACTTCTCTAGCTCTTAGTAAAGACTTAAAAAAACGTGGATGGAAGTTCTTTGGCCCGACAACCGCCTACGCGTTTATGCAGGCTATGGGTATGGTAAATGACCATATGGAAGGCTGCGCTATGATGGACGAGATTGAATTGCTGAGAGGCGACTTTATCCGCCCACAAAAGAGACGTGCGTGATGATGATTGCGTAGTGTCCATTGTCGTCCGTGTCGAGATGGAGCGTATGGAATGAGGTTATCTGGAAAATGACAATATTTATGATTGGTCGCATGACTCCTAATTCTCGGATTCTACCAAACATCTCCTGACGCAGTGACTTCGACGAAGGCGTCGATCTCATGCTGTAATGCTTCCGCGTCGGAGAGTCCTTCGCGGAGGTGCTCCGGAAAAGATTCGGTGGTGGCTCCGACAAGCAAGCCGAGAACGGCGTTGCGATGCACGTTATCCCCACCGGCGTTCACCCATCGCGATCTCGAGCTGCAAATTTCAGTTTGTAGAAGTGATTGTTTCTTGACACTTCAAATAGGTCGGGTCTAGATTCCCTGTCTAAAGTTCATTTACGTCGATTCGCAACTTGAAACTATTAAACAAAGCTCTAGCCGTTTGGCTCTCTATCTGGATTTTATGCCCAGGTGGAGCGCATCATGTTGTAGAGTTACTGCTGGATCATCCCCATGCAAGTTCGTCTCATGGAGACCATGACTTTGTGGTTGCAACAGATGAGCATGTTGAACATGAAGAGTTGGATCACGAGGATAGCGGGGAGCATACGGTTTTTGATCATTCTCGAGACAGCGGAATCCTACAACTTGCGTCGGCCTCTGTTGTTTTACCTGTGTGTCCGGTCACACTTTTTTCCGAATCATATCTTGTCAGACGATTTGAACCTTCGGATTTCCGAAATTTTATCGATCCCTCCCCTCCGCAAAAAACGGATCCTGCCCGAATTCCCTTGCGGGAGGTTTTTGGCGTCTACCTGCTCTGAGGTGGAAGCGATTTGGACGTTAAAGATCTCGATATTTTCTTTGGGACTTTAAGCTCCAGCTTCTCGGTCAATGTACAATTATTTGCATTGATGACTCTTACTTTCTGGCACTGCTGCGCCTTTTTATCTGCACTCTAAAATCATGTATCATTTTAAAATTTTGACGAATCGAAGTTCGAGAGCTCCCCTAAATTGGGGGTGCATAAGGTATTTAAATTTGATAATGGTAGCGTGTTTTACGGCGCTACATTTTTTGAGTGTTATTGATCTAGAAGCTCAAGAAACTACAGAAAACGTTATATCGGAGAGTATTAAAAGCCTGACGCTTAACAATGCTTTGGCATTAACGCTGAAAGGCCATCCGGAGCTGATCGGTTTTGAGTATGATATTCGATCGGCGGATGCCCTTATCCTGCAAGCAAACCTGCGTCCTAACCCGACGCTAGATACTGAAATTGAAGCATTCGGGGGGTCGGGTGCGTTTAGAGGGGCGAATTCCACTGAATCAACCCTTTCGCTAGGCCAGTTGATAGAACGTGGCGGCAAACGAAATTTTCGAACCAACCTTGCACGCTCCCAACGTGAGGTGAAACGTCTGGAATACGAAATAAAGAAACGCGCGGTGTTGGTGCAAACCGCGCTGCGATTCATTGATGTGTTGGAAGCTCAAAGGCGCATTATTGTCAACGAGGAGATCGTGGAATTGACGAGGCAGTTTGAACCTGTGATCAAGAGACGTATCGAGGCGGGGAAAGGCAATCCTTTGGAATTAACAAAATCAAAAATCGCCATATCTTCTGCGATGGTCGAGGTGGATCAGGCAAAACGCACCCTTTTCTCAGCACGAGAAAAACTAAGCTCTCAATGGGGGGTGGTGGAGCCAAGGTTTTCAAGAGTCCTAGGTGAGTTTGAGAGCATTGCTCCGGTTGCGCCACTTCAGGAATTACGCAATCAATTGGAAACAAATCCGCGCCTGTTGAGCTATAAAGCAGAGAGTGAACGCGCTAAAGCTTCGTTGAATCTGGCTCGCGCGACCGGTAAGCCGGACGTAACGCTTTGGGGTGGGGTTAGGCGTTACAATATAAGCGATGATACGGCTTTTGTAGTGGGGGTATCGGTTCCTTTGCCGTTGATCAATCGTAACCAAGGCGGGATTCGGGCAGCTGGTGAACAGCAAAAAAAGGTGCAAGTGCAGCGTGATGCAGTAGTTATTCAGCTCGGTGCCGAGCTCACAGCAGCGTATCGGAAGTTCACAAGCAGTCACGCTAAAATTAAAGTTTTACGCGATGAAATTCTACCGGCAGCGGAGATCGCCCAAAAGCAAGCCAATGATGGTTATCAATTGGGTTTGTTTCGTTATCTCGAAGTTTTAGATACTCAACGCACACTTAGTGCTGCCCGGCTGCAACTCATTCAGGCATTTTTTAACTACCGGGTTGCACTGGCGCAAATAGAGGGGTTGACCGGAGCAGCCAGCCTAAAAACACACTTATCAGAATAAACTGACATGAAACCACTTATTAAACTAATTGCAATTATCGCCATCCTGTTAGCAGGCGTTTGGGGAGGAAAAGAAATTTTAAAGTTAGAGCCTCAGCATAGTGCTGCTGAAGGTGCTGGGCATGGGGAGGCAGAGGAGTCCGATTATCCTCGGGGGCCGCATCATGGCCGCCTACTTTCCGAGGGAGACTTTGCTGTTGAAGTGACGATCTACGAACCGGATATTCCGCCACAGTTTCGGCTGTTTCCTTTTTTGAATGGAGAGCCTTTAAACCTGGATGAAGTTGATCTAGTGATCGAGTTGCATCGATTTGCCGGGAGGGTTGATAAGTTCCAGTTCAAAAAACAAGATGATTACCTTGTTGGGGATTTGGTCGTCGAAGAGCCCCACTCATTCGATGTCAAGGTTGTAGCGAAGTATGCCGGTAAATCATATGCCTGGGAATACGAATCCTATGAAGGGAGGGTTGAAATTTCTGATCAAGCGGCGGCCAGCGTTGAACTTCAGTTCGAGGTCGCTGGATCACGAACGATGCGCACAACAGTTAGTATGAACGGGAAGATAATTCCTAATGAAACACGGGTGATGCATGTTTATCCACGTTATCCCGGGATCGTAAAAGAAGCTCGAAAACACCTTGGTGATGAGGTGGCCAAAAACGAGGTGCTGGCGGTTGTGGAAAGCAACGAAAGTTTGCAACCCTACAATATTATTTCACTGTTAGATGGCACGGTGACTCATCACGATATCGCTTTGGGTGAATTTGTTTCCAACGATTCGTTGATTTATGCGGTTGCTGATCTTAGCTCGGTGTGGGTTGAATTGAACGTGCATCGGCATGATTTTTCGCTCTTGCGAAAGGGGCAAGAAATCCTCCTTGATAGTGGTGATGGTGGCCCGAAAGGTGAAGCTGCAATTGTATATCTGTCTCCATTCGGTGCCGAAAATACCCAGACAATGCTCGCCCGTGCCGAGCTCGCGAATCCAGACAAAGAGTGGCTGCCGGGTCTTTTTGTGAATGCTGAGGTAGTGGTGAAAAAGGAGGTAGTTCCCGTGGTTGTCAAAGACAGCGCTTTGCAAAAGTTCCGTGATTGGGACGTCGTATTCATGCAGAATGGAACGGTCTATGAAATTGCTATTGTGGAGCTGGGACATCGTGACGGTGAATGGGTGGAAATTCTATCGGGATTGAAGGCCGGAACCAAATACGTTTCTGGAAACAGCTTTGTGGTGAAAGCAGACGTTCTCAAATCGGGAGCT
>JAJRVS010000317.1 GCA_024277195.1 Verrucomicrobiota bacterium | reverse complement strand
GTTTAATGTATAGAGAAGATTTTTTCACCACAGAGGTCACAGAGTTACACAACCGGAACGCAGTGGAGATAGACGGAGTCAAAGGAAGAAAATGAATAAAAGTGAAAACATCGTGGTCTGGCTGATCGAGGACAATGCTTCGTATCGGCGCAGTGTGGCGCGGGCGATTGATAGTGAAGCGGGCATGATTTGTGGCGGGGCTTTTGATTCTTTTGAAGCAGCACAGCAACAGTTCGAATCGGCGGGTGATCCTGATGTGGTTTTGCTGGATGTGGGTTTGCCGGGTATGGACGGGATTGAAGCTTTGGGGGAGATCCGCAAACTGCATGCCGCTGCCAATGTGATTATTCTGACGGTTTTTGACGATCACGATAAAATCTTCCGTGCGCTCTGTGCCGGGGCATCAGGGTATTTGTTGAAAACTTCCAAGGTGGAGGAAATTGCCGATGCTATCCGTCAGGCGAGGGAGGGTGGAGCACCGATGACGCCGAAAGTGGCGAGTCGAGTGTTGGAGTTTTTTTCCAAACAGCCTGCTGCCAGAAAGAAAAATAGTGCTTACGATCTGACCGCCCGAGAACAGGAAATCCTAGCGCTGATGTCCGATGGGCTGATTAAAAAAGAGATCGCGGATCGATTGGACATCAGCTCGCATACGGTGAGCACTCATTTGCGCAGTATTTATGAAAAGCTGCATGTGAATACCAATACCGGAGCGGTGGCCAAAGCGATCCGGGAGAAAATTATTTGAGGAAAGTTGGATGAGGGGTTTGCCTCTGGCTATCTCCTCGACGCTACGGTTCCATATCTGTCGAGAGAGGCGTGGGCTTCGCGGGACGGATATGGAAATCCATCCTACGAAAGAGATGCCGCCATTATGTCCCTCACACCATCGTGCGATTGTCGAGTCAGCCGCATCGGGCTAGGGTCTTTCCATGAATGGAAAAATCTACCCCTCACGCCGCAAATTTCTTCAGTCCTGCTCAGCAGCAAGTCTTGCGAGTCTGGCTTCAGGGGCAGGTGGTAAAGTGGAAGCGGCCAAAACGACTCAGACGCCCGTTTCGCTCTTTGATGGCAAAACTTTGAAGGGCTGGCATTCGGCATCGCGGGTGCCGACGGCCAAATATCCCGGAGCCAAAACGGTAGGCAAACAGCACCCGAATTACCAGAAAGCTTTGTCGAGCAAAGGCAAGTGGGAGGTGGTGGACGGGGCGATCGTCGGAGGACAGGATCCTCCCGGGTCGGGTATCGGCGGCTGGTTGTTTACGGATCAGAAATACGCTGATTTTGAATTGACGGTCGATGCCAAACCAGACTGGAGCATCGATACGGGGATTTATATTCGCACCACAGAGCTGGGTCAGGGGTTTCAGATTTTGATCGATCATCGCAAACAGGGCGGCATTGGTTTTGTGTTTGGAAAGGGTATTGGCGGCTTTCTGGCCTGCCCCTATTTTTTCTCGGCGAAATTCAATGACCAGGGCAAGCCGATTGCTTTGCAGCAGGAGAAAAAGCCTCTGGGCAAATTTGATCCGATTCCGGTGAACTACGCCGCTCCGGTGGAGACTTTTTTGAAGACCTGGAAATTTGGGGATTGGAACCGCTTTAAGGTTCGCTGTGAAGGCAATTATCCAAAAATCACCACCTGGATCAATGGGGTAAAAATTTGTAAATTTGATACCGCTACGCTACAGGCTCCGAATTATGATAGCGAAAAAACGGCTCAGTTGCTGGGCAGGGAAGGGTTGATAGGCTTCGAGGTTCATAGTGGCGATCAGAATCGCTGGGCCACCGGAGCGGTATCGCGTTGGAAAAATATCGAAGTTCGGGAGCTGTGAGTAGAAACTGCCGCCCCTCACACCTTCGTGCGATTGTGGGAGTGGTGCCGGTGAATTAGATTGTATCAATGAAAGCCTGCTCCTGCCATATCCCTCGTCGCCGTTTTTTGCAGACTTGTTCTGCGGCAGGCATGGCCGGGATGGTAATTGGTGCTGGTGGAGAGTTGGTCGCCGCTGATAAAGGGGCGTCGGGTAAAACGAGTATTTCCCTGTTTGATGGCAAAAGTCTGAAGGGCTGGCATAAAGCGTCGCGGGTGCCGACGGCAAAATATCCGGGGGCCGAGGTGAAGGGGGTGGACAGTCCGTATTACCAGAAATGCCTGACGAGCAAAGGCAAGTGGGAGGTAGTGGACGGAATGATTGTGGGCGGGCAGGATCCGCCGGGATCACGAATTGGGGGATGGTTGTTCAGCGATAAAAAATACGCCGACTTTGAACTGTCACTTGATGCCAAGCCGGACTGGAGTGTGGATACGGGAATCTATATCCGCACGACGGACCTGGGTCAGGGTTTTCAAATTTTACTCGATCACCGCAAGCAGGGTGGCATTGGTTTTGTCTTCGGCAAAGGCATTGGGGGTTTTCGCAACAGTCCTTATTTTTTCTCGGCACGGCGCAATGAAAAAGGGGAGCCGGTTGGTTTGAAGGTTGAAAGTGAACCGCTGGCGGGCAGGCGTCCAGTTGAGAAATACCATGCGCTGCCATCGGACTACGCCGCTCCGGCGGAGACCTTTTTGAAAACGTGGAAGTTCGGCGATTGGAATCGTTTTAAGATTCGTTGTGAAGGCAAGTATCCCAGGATCACCACTTGGATCAATGGGGTGAAAATTTGTGAATTTGATACAGCCACCCTGAAAGCTCCAAACTATGATCGGGAGGTGGCGGCAAAATTGCTCGGGCGTGCTGGCCGGATTGGTCTTGAGGTCCACAGTGGAGATCAAAATCGCTGGGCAACTGGAGCCGTTGCTCGTTGGAAAAATATCGAACTGCTACCCTTATAAATATGCTGCGTCAGGATACACAACGTTCTTTTAATTTAAGAATAAAACCACTGAGACCACTGATAAGCACTGATTGTGATTTCAGAACTTCTTCCACTACATCAGTGTGCATCAGTGAAATCAGTGGTTATGGGTTTTTTGGACTGACGCTGCGTATGAAAACCGGTTTGTTTATCTTATCATTGTCATGGGGTCTGGTTTTTCAGAGTCAGGCAGAAGAGGTGAATTATAATCGGGATATACGTCCCATTTTATCAAACAAGTGTTTCCTTTGTCATGGTGGTGATGAGGAATCGAGGGAGGCGGATTTGAGGTTGGATAACAGAGACGGGGCGATAGAGAAGCATGATGGGCGAAGCGCAGTCCGTCCGGGTGATGTCGCAAACAGTGAGATGATGATCCGGGTTTTATCCGAGGACGTTGACGAGGTGATGCCGCCGAAGGGCAAGCCTTTGAGCGAAGATGAAAAGGACAAGCTGAAGAAGTGGATCGAGCAGGGGGCGAAGTATGATCGTCACTGGGCCTATGTGAAACCAAAACAATCGGCTCTGCCGGTGGTGAGAAATAAGGGCTGGCCACGCAATGCGATTGATCATTTTGTTCTCGCAAAAATAGAAAGTGAGGGCATGCGCCCGTCGGATGAAGCGCGATCCGCGATACTACTGCGGCGTTTGTATCTCGATTTGACCGGTCTGCCGCCTAGCGTAGAGCAGGTTGAGGCTTTTGCCGCGGATCCTTCAGAACAGGCTTATCAGGCGGAGGTTGATGATCTTTTGGCCTCAAGCCGTTTTGGCGAACGCTGGGCGCGTCCGTGGCTCGATCTGGCGCGGTATGCCGATTCGAATGGTTACCAGCATGATGAGATGCGAACCATTTGGCCATACAGGGATTGGGTGATTCGGGCCTTGAATGCGGACATGCCTTTTGATCAATTCAGTATCGAGCAGCTGGCCGGCGACTTGTTACCAAACTCGACGCGGGCGCAAAAAATCGCTACCGGCTTTCTTCGTGCGGTGGCGACCAATCTGGCTGGAGGAACGAAGTTTGACGAAGTGCGGGCTGCCGTTCTTTCGGATCGGGTCACCACCACGGGCACGGTTTGGTTGGGGGAAACCTTGCTTTGTGCGCAATGCCATACGCATAAGTTCGACCCCATCACGACGAATGAATATTATCAGCTCTACGCTTTTTTTAACAATGATGTGCGTGAAGTGGTCCCTAATCCCACCGGCCGGAAAACTTATCAGGGTGCCGGGATCGAGTTGCCGGTTTCCGCGCGGAGAAAAGCGGAGTTTGAAGGCTTGATTCAAGTGGTGGAGAAAAATGGTGCCCAGCTTGAAGCTACCAAGGCGCAGGCTTTGCAGCAATTGGAAGCCTGGTTCAGCAAACAGCAAGGGGTAAAAAAGCCGATGGCTGCGCTGACACGAGTGATCGATACTCCATTTGCTAAGATGAACGAGAAGCAGCGCGAGCGACTGGAGAAGGCCTTTTTTTCTAGCAAAAAGCCGATTCTAAAGTTGATCGAAGAGCAGAAGAAATTAGAAAAACAACTGGCTGAAGTTCGACCGCCGTTGACCCTGGTGATGGCAAGTGCAGAAAAGGAACGTGAAACCCACGTGTTTCTTCGGGGCAATTTGATCACTCCCGGGGAAGAGGTGTTTCCCTCCACCCCCTTGGCCCTGCATCCGATGAAAGAGGGCTTGCCGAAAAATCGCCTAGGGCTCGCGCGTTGGTTGGTCGATGCGGATAATCCCTTGGTGGGACGAGTAACGGTCAATCGCTGGTGGGCGGAAATTTTCGGCAAAGGTCTGGTGGCGAGCACCGAGGATTTTGGCCTGCAGGGAACCTGGCCGACCCATCCACAATTGTTGGATTGGCTGGCAGTGGAATTTGTTGAACAGGGCTGGTCGATGAAACAGATGCTGCGCCTGATGGTGACGTCATCCACCTACCGACAATCATCGGATAGTACGGAAGCGGATAGAAATAAAGATGTGCCGAATCGATTTTACGCGCGTGGATCGCGGGTGCGCATGGATGCTGAGATGGTGCGCGACAATGCGCTCAAGATCAGTGGCTTGCTCAGTGAGAGGATCGGCGGTGCTCCGGTTCGGCCAGAACAGCCGGACGGTTTGTGGTCAATGATCGTGGGGGTGAAGGACCCTGAATACCGCACGTCTACGGGAACCCAGCGCTATCGTCGCGGCATCTATGTGGTGCGTCGCCGGGGGGCGATGTATCCGAGTTTCACTACTTTTGACGCATCGGATCGGGCAGATTGCAAAACGCAACAGGTGCGCACCAATACGCCCTTACAGGCTTTGGTATTATTGAATGACCCGGTGTATCTGGAGGCAGCAGCGGCGTTGGCACGGCGGATGGTGCAGCATGAGCCAAGCTCTAAGCCAGCTGAGCGGGCGGCGTATGGGTTCAAGTTGTGTGTGGCTCGTGAAGCCAATCAAGTCGAGTTGGCGGCTATGTTGAATTTATATCAGGGCAAGCGGAGTGAGTTCCAGCGGCAGCCGAATCTGGTGAAGGCGCTTAAGGTCGAGGGCTTGGACGGTGACCCGGATCTGGCGGCCTGGTTTTATGTGGCACACACTTTATTGAATTTGGACGAAACCATCATCAAACGATAATTCCATGACTAAAAACCCATGCTCTTTAAATTTGCCAGCACTGGCACGCCGTGAGTTTCTCAAACAGGGAAGCATGGGAATCGGTTCGATGGCTTTAGCGTCGATGATGGGCCGCGATGCTCTGGCTGCGCGTAGTCAGACAGAAGTTCTGCCGTCGATGTATCCGGCCAAGGCAAAGAATGTGATTTTCATTCATGCGCTGGGGGCACCCTCGCAAATTGATTTGCTCGATCCCAAACCGGTGCTCAATCGTTTTGAAGGCAAGGTCTTGCCTAGGGAGATGACCGACGGGGTGCGTTTTGCTTTTGTCGATGCCAATTCAACCGCTTTGGGCAGTCCGTATAAATTTAAAAAACACGGCAGAGCGGGCATCGATATGTCTGAGCTGTTGCCGCATATGGGAACGGTGGCCGACGAGTTGACGGTGATTCGCTCGATGAAGACGGACGTATTTAATCATGGTGGTGCCGAGTTGTTCATGCATTCCGGGTTTGGTCGCTTGGGGCGACCAAGTTTTGGCTCTTGGGTTTCTTACGGTTTAGGTTCAGCGAGTAAAAATTTACCGACTTTTGTGGTGCTCAAAAATGGTGGCAGTCCGGCTTCAGGGAAAAATGTCTGGACCAGTGGTTTTCTGCCGACGGTGCATCAGGGGGTTGAATTCCGTGCCAAGGGCGATCCGGTATTGTATCTGACGGATCCCAAGGGTATGTCGCGCAAGGGTCGCAGGGATGTGATCGATACGGTGAATCAGCTGAAT
>JAJRVS010000316.1 GCA_024277195.1 Verrucomicrobiota bacterium | reverse complement strand
TTTATTCCTGCTGACTTTTTCCTGCTGCGATTTTCTGCATTCACACCTGCAAATCCTCCCCGCAAGTAAATTTGAAGCATCGCTTGCAATTCCCTCATACTGCGTCTACTTTCGCCGCCCCTCCACGAGGGCTCAGTAAAAAACATTCAATTCTTGGTATTATGTCTCAACATCCCAGTCTTAAAGGTTCAAAAAGCGTTGGCTCTAAACGCAGCGTATTGAAACGTTTTGAACGCATCAAATTGATGCGCGAACGCGGCGAATGGAAAGAAGGCACCACGCCTCTTGGCTTGCCAAAAACCAAACCCGACGCCTAAAGTCCGCCACGCAGGCATCCCTGCGTAGCATGGGCAACCTGTCCATGATTAGTTAACTTAGAGTGCCTTTTCACGCCCCTTCGGCGAAGAAAACAACACGCCCTCAAAAACAGATCCTCGATCTCATGCCTTCCCGATCATCGACATCACGTGAAGGCATCCGCCTCAACCGCTTTCTAGCATCCTGCGGACTTGGCTCGCGACGTGGCTGCGAGAATCTCATCGCCGCCGGACAAATCCAGATCAACGGCGAAACCTGCAAAAACATGGGCGCCCGGGTACTGCCCGGTGACACCGTTCGCCACAACGGCATGATCCTGCAGCAGGCACGCGAGACCACCATCTTGCTCAACAAACCCAGAGACTTCCTCTGCTCTCGCGGAGACCCACAGGGGCGCGACACCATTTACAACCTGATACCGCCCGCCTTTCATCACCTGCCGCACATCGGTCGCCTCGACCAAGATAGCCGCGGACTCATCCTACTCAGCAACGCCAGCAAGCTCTCCGAGCATCTCTCACATCCCAAACATCAAATTGAGAAGGAATACCACGTCACTCTCAATCAAAATTTCAACCACGACCACATCGAACGCCTCACCCGAGGCATTCGTCTGGAGGACGGCCTGGCCGTGGCCAAAAGCGTCAAACCGCTCAGTGTGAGACGGGTCAGTGTCGTCCTCACTCAAGGATACAAACGCCAGATCCGCAACATGTTCGACAAACTCGGCTACCGAGTAAAAAACCTCGAACGCATCCGCATCGGCAACCTCATGGCTCACGACCTCTTGCCGGGGAAATGGAAAATCCTCAGCCATCAGGAAATCGAAGCCGCCATGATGCAAAACAACTTGCCGAAAAAAACAAAACGGGCACGGGCGCAGAAAAAGATTTGAGCCCCACCACAATTCTTGTTACCGTCCCGCCCTACCGAATATTCTATCTCCTCACTTCTACCTTCTAACTCCTAGAACCATGAGCACCAACATCGAATCCCACCTCGACGAAGCCCGCGTTTTTAATCCGCCAGCTGAATTTTCCGCCAAAGCCCGCATCCAAAGCCTCGAACAATACCAGGAGCTTTACAAAGAATCCATCGACGACCCCGATACCTTCTGGGCCCGTGAAGCCAGCGAACTCACTTGGCAGAAACCCTGGGACAAAGTGCTCGACTGGGACAACGCCCCTTTTGCCAAATGGTTCACCGGTGCCAAAGTCAATATCAGCGAAAACTGCCTCGACCGCCACCTCGACGGCCCGCGCAAAGACAAAGTGGCCATCCTTTTTGTCGGCGAACCCGAGGACGACGTTCGTAAAATCACTTACGGCGAGCTTCACTCGCTGGTTTGCGAATTTGCCAACGGACTGAAAAAACAAGGCATCAAAAAAGGTGACCGCGTCATCATCTACATGCCGATGGTGCCCGAAGCCGCCATCGCCATGCTGGCCTGCGCGCGCATCGGTGCCATTCACTCGGTTATTTTTGGTGGTTTCAGTGCTGAGAGCATTCGCGACCGCGTTCAAGATTCGGGTGCCACGGCCATCATCACCGCCGACGGCGGGTGGCGTCGCGGCAAAGTCGTTCCACTAAAAGGCAACGTCGATGAAGCTCTCAAAGGTGAAGGCACCGACAAAATCGAAACCGTCATCGTACTCAAGCGCACGGAAAATGACATCGACATGCTTGCTGATCGCGACATCTGGTGGCACGACTCCATCGAGGGTGTTGGCAACGATTGCCCACCGGAAGCACTCGACTCCGAAGACCCGCTGTTCATCCTTTACACCTCCGGCTCGACCGGCAAACCCAAAGGCATCCTGCACACCACCGGCGGATACATGGTCGGCACCTATGTCACCAGCAAATACGTCTTCGACCTACAGGAAGACGACGTTTACTGGTGCACCGCCGACGTCGGCTGGATCACTGGCCACAGTTACATCGTTTACGGCCCACTGGCCAACGGAGCCACCGCACTGATGTATGAAGGTGCGCCTAACCAACCCGACTTCAGCCGCTTCTGGCAAATCGTCGAAGAACACAAAGTCAGCATTTTTTACACCGCCCCGACCGCCATCCGCGCTTTCATCAAAGCCGGTGACGAACTGGTCAACAAACACGACCTCAGCTCACTGCGCCTGCTCGGCACCGTCGGCGAACCAATCAACCCCGAAGCCTGGATGTGGTACCACACCAAGATCGGCAACGAGAAATGCCCGATCGTCGATACCTGGTGGCAGACCGAAACCGGAGCCATCATGATCACTCCACTGCCTGGTGCCGTTCCCACCACCCCGGGCACTGCCACCTTACCATTTTTTGGCATCGATGCAGCCATTGTCGACGAAATGGGAGTCGAAACCGGCCCCAACGAAGGAGGCAAACTGGTCGTGCGCAAACCCTGGCCCTCGATGCTGCGCACCATCTGGAACGATGACGACCGTTTTGTCGAGACCTACTGGAAAGAATACGAAGAACAAGGTTATTACCTCGCCGGAGACGGAGCACGTCGTGATGACGACGGTTACATCTGGATCGTCGGTCGCCTCGATGACGTGCTCAACGTATCCGGACACCGCCTCGGCACCGCCGAGATCGAAAGCGCCTTGGTCAGTCACGAAGTCGTGGCCGAAGCCGCCGTGGTCGGACGCCCACACGAAATCAAAGGCCAGGGCGTCGTCGCTTATGTCACCGTCAAAGGCGGGATCGAAGTCAGCGACGAACTGAATGCCGAACTGCGCAACCATGTTGGAAAAGTGATCGGTGCGATCGCCAAACCCGACCAAATCTTTTTCGCCCCCGCCCTGCCCAAGACCCGCAGTGGTAAAATCATGCGACGCCTGCTCAAGCAAATCTGCGCCGGTGAAGACATCAGTGGCGACATCACCACCCTGGAAGACGTCACCGTCATCCAGGATCTGGTCGAACAGCAAAAAGCCAGCGTTTAGTTCAGCGAACCCTACGGGCAAACGAAGCGCTCGCCTTACAATGCGGTTAGCGTTGGATCAGTTGCAGGGCGGGCGCTCCGCCTGCCCCGTTTTCTGTTGTCAACCCCTTTCAGTTTCGATATGTTATTTATCAGAGCTACACGCTTCTTCTCTCAAAAAACAGCTAGCCCCACGCCTACCTACCCGATGCAATTCACCCTCCCAAAATGGCCGAGCTTATCACTCCTCCTAATAGCCGCCCTAGCTGCTGTTTCACTTTCATCTGCAATGCTGGCGGCAGACGATCCTTCATCTAACAAAGACACCCCTAAATCACGCTACCGCACCCGCATCCCAGTCTCCGAACAACGCCCCGGGGATCCCAAAAAAGGTTACCGCTACCTGGTCGAAGGTGACTACATCGTCAGCGGCATTCCGATCGACCTTTTCACTATGGCTCGCCCGGCGGGCAAAAACCAACTCAAGCGTAAAGGGGATCAAGCCGCTCTGGCCTACCACTACACCGCCGTCACCGCGCCCAACGGCGTGCGCGTAGTGACTTCCAACTGCCTGCGCTGCCACGCCCAGACCCTTAACGGCAAATTTATCATTGGGCTAGGCAATTCAATCGTCGACTTCAGCGCCGACCGCACCTCCACAGTGGACATGGTCGACAAAATGATCCTTGCCATGCACGGAGCCGACTCCCCCCAGCGTCAGGCCTACAAAACCCTGCATGATCGTTTTCTGCTCGTCTCTCCCTTGATTCAAACCCGCGTGCGCGGTGTCAATCCCGCCGACAACCTCGCATTTGTACTCGGACGCCACCGCAATCCTCTTACCCTAGAATGGATCGAAAATCCCCCGGCAATAAAGGAAAACAAAAAACAAACGGTGATCCCCACCGATGTACCTGCGCTGTGGTTGTTAAAGAAAAAAAACGCGCTCTACTACACCGGATCCGGACGTGGGGATTTTGCCCGTTTGATGATGGCCTCCAGCTTATTGACTCTCAAGGACAGCAGCGAAGCCGTCGAAATCGATAAAAAATTCGCCGATGTGCATGCCTACCTGCTTACCCTGCAAGCCCCCAGCTGGCCAGACAACATCAACACCGCTCTGGCCCAACAAGGCGAACAGATTTTTGCCGAGGAATGTGTCCGCTGTCATGGCAAACACGGTCCACAAGCCGACTACCCCAATTACATGATCAAGCTGAATACCATCAAAACCGATGCCATGTTATCGGATTGGCAACGCAGCGTGGACAGTCACACTTACGCCAACAGCTGGTTCGGCAAGGGCCCACACGCCGCCCGACTAGAGCCCGGTGACGGTTACATCGCGCCCCCTCTCGATGGTATCTGGGCCACCGCCCCTTATTTGCACAACGGCTCCGTGCCCGACTTGCTCACCCTGCTCAACAGCAAACTACGCCCCAAATTCTGGCAACGCAGTTTCAACACCTCTGATTACAATTTTAAAACCGTCGGTTGGAATTATCAAAAACGCGCCAGCGGAGGCGATAGCAAAATCTACGACACCACCCTGCCCGGTTACGGCAACCAAGGCCACGACTTCGCCGATGAGCTCAGTGATCAAGAACGCACCGCCTTGATCGAATATTTGAAGACTCTGTGAAATGGTCGCTTCAATATTCAAGCAGGATGCGGCCCTATTAAGCGCACCCGTATCACGTTTTGTTGCTCGCGCTGAACCTGCTCCACCTCAAAAATATCAATCGACGCAAACAGATCACTCAATTTCTTAAAGCCATAAGTTCGATGATCAAATGGCCCTTGATTGGAAATATGCGAACCCACCGGACCAAGCACCGCCCACCCGTCGTCCCCCGCTGCCTCTTTAACGGCATTTTTCAAAGTGGTTATCAACTTGGAATTGCCTTTGAGCTGTTTGACCGCCACCTTCTTCTTTGACTTCTTATTTGCAGGACTCTCATCGAGAAACAAAAACTTACTGCAAGCATTCACAAAAGGTGCCGGAGTGCTTTGTTTACCAAAACCTATTACCTGCTTGCCCTCTGCACGAAGCCGCAATACCAGCGGAGTAAAATCACTATCAGATGAAACCAAACAAAATATCTCCACCTCTTTTGTATACAGAGTGTCCATGGCATCAATCAACAAGGCCATATCCGAAGCATTTTTCCCCTTTACGATATCAAAAGTTTGAATCGGCTTAATCGCGTACTCATGTAATACCTTTTCCCATCCTGAAAGCGCCTGTTTTTTCCAGTTCCCATAAGCACGCCGGATATTCACCACTCCGTAAGTAGCAAGTTCCGAAATAATAAACTCTATCTTTACCGCAGGTGCATTATCCGCATCAATAAACAAAGCGATGCGACTATTGGGATGAGAATGATTAGGCATAATCAATAAAGTAAGATACACAAATATCCAAGGATTATTAAAACCATACTTTGCCCATTCACAAAATCAACCACGACTCCCATTTCACTTTTCACCTGCGTCGAATCCTCGATATTTAAATCCTTCATGTTACTGGACTAATTGAGGCCATGCCGGGGGATCAAACTTCCATTTATGATTAGCATCCATCATGGTATATATCTCGGTATCGGGTTCACTCTCATCAATTGTAAATGTTTTTGGATCAGCTCCCTTCAAAAGCTTCCCATAAATATAAACGCCTTGATTATCTGCAACCGAATAGAAATATTTCGGTCCCTTTATTAACTTAATACTTCCCGCATCCGCCCCCCTAATTACAGCCCCCCTAAAGAACACTAAGGATCCTTTCGTAGAATAGTCGTTACCTAAATATTTCCTACCCGAAATTGACACAATCTTCCCCTCGACTAATTCAATTCGCTCTAGAACATTTTTATAATCACCTTGATCAAAAATTAACTGTCCATTCTCAATCACGCATAATTCTGGTGATTTACTACCCTCATAGAAAATAGTATATTTGCTATCTCCCACACTGTTCCAACTCAACTTCGTTTCTATACCAGCATATGTTTTGTTTAGCTCATAATACATTTCCCTTTCAAATTTTTGAATACCGGAACCATCAGCATTAACAATAATCCTAGTTTCATCAAAAGTGATCCATGCACCAACTATTGGATCTACACTCTGAATTTGACGAACGCTTTGCTTACACCCTGCCAAAAACAGGTGAGGGGAAATAAGAAAACACAGAATAAATAGCCTTTGCATTTAACAGTTTAGATAGTCATCACCCCCTCGATAAACCCCACCTGCGCCTGCACCCGTTCGTGAAAAGCAAACTCCGAAGGAGTCTCGAACGTCAAGGCTAACCGGGTGTGATTCAAGTAGAGATATATCGCTTCGGGGTAACCTCCTTCAAGCTCCTCTTCCACCACCCGCCGAAGATCCTTGCTGCGATGAACCATGCCAGCTCTAACCGGCCTGCCTTCAACCTCCTCACGACTCTCACGTGGGATAATAGATTCTATGCGGGTGAAAACCTGATCCGATACATTGACATCAGGCGGAGCCAACTCATACACGTAAATCCCCTGCGCATCATAGTCCTCGTGCAAGTTCAAGGTCAATAGAAATTGCTGCTTGCCTAGTAATTTTCGCCATGACAAAAAAAACGGCAACGATTCATTCTGAAACATACGATTCAAATCGCGCCCCTGCTCATCCCAACGCAAATTATTGACCAAGCCCCAAGGGTTGACACAAGGTAGGATAATGATCGACTCTCCCGCCAAGCGCTCTTGATTCGCTTCCGCCCACTGCAACAAAGCCCACACCGTCGCCGGCTCATCCCCATGCACCCCCGCCGACAGATACAACCCACCTCCCTGCACTTTACCTACTCCACGCAAAGCAAAAATTTCATAACCTGATTGGTTAGCCAATACAACAATTTCCAAACCAGTTTTTTGCGCCAAATGCTTCCACCTTGCCGTCAGCAAATCATAGTCATGGCACGAATGATGGTGCAACCACTGTTGATCTGTAGCTTTCATGATTTTCCCCAAAAATACACAGCCGCCAAAATGACAAACTACAAGGCCGATAACAGTTTTTCATGAATGCCGCCAAAACCTCCATTGCTCAACACAATCACCACGTCCCCCTCGCCGCTCTCCTTTTTCAGGCGCTCAACAATCGCATCGGCTCCCTTTTCATAAAAAGCCGGCACCCCTTTTTCTCTCAAGGTCGCCATCACCAACTCAGGATCAAGCCTATCTTCCTCCGCCACCTTACCTGGATCCTCCACCGCGGACACACACACCGCATCGGCTTCACCCAGAGCTTCCGGCAATTCATTCTGAAACACTTTACGCCGAGTGGTATTCGAGCGCGGCTCGAATACCGCCCACAATCGAGCCCCCTCAAAACGACGACGCATACCTTTCAAGGCCTCGCGAATCGCTGTCGGGTGATGAGCAAAATCATCGACCACAGTGATGCCACTATCCGTCACTCCACGCACTTCCTGACGCCGTGCAATGCCTTCAAATTTCAGCAATCCCGCCCGAATTACCCCAGGCTCCACTCCCGCAAAAAGCGCACCGGATACAGCCATCGCTGCGTTGCGCACGTTATACTCTCCATCCATACCTATTTGATAGGACTCCCCGTCAATCACAAATGATGACGCTCCACCGTGATATTCTACTTTTTCAATCCTCACATCACAAGTTTCACCCATCCCCACCCTCTTCACTGGAGCCGGACAATTCTCCGCCACTTCAAGGCAATTGGCATCATCACCATTGATGCATACCAAACCATTAGACGGCACGATGTTCAGCATCCGACGAAACGACAGCTTGATGTCCTCGATGCTGTCAAAAATATCCGCATGATCAAATTCGATGTTATTCACCACCACAAACTCGGGCAGGTAGTGCAAGAACTTCGAACGTTTGTCAAAAAAAGCTGTGTCGTATTCATCCCCCTCCATCACCACAAAATCCGAATCCATCAAACGAGCCCCCTCCCCGAAATTCCTCGGAATGCCACCGATCATGAATCCCGGCTGCAAACCCGCGTGCTGCAACAGCCACGCCAACATCGAAGACGTCGTGGTTTTGCCATGGGTTCCGCTGATAACAAAATTGCGTTTGCCACGCAGAAAAAACTCCTTCAACAACTCCGGCAGCGACAAATAACGCAGCTTGCGATTGAGCACCGTCTCAACCTCCGCATTGCCTCGGCTAAGTGCGTTGCCCACCACAATGTAATCCGCATCTTCAGGCACATGCTCCGCCTGATAGCCTTCCTTCAGTTCAATGCCATGACTGGTCAAAAATGTGGACATCGGAGGGTAAACCGACGCATCCGAACCCGTGACCCGGTAACCACGCTCCTTCAGTGCCACCGCCGCCGATCCCATCGCCGTGCCGCAGATCCCCATAAAATAAAAATGTTTTGCTTGATCGTCCATCTCTGACCCTTCGTTTTTTTCAATTACTTGGCTTTGCATAAACCACATTCCAACTCACTAACAGAACAAAAACGCAATATCCTTCCACCCATAGCTGCAAAATCCATTGCAAGGTCACTCAAACCCGCTTAAATCTCTCTCATCAATCGGGTGTCGTCTGAATTCAGCACCCATCAAAAGAAAAATACCAACACACTGTAATTATGAGCGTACTAGTCAATCAAGAAGCCCCGGATTTCACCGCAGCCGCCGTCATGGGCGATGGCTCGATCAAAGAAGATTTCAGCCTTTCCTCTCTCAAAGGACAGCACGTCGTGCTGTTTTTCTGGCCACTGGATTTCACCTTCGTCTGTCCGACAGAAATCATCGCCCACGACAAACGCATCGCTGAGTTCGAACAACGCGGCGTGCAAGTCGTCGGTGTATCGATCGATTCGCAATTCACTCACCACGCCTGGCGTGAGACCCCCATCAAAAAAGGTGGCATCGGCCCAGTGAAGTTCCCCATGGTCGCTGACCTCAGCCACTCGATCACCCAGTCTTACGGAGTCGAACACGCCGCCGGCATCGCCCTACGCGCTTCTTTCCTGATCGACAAAGAAGGCATCGTCCAGCACCAAGTGGTCAATAACTTGCCACTCGGCCGCAACATCGACGAGATGCTGCGCTTGATCGACGCCCTTCAGTTCACCGAAGAACACGGCGAAGTCTGCCCTGCTGGCTGGCAAAAAGGCGACGACGCCATGAAACCCGACGCCAGTGGAGTTGCCGATTACCTGGCATCCCACTCCAACGATTTGTAAGAAAGACTTACCCATCCTTCCAAAAATGCCGGGCATCACGCCCGGCATTTTTTTTGCGCCGTTATTCCCCCGTAGGATAGATTTCCAAATCTGTCCACGCCGACCAAAGTTTTACAAAGGGTCAGGCCTCATTTATTTTACTTGTTGTGTGGCCCCTCCCATTTGAATCATTTCCCTAATCCCCCTCTCCCTCACATCCCGCCAAGGTCTCTATCCCCTCACGATCCAAGCGCGCCGTCCTCCAATCCGGCATCACATCTGCTCCCAACGATTGATAAAAATCTATCGCCCGCTGATTCCAATCCAGCACCGACCACTCAAAACGCTGGCAGCCACGTTGTTCTGCCAAGCCCGCCACCGCCGTGATCAAAGCCTTGCCCACTCCGCGCCCACGAAACTCCGGCTTCACATACAAATCCTCCAACCACAAACCTGCTTTCCCAATAAAAGTCGAATACGAAGGGAAAAAGATCGCATAAGCCACCACCTGCCCCTCGACCTCCGCCACCAAAGCCTCCGCCGCACGATCCACCCCAATCAAGCCCTGCTCCAAATCGGCCACACTCGCCACAAACTGATGCTGTAAGCTCTCAAAATCAGCCAAGTCGGAAATCAAAGCGTGAATAAAAACCACATCCGCCTGCAGCGCAGGTCGCACCTGGATCCCCTGCTCCCCTTTATTACTTATTTCCTTATCTGCCATAACTCCACCCATCCTACACCCCAATCCCCAGCCCGCATGGCAGAAAACTTCCGCCTTCCACTTGATTTTCTTAAAACTTCCCTTTATTATGTTTTCGTAATTATTGCCACACATACTTCTCCTTCTCCCTTCGACACCGTCCCATGCCCTCTTCTTCACTCACCCGCGATCCCTTCTCAGGCCTCGAACTGATGAGCGAAGGCACCTTTGCCTCACTCGGCTCGATGGAAGCCATGGATTGGGACACCCTTCCGCAAAGCAAATCCCCCTCCATCCTCAAAGGCCTGCTGCTGGCCTTCGCCATCACCGCAACGGCAATAGCCAGTCACCACTATCTGCTCAAACCCGCCGGCATACCGCTCGGCAGCACCGCCCTTGCCATGGTCGTTGGCATTGCCCTGCAAAATCTGCTCACCCTGCCCTCGGTCATTCAAAGTGGGTGCCGCTGGATCGTCACCCGCCTGATTCCCATCGCCATCGTTGCCCTAGGCGCCGGGCTGGATCTATCCGTGCTCGCCAGTAGTGGCCTGCGTTATTTATTTTTTATCATCACCGCCATCAGCGTCTCGATCGCCAGCGCCCTGTTTTTGGGAAAACTACTGAAACTCAAAAAATCAACCGCCCTGCTAATCGGTTGCGGCACCGGCGTCTGTGGCAGCTCGGCCATCCTCGCGATCGCCCCCATCCTCAAGTCCGACGAGGAAGACATCATCGTCTCCGTTGGTGCGATCAATCTGATCGGCATCCTGGCGATGTTCATTTGTATCTCCATCGGGGCGTCTTTCCACATCGATGCACAAACCTTCGGCATCTGGACCGGAGCCACCATCCATGCCGTGCCCACTGTGGCCGCAGCGGCCTTTGATCACAGTATGGAAGCGGGAGAAATCGCCACTCTGGTCAAACTCGGACGAGTAGCCATGCTGGTGCCCCTGATTATTATCATCGCCCTGGTCAAACACCGCCAACTCAATGCCACGACCTCCAGCAACGGGACAAAAAGCTCATCCCTCCTCAGCCGTGGCACCAAATTGATCCCGTGGTTTGTCTGGGGCTTTGCCCTGATGGCGCTCACCAGTAGCCTCGGACTGCTACCTGAAATTTCCTTTCCCTCGACCGTTTTTTCCACAGAACCGTTGACTATCGACAGCACCCAAATGATCCGCACCGCCGGCAAGTTGCTGCTGGCCATGGCGATGGCCGCCATCGGCCTGCAAGTGAACCTCAAATCAATGCTGACCGCTGGCAAAAAAGCCATTATCGCCGCGATGCTTTCGTGGGTCACCCTCACCGTGATCGTGCTCACTCTGCTGTGGTTGATCTAAAGAATTCAGCTCTCCCAACTTCATCCGCTTCAAGCACTTGACTTTGTCCTCAAAATCGCCACTTTACGTGGCCTTCACCTGACAGCGGCGAATTTTGTCGAGTAAAGCGGCAAAAACGGAACCCATCGGGCGGAAATTGCCATTTTCCTTTATTTTGACTAAAAATTCCAAACTTTCGGAAAAAAGGAATTGCGATGTTGGCAAATCGCCTTAAACGGAGTGCCACACAACAAAAACTGCCTGTCAACCGCAAGCTCGGTGCGTCGGGAAACTAAGAAAATTCACTATGAAAGATCTATCTAAATACAGAAACATCGGCATTTTTGCTCACGTCGATGCAGGCAAAACCACGACCACTGAACGTATCCTCAAGCTCACCGGAAAAATCCATAAAATCGGTGAAGTGCATGACGGCGCAGCTACCACCGACTTCATGGATCAAGAGCAGGAACGTGGCATCACGATTCAATCAGCGGCCACCACTTGTTTCTGGGACGATCACCGTTTCAACATCATCGACACACCCGGTCACGTTGACTTCACTATCGAAGTGTATCGTTCACTCAAAGTTCTCGACGGCGGCGTCGGCGTTTTCTGTGGATCCGGCGGAGTGGAGCCCCAATCCGAAACCAACTGGCGTTACGCCAACGAATCGGAAGTCGCTCGTATCATTTTTATCAACAAACTCGATCGTATCGGCGCTGATTTTTATCGCGTCATCGACCAGATCAAAAGCGTGCTCGCAGCCCACCCTCTCGTCATGGTGTTGCCCATCGGTATCGAAGACGACATGGTCGGCATGGTAGATCTGCTGACCCGCAAAGCCTGGATCTGGGCAGGCAACGATGACCCCACCGACTACAAAATCGAAGACGTGCCTGCCGACATGGTGGACAAAGTCGAAAAATATCGTGAGCTATTGATTGAAACCGCCGTTGAACAAGACGACGACGCTTTGGAAAAATACCTCGAAGGTGAAGAACCCGATATCGAGACTATCAAAAAATGCATCCGCAAAGGCACCATCAACCTTGACTTTTTCCCAACCTATTGTGGTTCGGCTTTCAAAAACAAAGGCATCCAGTTGATCCTCAACGCAGTGATCGATTATTTGCCTAGCCCGACTGAAGTCAAACCACAGCCTGAAGTGGATCTCGAAGGCACCCCGACTGGCAACTTTGCCGTTGTGACAGCTGACGCGCCACTGCGTGCTTTGGCATTCAAGATCATGGACGACCAATACGGCGCCCTGACCTTCACTCGTATCTACTCTGGAACCTTGCAAAAAGGCACCACGATCCTCAACACCTTCACCGGCAAAACCGAACGTGTTGGTCGTATTGTAGAAATGCATGCGGATGACCGTGAAGACGTCGATGTTGCCAGCGCTGGTGACATCATCGCACTAGTAGGTCTGAAAAATGTGCAGACGGGACACACTCTCTGTGATCCAAAAAACCCAGCGACCTTGGAACCTATGGTTTTCCCCGATCCGGTGATCTCCATTGCTATTTCGCCCAAAGACAAAGGAGCTTCTGAAAAACTCGGTGTCGCGATTGGCAAAATGGTCCAAGAAGATCCCTCCTTCCACGTGGAAACGGATCAGGAAAGTGGTGAAACCATCCTCAAAGGCATGGGCGAATTGCACCTCGATATTAAAGTAGACATCCTCAAACGCACCCATGGCTGCGAAGTAGAAGTAGGCAAACCTCAGGTCGCCTACCGCGAAACCGTCACTCAGACGATCGAAGATACTTACGTTCACAAAAAACAATCGGGTGGTTCTGGTCAATACGCCAAAATCGACTACATCATCGAACCTCTCGAATCAGGCTCAGGCTTCGAATTCGAATCTAAAGTGGTCGGCGGTAAAGTTCCGAAAGAATTCTGGTCCGCGATTGAAAAAGGCTTCAGACTCTCTTGTGAAAAAGGTGTGCTTGCGGGTTACCCTTGTCAGGACTTCAAAGTCACCTTACTTGACGGTGGTTTCCACGCAGTGGACTCCTCAGCTGTGGCCTTCGAAATCGCAGCTAAATCAGCCTATCGCCAAAGTTTGCCAAAAGCCGGTGCGCAGTTGCTCGAACCCATCATGAAACTCGACGTCTTCACACCAGAAGATAACGTCGGTGATGTGATCGGTGACCTCAACCGTCGTCGTGGCATGATCAAGTCGCAGGAGAAAACGCCAACCGGCATCCGGGTGAAAGCCGACGCTCCGCTGAGCGACATGTTCGGATACATCGGTGACCTACGCACCATGACCTCCGGCCGTGGTCAGTTCTCAATGGAGTTCGAACGCTACGCTCCATGCCCACGCAATGTATCGGAAGATATCATTGCAGCCGTTGCAGCCGAAAAAGCCGCTGGCAAATAATCAAGCGAGCTTAAAAAATCTAAAACCCTGATCTCATCATGAGGTCAGGGTTTTTTTGTGCCCACGGCCTGGAAAAAACATCTCTCCGCCGTCCAGTTGCTGAACCACTGCTGCACATCAACCAGCAACTGATCCAATTCATCATCCGGCACGACATCCATGCAAGCCTCCAGGGCTTCGCCCATCGTGCCGCCCGCTTGCAGCACTTTCAGCAGTTCATACTGCGGACGGCTCAAGTCATAGCGCCTGACAATGTAATCCCGCCGGGAAATCGCCACGTAGGAGGTCACCGTATCAGGATAGCCCACTTCCAACTCATCTTGCGAAGCACGCACCGTGGTATAAAACGGGTTCACCGGATAAGCCAATTCCAACAGTTTCAAACAAGGCGGCGTCTGCAAACGGATCTGCACCCAGGCTGACGCCTCCACTCCGACCACGTCCCGCTCTTCCAGCATCGCCGTCTTTTCATTGCCCGGCCCGTCGAACACCTCATAAATACTCCACTCCAGAATTGCTAGATTGATCAATAAATCCGCCCAGTCAGCTTCGTCTTTTTCCTCCTCGGGATCAGGTCGTGTCTCGCGCAGAAAGTCGACAAAACTATCACCTAGATAATTCAATGTGTATCTCTTTGATGGATAGGCCTGCAAATAATCAAAAGCAAAACTGTCGAACACATCGTCTCCCAGCACCCGCTTCAAAACGGGAAAAACATCACCGATGCATTCGATCAATCTCGCATAATAAGCATTGGCATAAATCGCCAGGCGATCCGCCGCTCTCAATGCCCGTGAACGGGTCACCACCGATTCCAGATTCCCACGTCCCGCATCAATCAACTCACGCGCAGCCTCTCCGTCAGCTCCACTCAACACCCCGTCCGGGTGAGTGATTACCGCCTGCATCCACCGCTGCACCCGGTCCAGTTCCGGTGCTGTTTCTATTGGCTCACTCTTCATTCGACCTCCACTACAGAATGATGCAAGGGATGTGGCGACACACAGCCTTCTTCCACCGGCGCGCACTCACACGCTTCCTCCACCACCGGTCCTTGCACTCCCTCGCCTTGTAGATATTTTTTAGATTTTAATACCTCGGCGTGCAATTCCTCGAACGGAGGGATATTCGCATCCCATTCCAACAAAGTCGAAACCCCACCAGTCAGCTCATGAGCCAGACGATACAAAGCCCACACCTCGGCGATCACCGGGTGATCATGGGTATCGATCAAATGCGTGGTGCAATCGGTATGCCCGGCCAAATGAAATTGCACCACCCGATCATGGGGAATGGCACGGATATATTCCTCGGGATCAAAATCATGATTGCGCGCCGACACATACACATTGTTCACATCCAACAACAATCCACAGCCGGTCGCCTCCGTCATGCGTGACAGGAACTCCCACTCGCTCATCGTCGAGCCAGTGAAACCAACATAGCTGCTCGGGTTCTCAAATACAAAAGCCCGCTCCATCACGTCCTGCACCACATCGATGCGCGCAATGACATGAGCCAAGGACTCTTCCGTCAAGGGGATCGGCAGCAGGTCGTGTGAGTTCTGCCCCGCCACTCCCGTCCAACACAAATGGTCAGACACCCACTTGGCATCGATCTCTTGAGCCAGGGTCTTGAGCTTTTTCAGGTAATCAAAATTTAAAACATCGGTACTGCCAATCGATAACGACACCCCGTGCATCACCAGTGGATAATGTTCCGCAATCTGATCGAGCACATGGCGCGGGCGCCCCTGACTGTCGATGAAATTTTCTGAAATAATCTCAAACCAATCCACCGGCGGCCGGTGTTCGAGAATATACTCAAAATGCGGTGTGCGGAGCCCCAGTCCGAGTCCGAGATTCGGATGACCTAATCGTTTGGAAACTTTCATCGCTCACTCTAATCGAAAAAAATTCCGTTGTTGGATGTTCACCATCCAACAACGGAAAAATTAAACACCCTGCTTATTTAGGTGCAGGCCCTACTTTGATGCCTGCTTTTTTAGCTTCTCTCTCAAACGCCTTACGCGCTTTTTTCCAAGTCGATTTTTTCAAAGGAACTCCGCACTCACCTTTTCCTTTGCAAGAATTCTGACCAGCTTCCGATCCACACCCCCCCTGCCCCTTACACGCATTACTCCCAGCACAGCTGTGTTTTTCAGCCGTGGCGCAAGCCCCTTGTCCGGCACAGTCATTTTTTCCACCAGCGCCCTTGCCCTTACAGGTGTTCAAGCCCTTACAAGTGTGAGGCTCGCTGAGCAACAGGCTCTTTTCATCAGCAGCACGAGCCACTCCCGCAGCGCCCAAAAGCACTCCGCCTCCGGCAGCAACCGCCAGTTTGTTAAAAAAATCGCGACGTGATTGATCTTGAATCGATGATTCTTGTTTTTGTTTCATGTTTTTTTTGAGTTATTTACTTATTCCAGTTTATGGTTCAGACCTTGTCAGTCTCAGCAACGCAGAGCAACTTGAGCCACTCCCACCTAACCTGACGACTACAACACGGACGCGAGCGAAACCCAATTACTTACATTCATTAATAGTTTTTTACCAATTCCCCTTTTCCTCATCTCATAAGCACCTTTCGAAACGCACCTTTTGGATAGCCACCAGCAAACCATGACCCTGAGTCCCGCCGAAGAAAAGTCCGCCCTGCGCAACATCATCCTGACGCAATGCCTGGCCATCGTCGCCCTCGGCACCATCGTCAACGGCACCCTTTTGCTCTACCTCACCGCCATCGGCTCCAGCGCCGCCAGAACCATGATTTATCTGGCCATCCTGCCGCTCTGCAACGCCACCCTACTCCTGCCTGCCGCTTTCTTAGCGGATCGTTACGGCAAAAAACGCATCGGACAAATCGGGCTCACCATCGGCATTTTTGGCTGGGGCACCATCTCGCTCGGTTCTTTCGCTGGCAACGCCTCCCAATCCCTAGTTGTGCTCGGCCTGATCTTGGCCGCTATCTGCTCATCCTTAATGGGCGCCGGATGGTTCTCCCTGCTCAGCCCCATCATCCCTGAGCAATCCCGCGGCCGTTTCTTTGGCCGTCTGCGCCTAAGCTTCAGCACGGTATCCCTCGTCCTCTCGATCACCTATGCCTGGATCCTATCAATGCACTCGGAAATCATTGTCTATCAAGGAATCTTCGCCATGGCCACGCTCGCTTTCATCATCCGCTGGTTCACCTACCGCCGTATCCCCGAACTCGAACCCCCTACAGCAAAAAGCAACAACAGCTCTTTCCTCAAAATTCTTTCCAAAGTATTTCAAGTGAAAAATTTTGCCGGCTTTTGCTCCTACATGTTCCTACTCGGATTATTCACCGCTGGCGCCGCTGCCCTTTTTGCCCTGATCGAAAAACGGGTGCTCGATTTTTCTGCCACCCAAGTCATCCTGCTCTCCAATGCCACTCTGGTTGGTAGCATGTTCGGCATGTTCATCGGTGGCCGCATCGTCGATCGCCACGGCACCCGTCTGGTATTTGCCGCTTGCCACATCATGCTCGCTTTCACCCTGATGGCTTTTTTACTCAGAGTTCTAGTTTCCCCTAACTCACAGCCTATCTATCTCGGCAGCCTGCACTTCCTCTTTGGAGCCGCCATGGGTGCCATCGGCATCGCCATGACCACCGAACTGCTCGGCATCCTGCCGCAGAAGAATAAATCCGTCGCGGCATCCATATTTATTATTTTTCAAACCTCGGGAGTAGCTCTCTCCGGCTTGATCCCCGCGTGGATTTTAAAAGCCAGAATCCTGCGTGACTTTTGGCAAATCGGCAGTCACCAACTCAGCTCCTTCGACGCGATCCTAGCGGGTTACAGCCTGATGACCCTCATTCTAGTAGCAACTTTGGGATTGGTTCCCTCCATGTTACGGAAGTCAGAAGCTGCCAGCCTGGGCTTAAACCGCCTATGAGATCTTTTGCATCTTGTCCTTGTCATTCAATATTCATCCCACTAGAATACTCTCGATCCATACCTATTCTTCCGCCGGATCGGCTCCGCCAATGACTTTAAATCCAGTAGAAGAAAAAACCGCGATGCGCAACATCCTCCTGACACAATGTCTTGAGATCATCGCACTGGGCACCACCATCAATGGCACTCTCTTGCTCTACTTGACCTCGATCGGTGCCTCTGCCGTGCGCACCATGATCTATTTGGCGCTGCCATCCCTGCTCAACGCCCTATTGCTGCTACCCGCCGCCTACCTAGCGGATCGTTATGGTAAAAAGCTCATCGGCCAGGCAGGCATCACCGTCGGCATCATCGGTTGGGGCATCGTCGCGCTCGCCGCCTTCAGCCAGGAATCCTCCGAAACGATTGTCGTCATCGGCATTATTTTTGCCTCCTGCAGCATTGCCATGTTTGGCTCTGGCTGGTTCTCCCTGCTCAGTCCGATCGTGCCCGCGGAAAGCCGTGGACGTTTTTTTGGCCAACTGCGGCTTACCGTCGGCATCGTCTCGCTCAGCCTCTCGGTGGTTTTTGCCTGGCTACTGTCCCTCCATAACAGCATCGCCATGTATCAAGGCATCTACGGCATCGCCACACTCGCTTATATCGCCCGCTGGTTCACCTATCGCCGCATCCCCGAGCTAGAGCCCCCGGTGGCAAAAGCCGGAGACCAAACCTTTTCCCAAATTTTTGCCAAAGTATTCCGCACCAAAAATTTCGCCGCTTTTTGCTCCTACATGTTCCTCCTCAGCCTGTTCACCGCCGGAGCCGCCACCCTCTTTGCTCTGGTCGAAAACCGAGTGCTCGCCTTTTCAGATTCCCGCATTATTCTGTTATCCAACATCACTCTAGTCGGCAGCATGTTCGGCATGTTCATGGGTGGCCGCATCATCGATCGCCACGGAACGCGTTCGGTTTTTGCCGGCTGCCACATCATGCTAGCACAAACCATGGTCGCCTTCCTGCTCAGGGTGTTTGTTCCACTATCCTTCATGCCATTTTATCTAGGCATCCTTCATTTCATGCTCGGAGCAGCCCTCGGTGCCGTCGGCATCGCCATGACCACCGAACTCTTAGCCATCCTGCCAAATAAAAACAAATCCGTCGCCTCCTCCATGTTCATCATTTACCAAATGGCAGGCACCGCCCTGTCTGGTTTGCTGCCCGCCTGGTTCTTGAAGATCGGCATCCTGAAAAGTCGCTGGGGGCTCAGCGCTGCCCAACAATTAAGCTCCTTCGACGGCATCTTACTCGCCTTCAGTCTAATGACCCTGATCCTCGTCGCCACCCTGGGGCTAGTGCCTTCGATGCTTAAAAAATCCGAATCCACTAGTCTCGGCGTCTGAACACCGTAAATTCCCAACTCAACTATTTCCCTAACCAAACAAGCCCCCGACTTCCACCCATCATGACATTCCTTGCTCGACCTGTAATCTTACTCGCCCTCGCCCTCTTTCTCGCCACCCAACATTCCGCTCTAGCTGCGGAGCCCGCAACAGAGCTGCCACCGACAAAAGCCCAACTGCAAATCCAACGAGACGGCCTGCCCAATTTTTTTACCAAAGTAAAAAAAGGGGGCGCTGTGAAAGTAGCCTACCTCGGCGGCTCCATCACTGCCGCCCGAGGCTGGCGGATCTTCACCCGCGAATGGCTCGCCAAACAATTCCCACAAACCCAGTTCAGCGAAATCAACGCCGCCATCGGTGGAACCGGCTCCGACCTTGGAGTTTATCGCCTCGACCGCGATGTCTTACAGCACCAGCCCGATTTGATGTTTGTCGAATTCGCGGTCAATGACGGAGGGGCAGCTCCCGAGCAAATCTGGAAAGCAATGGAAGGCATTGTGCGCCAAACTTGGGTCCGCCTCCCTAAATGCGACATCTGTTTTGTTTACACCTTCCGTGTCGGATACGAAAAAGAACTGTCTCAGGGTCTATTACCACGCGCCGCCTCAGCTGATGAAAAACTCGCCGAGCATTATCGCATCCCTTCCATCAACATGGCACTGCGCACCGTGCAAATAGCGGACGAAGGGAAACTCATTTACAAAGCGGATCCCGACTCGACCGAAGCGAAGACTGCCGAAACTAAAGGACAGATCGTCTTCAGCAAAGACGGTGTTCATCCTGTCGAAGCCGGCCACCGCATCTACACCGAAGTGATCAGTAAGGCCTTGAAAGACTGGAGCCAAAGTGAAAACACGCCCATCGATCACTCCAAAAAACTGGCCACCACGTTTGTCCCCGATCACTGGCAAGCCGCCCAAATGGTCGCGGTTGATCCTGCGATGCTGCACGGTGACTGGAAAAATCTCCCTCCCGAAGACGTTCTCATGAAGAAGTTCGGCAAACGTCTGGGACAAATTTGGGAAGCCGATCAACCTGGACAAAGTATCTCTTTCCGCTTTCGCGGCTCCACAGTAAAACTCTACGACCTGCTCGGCCCCGATGGCGGGCAGGCAATCATCACCGTCGATGGAGTGCGACAGAAAAAACTTATCCCCCGTTTTGATTCCTACTGCACCTATCATCGCATCGCCACACTCAAAGTAGCCAGCGGTCTGGATCCGGAAAAATTTCACACCATCAAAATCGAAGTTCATCCAGAACAACCCGACCGCAAAGCGGTCTCCCACCGGCTCAAGGATCCGGAAAAGGAACTGCAAGGCGAAAAATTTCAAGGCACCCGCCTACGCATCGGTGGCATCCAGTTCCTCGGCGATAAAATCGAAGCTCTTTGAAGTGGATCTCAAGCTATTTGAGAGAATTTGAACGTAGATGGATATCAAAAAGACACTTGTCCGCCGTAGTCTTGACGAAGGAGGAAGTAGTTTGGGGTATTTTATTTTTGCCGCGGCCCTTACCATTAGAAACTTGTGCAGCATAAGCACTAACCCGCGGCCTATTTATGGCGCAAATAAACAGGCGCCACTAACAACAATGTGATAACTGAGATCACAAAAAAAGGCATACAATTGGTGAAATCCTCCCCCTCTAACCCTAAACTCAAGCCGTATATAGCCACCGATTCCGCAAGTGCCAGTGAGATAATAAAAAATGGCACAGCCTTCATCACGTCAACCCCCTCCCGTTTAGCGACCATACGCTTGGTGACAAAAAAATGAACCGCAAAACTAATCGTCACACTCACCAACGAAACTATCATCAGAATGGAACGCAAACCTGAGTCAGAATAATCTGAGTCAGCCTCCCCCTCTCTCATTTTCAACAGCATCAAATAAATGAGCGCTGACATCGTCAACGCCCCCCAAATAAACCACCAGACTAATTTAACCTGCCTCATAAACTTTCTTCTATCTCGGAATCACATCAAAGTGAGTCTGTGCGTGATGCAATCTAGCTTCTGTTCAGGATCATGGCAAACATAAATAAGCTGGGTATGCGTTTGCCTGGCGATGCTATTCAGCAAGTTAAGAATGCGTCGTGTATTGGGCGCATCCAATCCCAAGCAAGGTTCATCGATGAGTAAAAGCGTAGGATGTTTCACCATAGCTCTTGCGAGTAAAAGCATGCGTTGCTGAGCGTAAGATAACTCCGTAAAACGACTCTCTGCCAAGTACTCAATATTGAGAGCTGCCAACCATTCATCGGCAATCGCCATCTGCTGCCCGCTGTAATTTTTGTAAAGTCCGATGGAATCAAAAAAACCAGAGATCACCACATCACGACCTTTCACCGGCAAACGATAATCCATTTGAAAAGCCGCAGAGACCACTGCGATGCGTTGCCGAATGTCCCACAAACTTTCACCACTGCCGCGCTGCCGGCCAAACAACTTAACGTCATTAGCGTAACTTTGTGGATTGTCGCCACTGATCATTGAAAGCAAAGTCGTTTTCCCCGCTCCGTTAGGCCCTTCGATTTGCCAGTGTTCTTGAGGGCGGATGGTCAAGCTTGTTGGAGGCAAAGCTACTTTCCCATCATAGGTGACGCTGACATCCGTCAACTCAATCAGAGGGCATTGTTGATTCCACTGCAGCGATTTATTTTCATCTCCGGCTTTGGGTAATTGCCACTTCTCATCAGCATCAATTTGTGAAATGGCTGCAAAACCTTTCGACTCCAGCACCTTTGATCGTTCACCGTTTTGCACCAGGTGACTATTTTCGAGCAAAGCCACATGACTGATACAAGGCAACAACTCGTCTTCTGCGCACGCCACCTGCACCAGCGAGATTCCTTTAGCCGCGATATCAGCGAGAATCTCGGTGAGTTCATCTCGACTGGCTTGATCGAGACCCGCATAGGGTTCGTCCAAGATAAGCAGCTTCGGAGATTTCACCAAAGCACGACATAACATCATTTTCCGCCCTTCCCCCGTCGACAAAGTGCAAATCCCTTGATCCAGTAAATCTTGCAGAGCAAATACCTCGACCCAATACTGCAAGGCTTGTTGATCTGCCCCACCATCCAGAATCGCAGCCCGCACCGATCTACCAGTATCTGGCTTGCCATCCCCTTCTTCAGAACTATCAAAACGACGATCGTGGTCGATGAGAGCTTTTTGTGATTCAAGAGAAACAATAGCTACATCCTCTGGACTTTTACCAGATTGATAATCCACCGTGCCGCCACATGCGATCAACTCCCCCGACAACAATCGCGCCAAGGTGCTCTTGCCTGAACCATTATTGCCTAAAACCGCCCAGTGCTGCCCAGCATCGATCCGCAAGCTTGTATTCTTCAACAAGATCTCCGAACCCAATCTTACTTGAGCATTTTGTAAGCGAATAAGCCAAGGATTCATAATTCACACACTATACGACATTTTTATAACCACTGATCAACACTGATTTATATTAATTTTTACAACTTAAATACTTCTCTTCTATCAGTGCTTATCAGTGATAAGCAGTGGTTAAATTTCATCCATCCCCCCATTCCCGAGCGATAAAACCAAATCCCAAAACTGCTTGAGCGGACTACGGCTCATGTCTCGCTTGAGCATGCAAAGCCCCACATCATAAGGCGCGAGCGGCTTGCTGAATTTTGGCGAAGGTAGAATAGAGAGCATATTATGATACGGACTCTTTTCTAACACCAAAGCAGGGACCACACCAACTCCAAAACCCAGATTCACCATCGCCAAAATGGCTTCATGACCACTAACCTCAGCGTAAATTTTCGGCCGGATCCCTAGCTCTGCAAAACCGCCGTCAATCCGCTCACGCGCAAGGCCTCGCTCAGGCAGAACCATGGGGATCTTCGACCAATCAAGCGCTTGGTCCTCTCGATATAGATCAGCATCAGGATCGTTAGCTGAATGAATGAAAACCAGCGGGGTTTTAAGAATGGAATTAAAAACACAGCGACTCGGCAAATGGTCCGGCACCGCAGTGATGGTCAAATCTGCAACCCCATCGAGAACCTTGCTCATCGCATCAGCCGCATCGCCCGTCTGCAAATGAATTTGCACACCAGGATAGGCGTGACGAAACGGCGCGAGCAAATCGGGCAAAACACTATAACAAGCGGTGACTGAGCAGAATATTTTCAAATCCCCCGTCGGCGAATCATTTTCCTGAGCGAGATGATCTTTCAACTCCGCCCACCCTTTGTCCGCCTCCAAAGCGTGCGCACGGAAAACATGCCCCGCTTGGCTCAGACGCACACTGCGTTTGTCACGAATAAAAAGCGCATGCCCCAGCGTGCTCTCAATCTTCTGAATCGAACGCGTGAGGGTCGACGCGCTCACACCCAAATTCTGAGCCGCTTGCCCATAATGCAAAGTTTGTGCTAAAACGAGAAAATGCCGATACTGCTCCAGCTCCATTCAAAAAAACTAACCCTAATTGCATAATACGCAATACAGTATGCCAAATAAATCACTTTACGCAAGACAAACGACTCCTATGATGAGCTTCTCGCAACAGTGACTCATTAACAAAAACAGGAAAATACCACATGGCTAATTATTTCAACACCCTACCTCTTCGCCTTCAACTCGAAGAACTCAGCAAATGTCGCTTCATGCAATTGGACGAGTTCAATGGCGTCGAAAAACTCAAAGGCAAAAAAATTGTCATCGTCGGTTGTGGCGCACAGGGCCTCAACCAAGGTTTGAATCTGCGCGATTCTGGTTTGGATGTGTCTTACACCTTACGCGCAGCTGCGATTTCAGAAAAACGTCAGAGTTGGAAAAATGCTACCGAAAACGGTTTTGCCGTCGGCACCTACGAAGAAATGCTTCCCACTGCCGACTTGGTGATCAACTTGACCCCGGACAAACAACATAGCCCAGTGGTTGGAGCCGTGGTTCCCTTGATGAAAAAAGGCGCTTGCCTATCTTACTCACATGGATTCAACATTGTCGAAGAAGGC
The DNA here is from genome assembly GCA_024277195.1 of Verrucomicrobiota bacterium. Taxonomy (GTDB): domain Bacteria; phylum Verrucomicrobiota; class Verrucomicrobiia; order Verrucomicrobiales; family DEV007; genus JAADHD01. The sequence goes on along the minus strand of JAJRVS010000316.1, from coordinate 30,471 downwards.
ATGCAGGTCCGTGAAGACCTAACTGTCGTCATGGTAGCACCCAAATCACCCGGCACCGAAGTGCGCGAAGAATACAAACGCGGTTTTGGAGTTCCTACCCTGATCGCCGTTCATCGCGAAAACGATCCCAACGGTGACGGCTGGGAAATCGCCAAAGCCTACGCGGCTGGCACCGGCGGACATTTAGCTGGCTGTTTGCAGTCCTCCTTCGTCGCCGAAGTAAAATCTGACCTGATGGGCGAGCAAACCATTCTCTGCGGCATGCTGCAAACTGGATCCATCCACTGTTACAACAAAATGATCACTGGCGGCATTGATGCAGGTTATGCATCCAAGCTAGTTCAATACGGCTGGGAAACCGTGACCGAAGCTTTGAAACATGGCGGCATCAGCACCATGATGGATCGCTTGAGCAATCCGGCAAAAATCAAAGCCTACGACTTGGCAGAAGAACTCAAGAATATCATGCGTCCACTGTTTGAAAAACATCAGGACGACATCATGACCGGTCACTTCTCGCAAACCATGATGGCAGACTGGGCCAATGATGACAAAGACCTGCTCACTTGGCGCGAAGCGACCAATGAGGGAGCTTTTGAAAAATCGAGTGCTGGAGACATGGCGATCAGCGAACAGGAGTATTTCGAAAATGGCGTCTTGATGGTGGCTATGGTCAAAGCTGGTGTCGAACTCGCTTTCGAAACCATGACCGCTGCCGGCATCATCAATGCCAGCGCTTATTATGAGTCTCTGCACGAAACCCCATTGATCGCCAATTTGATTTCACGCAAAAAATTGTATGAAATGAACGCGGTTATTTCAGACACGGCTGAATATGGTTGTTACCTTTTCAACCACGCCTGCGTGCCTTTGCTCGAAGACTTCATGGACAAAGTGGATACCAGCGTGATCGGCACCGCCTTCAATACTGGAGACAACCAAGTGGACAACAGCCGCCTGACCGAAGTCAACCAAGCGATTTACAGCCACCCGGTTGAAATCATTGGTGCCGAGCTACGAGGCTACATGACCGCCATGAAGCCCATCGCCACCGCACAAGCTTAATTGAAAAGTTAAAGACTTACCTTTAACTTTCATAGCCCCATGCACTTGCTGTGCATGGGGCTATTTTTTGCTCATACAGGAGGGCGGACATTCCTGTCCGACGAAACCTGAATGGCATCAACTCGCCTTTAGTAGCGGACATTGACTACCGTCCGTCTTCGGCTCCTGTCCGGCAAAGCCTCAGTGACACAGCGCCCCCCGCGCCTTTGTGCGTTATCACATCCATTACCCCTCAACATCCTCCCTGTTTTTAACACCCGAATATTTAAATTTTTCTGCTCTAACCATGAGAATTTAAACTAGATCACCTGCCTTCCATGATAATTCCAAAACCAAACAAACAAACTGTAAACCATAAGGTTACAGTTTATGGTTTTACGAAATGACTGATAAAATTCTGACGCAAAAAAAGCACTCACTCGAAGTGGCAGAAATCACCGAAGCAAACTACCAACTTTATTCCCCCGCCATGGCACAGCAAGCAAAACGAATCCTCCAGCTGCAAGAGAAGCGATTCACGCTGGAAGAAATCTGCGACAAGCTGGCCTCTTAAACAAAGTAGAAGAAGTCATCACACTCGATAAATCCCCAGCGCCTGCTGAATCGACGCCCAACGTCCACCCCATTTCCCCTCGTAAGGTTGCTGCGGCACCATCGTCGTCCATCCACGCTCTTTGCCAATCGTCGCATAAGCTTCGCTTGGATGAATCATAATACCCTTCTCACAAATACTAAGCAAAGGCACATCTGCTCTGCTATCGGAATACCCGTAACTATCCGGCAATTGATCTCCTCGCTCTGGATCAAAACCCTCAGGCAACATCCCCCGCTCGATCATTGGTGGAATTTTGGCACCATGTTTATTATTCGGACCATCAATGTGAGGAATCAAAGGCATCGGATCTTCGATCCGCAAGCGTGTGGCCACACAGTGATCAAAGCCGAGCACTCGGGCAATTTCTTTAGCATAAACATCGGGGCTCGCACTATTCAAAATGGTCACCCGTCCCGCCTGCTGATGTTTTTTTAACTCAGCCAATACTTCCGGGTAAACCACCCTTGGCACCTCTTGCTCGGCAAATTCCCGTGCTAACTGCCTCAAGCGCGGCTCAGGCAGCCTCCAGAGATAAGATGAAAACACCCGCTTCATCTTGCGTAAACTACTAATCCGCAACAAAGCTAAAGGCAAAAACAGCGCAAACAGAAACACATAGAGGCGCCGCCGAACGGCTTGACGCTGCAACACAAAATTGCAGAACAGCACCTGGGTATCAAAAGGCAACAAGGTGTGGTCCAGATCAAACAATGCGTATCCCTTTTTTTTCATCGTTTTAGTATCCTAAGCTATTGATTACAAAAGCCAGATAGAATCATCAAAAAAACTCGCTGCCCACTCAGATCGAAGCCCACTCAGCCTCTGGTAATCTGTCCGTTGAAATAGCTGTTGCCTGCTGGGTGTCACAAGCTCACCCTACTGGCTTTATTCGCCCACCCGTTCCTGACTCGCCCGCGGCAATACAATTTTCCCCGTTCTAGTGAGATCAAGGATTTCGTAATCCTCCATCAAAGCGATGAATTTGTTGATCTTACTTTCATTGCCGGTCACCTCGACGGTGATTTTGTCAGGACTGACATCAACGATTTTTGCTCTAAAAATATCGCACATTTCGATGATCGCCGGACGAGTCTCCTTGTCCGCCTTAATCCGGATCAATACCAACTCACGAAACACATGATCTCCCTCACGAAAATCCACCACCTCAAGCGAATCGACCAATTTGTGCAATTGTTTGATGATCTGATCGAGTTTGTCCTCCCGCTCACGCACCGTGATCGTCATCCGTGACAGCCCGGGGTCGTGGCTCGGAGCCACATTCAAAGAATGGATATTGTAACCACGACCACTGAACATGCCCGCGACACGCGCCAACACTCCAAACTTGTTTTCTACAAGCACTGAGATCGTATGGCGCGGTATAATGGTCTGGTCAGTCATGATTCTATTGCGGGTAACTCCTTGTTCAAAAGCGAGCGCTACGGTGATAGCAAGCCTCCATTTGGTCAAATCCTAAAATCACCCACTTTTAAAAGCGCAAACCACTCGATACTTGCCCTATCGGGCAAAAACGATATATTATGTTGAGATGAACCTGACAAGCCTTCAACAAGAGATCAAAACTCTGCCAGAAACGCAACAAGATCAGATTGCCGCGTTCCTAACAGCTCTACGTATGAAAAGAGATGGCACACTGGAAGAAATACAACAACGACTTAACGATAAAAACCCTTCAAATTGGATTTCGTGGGATGATATCAAATCTGATTTTGATTTTGAAGAACCCAAGTAAGAGGAGGTGGACTCTTACAAAACATTCCTGAGCCTCGAAGCAGCCAACACTTTGAGATCAGTAAATTCCCTAATACAGTTCTCGCTTGCGAGTTTCATTGAATCATTGGCAACAAACCCTTTTCAAGAAGGTGATTATTCTGAGTAAGACAACAGTCAACGTCAGATTGAGATTAAGCTAATCGAAAAATACGCGATCAGCTATTGGACAGACCGCGCGGCGTGCGAAGTAAAAGTAACGGATATTCGCCTCGCCGATAATGCATGATTCACCAATACTATCATGGATAAGACAAGCTCATCCGACGACAACGTCCTTCCATTCCCTACAGCCGCACCCGCCTCACTAAACCACCACTCCCCCGCCTACAATAAAGTCGAGCTCTTCCGCTCCCTCTTCAAAGGTCGCAGCGATGTCTATCCTCTACGTTTCGAGAGCCAACGCACCGGACGCTCCGGCTACCAACCCGCCTGCGCCAACGAATGGGTGCGCCTACTTTGCGACAAACCCCGGATCAAATGTTTTGATTGCACCAACCGCAGCTTCCTTCCCGTCACCGACGAAGTAATCTACTCACATCTGTCCGGCCATGATCCACAAGGTCATGATTTTGTCATCGGCCTTTATCCCATGCTGCTCGACGACTGCTGTTACTTTCTCGCCGTCGATTTTGACCGCGACTGCTGGCAGGAAGACGCTCTCGCTTTTGTCGCCACCTGCAAACAAGTCAAAATCCCCTGCGCTCTCGAACGCTCCCGCTCCGGCAGCGGTGCCCACGTTTGGCTTTTCTTTTCCGAAGCCCTGCCCGCCATCAAAGCCCGCCAGCTCGGCTCCTACCTTTTGACCCACACCATGGAGCAACATCCCGGCATCGGCCTGCGCTCGTATGACCGGTTATTTCCCAATCAGGACACCTTACCCAAAGGAGGCTTTGGTAATCTCATTGCCCTGCCGCTACAAGGTAAAGCCCGTGAACAGGACAACAGCGTCTTTGTTGATCAAAATCTCAAGCCTTACGTCGATCAGTGGGTCTTTCTTAATTCGATAAAAAAAATCTCACCTGACGAGGTGAATCAACTCACTGACGAAGCGAGCAAACGCGGGAGCATCATCGGCGTCCGCTTCGCCTCCAGCGACGAAGATGACTCCCAACCGTGGACCGCCTTGCCCTCAAGAAAATACAAAGAGCCCGCCATCAACGGACAGCTTCCCGCTCAGCTCAAAATCGTGCTCGCCGACCAGCTCTACATTCCCAAAGAAGATCTACCACCGCCCCTGCTCAATCGACTCATTCGACTGGCAGCCTTCCAGAACCCCGAATTTTATCGCGCCCAGGCCATGCGCCTGCCCACCTATGACAAACCCCGCATCATCGACTGCGCCGAAGACCTCCCCCAACATCTCGCCCTGCCTCGTGGATGCCTCGATGATTTGCGTAAGCTGCTCAAAAAATTAAAAATAAAAAACCGCATTCAAAACAAACAGCTCAAAGGTGAAAAACTCGACCTAAGCTTCCAAGGCAAACTGCGTCCCGATCAAGAAAAAGCCGCCGCCGCCATGCTACGGCACGACACCGGAGTACTCGCCGCCACCACCGCTTTTGGTAAAACCGTATTGGCCGCCTGGATGATCGCTCAACGCGGCGTCAATACCCTCATCCTGGTGCATCGCCAGCAACTACAGGAGCAGTGGGTAGAGCGCCTCTCCCAGTTCCTCGATATCGATCCCAAAAAAATCGGCCGACTGGGCGGCGGACGCAAAAATATGACCGGAAACCTAGATGTCGCTCTGATCCAAAGCCTCGTGCGCAAAGGCGTCGTAGATGACAGAGTAGCCGATTACGGTCACGTTATCGTCGACGAATGCCACCACATCTCCGCCCGTAGTTTTGAACTCGCCATTCGACGTAGCAAAGCCCGCTATATCCTCGGGCTCTCCGCCACTGTTATTCGCAAAGACGGTCACCACCCCATCGTATTCATGCAATGCGGCCCTATTCGCTACCGAGTCGATGCCCGCGAGCAAGCCGCCACCCGCCCCTTCAACCACCAAGTCATCGTCCGCCCCACAGGCTTCCAACCAAGCTCCCCCTCCGATCCTGATCAGCGCATCGAGTTCCAACAACTCTACAGCGAACTTTTAATCAACGAAGCTCGCAACCAACTCATTTGCAACGACGTGATCGCCGCTGTTCGAGACGGCAGATCCCCACTAGTGCTCACCGAGCGCACCCAACATCTGGAAACGCTTGCCGGCCAGCTACGCCCCTACATCAAACACGTCATCACCCTGCGAGGCGGCATGGGCAAAAAAGCCCTGACGGCATCCCTCGCCACTCTTGAAGAAACCCGCGAACTAAGCTCCCGTGTCATCATCGCCACCGGACGTTTTGTTGGCGAAGGTTTCGACGACCCATGCCTCGACACCCTGTTTCTCAGCTTACCCGTTTCCTGGCGCGGCACCATCGCCCAATACGTCGGTCGCCTGCACCGACTGCATCATGACAAAAAAGAAGTGCGTGTCTATGATTACGCCGACCTCGATGTGCCGATGTTATCGCGCATGTTCGATCGTCGATGCCAAGGTTACGAAGCCGTCGGTTATACCCTCCTACTACCCGCCAGCGCTCTGCCCGGCTGGCCCACCGACGTACCTCTACCGCTCGACGCCCAATGGAAAAACGACTACAGCGCCAGCGTGCAACGTCTGATCCGTGACGGTATCGATCCTCCCCTCGCACGCGCATTCCTTCACGCCAGCCAAAAACCCGAACCAGATGCCACCGGAGCCAAACGCGCGCGCAGCGCCTCCGAAGCCTTCCTTTATCAGCGCCTACAATCCCTGCCCGATACCACCGACCTATTCCAACTCAATGCCAAACTAAGTATTCCCTTCGACCAAACCAGCCAGATGGAAGTCGACTTTTTATGCAAAAAATATCAACTGGTGATCGAACTCGACGGCCATCAACACCTCGATAGCAGCAAAGCCTATCGCCGCGACCGCCGCAAAGATGCTCTGCTGCAGGAATCCAACTATTTCATCCTACGCTTCCTGGCAGAAGACATCAGCAGTCACCTCGAAGACATACTCAACACCATCGAACGCACCCTCGTCCACCTCTCGCGAAAATAACTCCCTCTTGACTCACTGAAGCTATCGACCCATATTTATGGGTATACTAATATTCACAATTATGAAAACCACTATCGAACTCCCCGACGCCTTGTTTCATCAAGCCAAGGTAGTGAGCGCCCAACGCCAAATCACGTTAAAACAACTCGTCATCGACGGGTTGGAAAAAATCATGCCGAGTCCCCACCCTCATGAACCTATTCAACTCAGCCCGGAAGAAGCCAAAATCTACCTTATCGATGAATTCGGTGTTCCTGTGTTAAAAAATCGTAAGGTTCCTGCTCGCGATGAATTCCTGTCCCAAATCGATCAACTACGAGAAGAGCTTGGAGCGTAAAGGATGCACTTACTCGATGTTAATATACTGATCGCCCGCGCCGACACCAGTCACCCCCATCATCAGCTTACAAAAGATTGGATGTATTCAAATACGGATGGATGGGCAACCTGCGCCATCACTGAAAATGGCTTGTTACGCATATTGGGTAATCCCAAATACCCTGGCAATGGAGCCCAAAGCCCCAGAATGGCAGCTCTCGCCTTAAAAGGCATGATTAGTTCCATAGTAGGTCACCGTTTTTTGGCAGAAAACCTCTCTCTGCTTACTCCCTCTATTTCGCTAAATGGTGTCACCCCGGCACAACTCACCGACATCTACCTACTGGCGCTCGCTTTGAAACACCAAGCCAAATTTCTCACCCTTGACCACCGTATCAATACTGATCGGGTTCCAGGTGGAGCTACCGCGTTGACTGTTCTTTCTTAAACCCACAACCCGCCAATTGATTGGACGTCCCCCCACCTATTAACCTCCAAATTTCCCCACATCTCACTTTACAGTCAGGCTCGAATCCTTTAATAAAAACCCATGAACTCACTTGTCATCCGCTCACTATTCACCGCCGCCCTTGCGGTCATCCTTTTTTCCATCGGCTGCGCTTCAGCCCCGCAACCGGACTTTTCCAATATGCCGGGCAAATTTAACCTGCACAAAACCCAGAACGACCTCTACACCGTCAGCTACACTGGCACCACCGGCATGACTCATGCCCAGGCGGAAAACATCGTTGGTCAGCGTATTTCCACCGTAGTGCTCAACGAAGGTTACCGTTATTTCATCGTTCTCAATAGAAACCGCACCTGGGTAACCCGTCCCGGTGATCCCAACTACCCTCCGGGAAGCGTCGCCGCCACCGACCATCACGTACCCAAAATCCACGGCGATATCCGCTTGTTCAAAAAAGAGCCTAAAATCCAAACAATGGCAGTTTTTGATGCTGAACAAACCCAGCAAAACCTCAAGGCCTTCCATTGATCCGGCCACCGCAAGGGCGCTCCATCAAACCTGCAAAATCGGGGCAGCAATCAGGTATGCCTGACCACCGGACCCCCACCCGCAGGCAGGACAATTTGCAACTTGCCCACGGCCTGTTCGACCAGATCAACTGCTCGGTCGATCTCTTCTTCCGTAGTAAACATCGACAGCGAAAAGCGCACACTGCTACGTGCTCTGGCCGCTGACATCCCCATCGCGGTCAGTACCCGCGATGGCTTGACTGCACCCGTACTGCACGCCGATCCCGGCGAACAACAAATGCCCGCATTGTCCAACAAGATCAAAAGCCCCTCCGCGTCCACCCCCCTAAAACATAAATTCGAAGTATTGGGCAAACGCTGCTCACGGTGACCGTTCACCAGCGTATGGGGAATCCGTTCGATCAAAGTTTGCTCAAAACGATCTCGCAACTGCCGCATAGCTTGCTGATGCCCTCCACCCACCAGCGATGACTGCAGCAATTCCGCTGCCTTGCCCAAACCCACGATACCAGCCACATTTTCTGTGCCCGAACGACGCCCCCCCTCCTGCCCACCGCCGAGCATACTTGCTTCAAAGCGCACCTGTCGGTTCACATAAAGCACACCGACTCCTTTGGCCGCATGCAGCTTATGTCCCGACACTGACAACATAGATACGGCGCTATCACTCAGATCCAAATCCACCTTACCCACCGCTTGAACCGCGTCACTGTGAAACAACACGCCTTTATTTTTGACAATTTTTGCGGCCTCTTCAATCGGAGCCAAAACACCCGTTTCATTATTCGCCCAAATTAACGAAACCAAAACCGTATCACCCCCATCCACAACCGACTCCAATTCCTCTAAATCGATCATACCCTCTCCATCCACAGCCACCCGGGTCACCCGATAACCACGAGCCTGCAAAGCTTCACAAGGCTTTTCCACCGCACTGTGCTCGGTGGCACTGATCACCAAATGCCGCCGCTGCGGATAGCAGCGCAAAGCCGATTCGAGCGCAGTATTGTTGGATTCCGTGCCGCAACCGGTAAAAACAATCTCCTCCGCTTGTGCATTTAATAACAACGCTACCTGCTCCCTCGCCCGCTCCACCGCTTGCCTCGCTTGTTTACCAAAACGATAACCTGCCGACGGATTACCATAACAAGCTCCCGACAAATACGGCTCCATCGCCGCGCACACCTCCGGATGCACTCGTGTGGTGGCGTTGTTATCAAGATAGATCAATTCATCATTCACATAGCCAATCTAAGCCCACTTTTGAGCTTATGGACAACAAAATATGCTCACTTATTTTTAACTGCAACGTGATTTGTTTGACAAAACGGATCCCCATAGCTTAAAAGTTTGATAGAATCGTATTTACTGTCTGCTGCTAAACATGACCGGTTAAACACGATGACACAACCCGCAAGAAGAAGGCAAAGCAAAGCTCGCCGCCCTAAAAAAAAAGGAACCATACGAACACGACGGCATAAGTCGTCGATGTGGTTGTTTTTCGGCATATACTCCGCCCTCACCCTCTCTGTTGTTTTTGCGGTTTACATGCTCCGCTTGGCAAGCCCCCAGAACAATGAACCGCTATTATCTGAAACCACTGCAGCCCCCTCACTTGAAGAAAAAAAGACGGCACCAAAAAAAACTCCAGCTCCAGAAGTAGCAAAAAAGAAAGCTGCCACTGCTCCTACCCCCAAAAAACCGGAAGAAAAAAAGCCGCTTGTTAAAACCAGCAAACCTGCCAAAACCCAACCCGACAATAGCATCGAAGTCGAAAAGCAAATCCTGGCTCAATACCCCGATCCAAAAATCACCCCGCTGCTCGAAATCGTATCCAATTGGCAAAACATCCCGCCCAAAGCCGTTCCTAAAATGGTCGCGATCCGGGTGCCAGTGGAATTTGAGATCAAAGAAGGCGGCAAAATCATAGCCACGGGTAAACTTCCAATCGGTGCCACCATGTCAGTTCGTAAATTGGACAACGGCGTGCTTAGTCTGTCCGCAGGCAGCAGCATGCCTGTTACCGCAGCTCTCAGAATCGACGAAACCGATCTGAAAGAACGCATCCAGGCTCGCTACGACTCTTTTGTGAGAAAAAAAATGGAAGGTCTCGAATCCCAACGCAATGCCGAGCGCAAACGTATTCTTAAAGCCATTGCCAACGAAGAAGCTCTAGCCGTTTATAATGATGGCAGCGACCCCCGCTTTGATCCTCTGAAAAACAGCCTACGCAAAGGCGAAGCCGGTGCGACCATCGAGCTGGAATCTGCGGTAAAATGGAAGTGGATGGGCAAAGAAACCATCGACGGCGTCGAGTATGACACCGCCTACGTGGTTATCGAATCAGAGACCGCTTTTGGTCTCAACGAAAAAGAGATCAAGTGCGCCCTGCTCAACGGAAAAGTCGCCCATTGGTACGACGCTCGCAGCGGAAATAAGCTGTGAGCAGGACGCTCTCTTCGCTTAGCTTTAAAAGCAACCACTAAGAGAAATTTAACCGCTTTTAAGCCGGTTTGCGCACCAATTGTCATTCACTGCGCATCAATTGTCGACGCTTTGACATTCGGCTTCAAATCCGATGAACTGTGTAACAAAGCCGCGCGGGCTTGTTATTTCCCCATAGAGACACAACCAAAAGATATCATGAATGTAAAACCTGCCGTAAATCCACGAGACGCCTGGAAACCCATTGATGCTTCCGAGTGGAGCGAAGACAAAATTCGCCACCTGCTGCGACGAGCCTCTTGGACCGCGCGCCCTGCAGATGTCACCCGCCTCAAACGCACAGGCCTCGATGGTGCCATGGAATACCTTTTCAAACGAGCGGCTTACCCTCAACCCCATCCAGTGATCGATTCTTATGCGGACAATGCAGACAAAGCACTCTCTGCTGAATTCGAAACCGCTGTTGAATGGGCCAAAGGCCAAGCCAAATGGAAAGATCAGGCCGGCAAGATAAAAAACATGTCCTTCCGCGATCCTTATGCTCGCAGAATCGTTATCGCCCATCACGCCTACCAGCGCAATGAAACCCGTAAGGCTACCGGAAAGTTTACAACCATGTTTGTTAGTCGACCCGACATGGCACAACGCAAATACTGGGCAGACTACGGGCACGAATGGTTGAAAATCGCCAGCCGCCCGCAGAATTCAGCATTCGAAAAGCTCAATCTCTTTTTGCAAAACATCTGCGTGGTCAACTTCAGTTCGGTCCGGACTCAAACCGACTACATGGCGGACATTCATAATCATCACCGTGCATTACGCGATAATTTTTTTGGCAGCTACCCGGACATGATCAAAAAAATGTATAAAACCCATGGCATGGGGAAAATGCTGGATATCATCGGCAGCACCAAAGCCAATCCAAATGAAAATTTTGCCCGGGAGGTCCAGGAGTTATTCGTTTTAGGAGTGGATCGTGGTTATGACGAAGATGACATCAAGGAAGCGGCCAAAGCATTCACCGGTTATGTTCCGAACCCCGAACTCAACCCTTACACCCTGGAAAAAGATGCCGAGGAACTCACCCTGAATCCCAAACTGCACGATGACAGCCGCAAGCGAGTCTACGGACGCGCACGCAACTACGATGGCGACGCTATTGTCGATCTGATTTTCTCCAAAGAGGAAGCCGAAACCCATTTGGCAAAAGAATTGAGCCACGAGTTCCTCGTCGAGGGCGGCTTACCAGAGGAATACCTCGCACCACTCGGCAAAGCCTGGAGAAAAGCCGATTTCAATGTTTACTGGTTGTTTGAAACCTTTTTCAAAAGCCGGCTGTTTTATGATCTCGCCTTTCGTGGCCAGCTCTACAAAAGCCCCTTCCAGTTCTACATAGGCGCCCTGCAGGATTTGGGACTGCAAGTGGAACCCACCCCAAGCATCGTGGGAGAACTCGATTTCCTCGGTCAAGCCTATGCCGATCCTCCGGACGTCAACGGTTGGAACGGAGGCGCTTTCTGGATGAACAACGGAACCATCAACGGTAGACGCATCGTGGTTGATCGCCTTTTCTCCGAAGACGGACATCGCCGTGGCATGAAAATGTCTAAAACAGGAACAGGTAACTACACCGTATCCAGTGAATCCATCGGCGAATATCTCAAGGCTGCCGAAGACCGCTCGGATGTTGAAATCGTCAATCATTTCATCACCTACCTGCTGGCCATCACTCCTAACGATGAATACACCGTTCCATTACAGGAACATTTTGCCAAAGCCGACGGTGAAGCTGATCGCATCGCCAGATTAAAACAAATCATTCAAGCCATCCTGCAATCTCAATATTACCAGGTTTGCTAAACTTATAAACATCAACTTAACCGAACAATCACAACCAACCTTATCTGCCATGAAAACAAATCGCAGCAAAAAATTATCACTCACCACACGACGCGAGTTCTTATCAACCGGAGGCGCAGGCGTGGGACTGATGGCTCTCAGTTCTTTTGCCCCTTCCTTCCTCGTTGACACCGTCAACGCAGCTGGATCGGCAGCATTGGACAAAGACGGAAAAATACTGGTATTGATCAAGTTAGGCGGCGGCAACGACGGCATGAACATGCTCGCACCGACCCATGACGACCAATATTACAAAAACCGCCCCAAGATCGCCATTCCTAAAAAGGATGCGCTGATGATCGACGAGAACTTCGGTTTTAACCCTCAGGCTCCCGGTTACGAAGAACTCTTCAAAGAAGGCAACATGGCAGTCATGCTGGACGTAGGCTATCCCAACAGCACCCGAAGTCACTTTTCGGGACAGGATTTCTACGAACGCGGAGGCGGACTCGAGTTCTCGGGCACCGGTTGGCTGGGACGCTACCTGGATTCAGAATGCCCACAGGATCAAGTGCGCAAGATCAACTACCCGGTCGCCACCCACATCAGCCGCAACCTACCGATCACGCTGCGCTCGAAAAGCCCGCAGCCAGTGTTCAGCATGTTATCTTCGGATATAAAGTCCCAGGCAAGTCGAACCCTCGATGCCAATGATGAAACTTCGAAGCTATTAAAAACGGCCATCAATGCTGCAGAACATGAGAAAAATCCCAAGGTCAACTACCTCAACATGGCCTACATGAACGCACTCATCACCGAGGAAAAAGTCAGGGAAACCATTTCTTCCTACAAAGCCGACTCCGAATATCCGGATCATCGGATGGCGAGGGACCTCAAAGCGGTCGCCGCCATGGTAAGCGCCGAAATGGGAACCCGGGTTTATTCACTGGATATCGGAGGATTTGATACCCACGGCAGTCAGCTCGCCCGCCACGGAGATCTGCACGAGGAACTGTCCAGCAGCATCAACGCCTTCGTTAAAGACCTGGCAGCTAAAAACCTATCCGACAAGGTGATCGTCATGCCTTATTCCGAATTCGGTCGACGCCCCTATGAAAATGGTTCCGGCGGCACCGATCACGGCACCATGTCCACCTTTTACGTCGTCGGCTCAGGGCTCAAAGGCGGCGTATACGGCACCCATCCAATCATCCCCTCGGATGGACGCAGTGATGCCCCCTGGTCAGACGAAACTTCAACCGATTTCCGTCAACTCTATGCGACCATACTTGATCGCTGGTTGGACACCAATTCGCAAGAAGTGCTGAAGAAGGAATACAAACACCTTGATTTCCTACCCGACACCAGAAAGAAAAGCCGCTCTTTTCTGAAATAAGAGCAGGACTACTAACACTAATCGTAACATGAAGGGCGGGGAAAAACTTTCCCTGCCCTTCTTTGTTCATTGCTCCAAAACCTGCTTGGTTTTTTGCAATAATTCGACTTTCTCGACCACCATCGTTTTGTCGATGGCCTTGCACATATCATAGATTGTCAGTGCAGCCACACTGACCGCCGCCAAAGCCTCCATCTCCACACCGGTCTTGGCATCCGTTCGTGCCAGCGCCGTGATCCTGACCCCGTCTTCTTCTATCTCAAAATCCACCGCGACCTTGCTCAGAGGCAAAGCGTGGCAAAGAGGAATCAAATTCGAAGTCTGTTTGGCCGCCTGAATCCCGGCAATCCGCGCCACCGACAACACATCGCCCTTGGGCATCTGCCCATCCGCAATCACTTGCACCGTTTTTTGCTGCAAGCAAATAAAACCGCTAGCCCTGGCTTCGCGACGGGAAACCGGCTTTCCAGATACGTCCACCATCGCCGCCGAACCATCTGCCCGGATATGTGTCAATTTGTCTGTCATCAATCCCACCTTGCTACCGTCACAGGTAAATTTCAAGTAGGATAGTTTTCCCGAAGCAAACAAATCCCAAAAATCGATCTACTAAGTATCTGCAACTATTAACTCATGAGATTCATCCAATGTAGGCCACTCAAAAGCATCAATTTGCTTAGTCAGCACTGCTGTTGGTATCGATTCCTCTCTTTTCCTATTTCTTTGATAAAGAGTATCCACAGAGTTGCGAAAAGCCACGATACGCACGTAAGCACCATAATCAAAACCTAGCCGGGAAACCCAAGACCTGCCATCCCGACGAGTATTCGTTGCATCCCACACCACGGATTTTCCTGCGCGTAGAAAAACCTTTAATTCTTCTTTTGCCGCCTGCATCACTAGGCCATTTTTCGACTGATCACTCCGTTTCCCCGCAATGCGTTGACGAAGGTCATCGAGCGATACCACGTCAACGTCGGCTGCAAATCCTTCAACCCAAGTCGACTTACCTGACCCACTAGGGCCGGCCAAAATGGTTAGCACTGCAGGGTTATCACGTAATTGGTAAGCCCGGGCAACAGCCTCTTCTACAGATTTAATGCACCCTTCTTCAAAGTCTTTTCTTCCGTGGGCAGCTGCATGACGATGAAAAGATTCATTCCTACCAGCAAAAGCATTTTGCATTGCAGACAACCATATTTCATCCCTCCACAAACCTATCTCATATTCGTCAGCCTGAAGCTTAAACCATTCTAACTGCTCCAACTGTTGTTCTAAATCCGGGCAAATTCGCCCACGTAAATCCGCTTTTTCCAAAGCTATTATCGAAGTGAAATCTACCATCCGAGCTAATTGAGCATACGAAGCACCATCCGCCTCGCTTAGCACCCACTTACGCGGGTGATGATGATACCCAACAAGAGCAAGAACCTGGTCCTGCATTTCCCCACTCAATCCTAACACTGGCAAACGTAAAGCTAGGTAGTTCCGCCCTTTTTCTGCGTGACGTGGCGCTGTAATACGCATCCTGCCCCTCACTTCAGTTTCACGGGTCACCAATGGCTTGGCTATATCATGGAACAAAGCCGCCAAAACCAACACCACCCGGTGCTCCGGTGAGGCTCCTGCCACATCCTTCCATATTTCATCCAACACCATCGACGTATGAATCGCCACGTCCCCCTCCCCATGCCATTCAGAGTCTTGTTGAGTTTCATCCAATTCACCCAGCAAAGGGAAAACCGCTAAAAAGGCATTTTTCAGTTCAGAAAAAGTTGTTTTATTCCCCTCCTTGATTCTATCAATCAATAATGCCCCCTCACCTTTACCCTTCATTATGATTGCCTCAGCTTATTAGGAACTATTTTACTATCCATCCAATGTTGATCCGTTTGCACGTGATTCGGCCTCACCCACTTAGCTATATGAGTTCCGAATTGAGCAAAAGAAAAGCCTTCACACGTTCTCACCACATAACCTTCCTCCTTGGACTCGTCGATAGCAATATTTCTAATAAAAGCCTCATCCCACCTGCCCTGATAATAAATATGAGGTCTCGCGCATGCCAATAAGTCCGCCCACTCCTCGGTTTCGCGCCAACTCAAGCAAACATTTTCATCCGTCCAAACCGAAAATAAATAAAAATAATGCGCCAGATTTCCATAACTTATCGAATGCCGCGCAAACACGTTCTCTCCGCAAAACCTCCACCCATCCGGAAGTTCATGGGCAATTCCCGCATGCCAACGCTTCACCCAATCACGCGACGGGTGCGCCCGACCATCAATGGAGCGTGCATGCATACCATCTCTATATAAGTTGGTATTTTCACCATCCATTTTCTCAGTCACCACAACTTCTAGTCCTTCAAAAATCTGTAAATTTTCGGTAAACACATCATCCTTACTTACCCCTGGAGACCACGGCAAATGAGGTGTGCGCGGATACTTAACTGCATTTTTCATCATAACCCCTTAATCTAGACAATCCCTCAATCACACAATAAATTCAAGGGCGATAAAAATGAATAAACAAGGCCTGTTTCACTACCTACCATAATCAACTCGATCATTGTGTTTCACTCCCCCCTGAACTCAGAAAAAATCATCGCTTCCACCGGCGGCAGTTCGGCAACATGATCGTGATCATTCCTCAACGGAATTAACTTCACATACAAATTCGCAAGGAAATTGGAATTGGCTCCACAACAATAAAGAGCAATCATCAATGCACAGATAAAAGTATAACGATAAATACCAATTTGCTCGTGTCGACGATAACTGATGATTAAACGAGAAGGCAACCAAACCACTTTGCCCACTCGTTGAATCGCACGAAAAAATTCAACATCTTCCATCAAAGGAACATTTGGATACCCTCCGACAGCTTCAAAAACGCTGCGCCGGGCAAACAATCCGTGATCCCCACAGCGAACACGCAGCATCTTTCCCGCATAATGAGCAAGACCATCGTGAATACGATAAATCCATTCACCTTTCAGCAACCTGATCCGGAAACAACCTCCTGCAGTTTCATCATTCAACAATTCACTTTTGATCTCCTCCAAACTGTTTTTGGGAATCTCACTGTCTGCATGCAAAAACCACAAAACCTCTCCTTTTGCATGCTCCGCCCCGAGATTCATTTGCAACGGCCTACTACGGGAACTCTCCAGAAGTTGATCGCACAAGCCCCTCGCCAAATCCACCGTATGATCAGAACTACCTCCATCAACAACGATCACCTCAGCGCCTGGTGCCCGTTCCTTCAAATGCAACAAAAAAGCCTGTATCTGTTTCGCTTCATCAATGACTGGAACAATAATCGATACTTGCATAGCTGTATGTGATTCAGAATATTTTTTGCGACACCAACTTTCGACCCTGTCGCTTCAAAAAATTAGCCCTCTTCATCTAGTAACTCATCCCCTCAACTTTCAACAACCAAAAACCCCTTCCTCCAAAGCCCGAAGGGCTGCCCCTATGCCAGCCTCAGTTTCTACAGGCAGCATTTCCCCAAAGGAAGTCCATTCAATCAAATAACTGTTCAAAAGAACAGTTATTTGATTGAATTTATTTTACCCTTGTGCCATGCTGATCAGCCCATGACCCATCCTTTACGCGCTCTATTCATCGATATGGACAGCTATTTCGCTTCCGTAGAGCAACACGTCCAACCTCATTTAAGAGGGCGCCCGGTCGGCGTCGCCCCGATGTTGGCCGAAACCACCTGCTGCATTGCCGCCAGTTATGAAGCCAAGGCCTACGGGGTCAAAACCGGAACCATGGTGGCCGAAGCGCGCCGTCTGTGCCCAGGCATCCAAATTATTGCCGCCCGACCACCACTCTATGTCGAAGTACACCACCAAATCATCGAACTGGTCGAATCCTGCATTCATGTGGATCATGTTCTATCAATCGACGAAATGATCTGTTGGCTGCCAAACAATTGGCGCAGCCGGGAAACCGTAAGCAGAGTCGCCGATCAGATTAAAGAAAAAATGAAACACACCTTCAGTGATGCTCTACGTTGCTCAATTGGCGTTGCCTGCAACGGCTGGTTGGCAAAAACCGCCTCCAAAATGGAAAAGCCCGACGGTTTTGTGATCATCGAAGCAAATGACTTACCTGAAAAGTTGTATACTCTGAAACTAAGCGATCTGCACGGAATCGGAACCAACATGGAATTGCGTTTGCATTCACACGGCATCCATAGTGTGCGTGAGCTCTGCGCCACCCCAAAACCCACCCTACGGGCGATCTGGAACAGCGTGGAAGGCAATCGGTTGTGGCACAAATTGCGCGGTGATCATATCGACGACTATGGCGACAAGCCGGTCAAACGCTCCATCAGTCACGGACATGTACTGCCACCCGACCTGCGCCATCCCGCTCGTGCCATCGCAGTGGTTCACCGCCTGACCCAAAAAGCCGGCACCCGCATGCGTCATCATGGATTATTAACCAGCTCTCTGGAGCTGCATCTACGTTTTCTCAATCAGACAAGCTGGTCAGGCAGAGCAATTTTTCCCGAAACCATGGATTCCTTATTCCTAAGCAGCAGCGTAAAAAAACTCTGGAAACAACGCCCCCATCTAGGCATCCCCATCCACAAAGTAAATATCGTTTTAGCAAAGCTCGTTGCAGAAGGTCAATTCACCCCCTCACTTTTTGCCCCGGCCCAAAACGAAAAGATCAACCGACTCAACGAAACCCTCGATGCCGTTAACTCGAAATACGGCAAACAAGCCCTATACTTAGGCGGTGCCCATGATGCGATCGACAGCGTGCACGCTAAAATCGCCTTCAACCACATCCCCGACATCAACATCGAAGACTGATGCAGGGAGCACTCGACACGCGACTCATAAGAACCAACCTGAACTGCCCTTAACAAACCACTTCTCCCTACTCGTTAAAATACTTCCACCTCTTCTTAGCCCCCTTTGCACACCACATCCATCTTCAAATCCCGCAATACCCGCAGTTCCCCCCACTGCGCTCCACGCATCCGCCTTCCCCCATCCTTACGCCGCGCGCCAAAGCACTCCCTCTTGCTCTCAAAAAAATCATCCACATAACGCTGACTCCCCAACACCGACCCATCAGTGAAATACCTCACCCTACATCTCAATGCCTCCGCCACCGACAATCTCCCCCCTGATTCCAACACCTCTTTGATCTCCGCCCGACTAAACCCTCCCCTACCTTTATCATAACCGCCCACCGCTTGACCGCCATAGCCTTGGCGACGGAGGTTTTGACCCGCCTTCACCGTTTGCCCTTTAGTATACAGCAAACACCTATACTCCTGCTCCACCTTTTTCCACGCCACCCGACTACGCCCCGTCACCGCATAACACAGGCCCTGACGTGCCCCACGCACCCCGGCCACCGCCGCCGCATACGAACACCAACGGTATCCCTCCGGCTCCTGCGCCAGCCCCGCGCGAATCGGATTCAGGTCTATATATGCCGCCACCATCCGCAGAGCATCACTACTTTCACCCTCACCCGCCCCCTGTAACAATAAGCTCTTGAACGGCCCCTCCCACAAAGTCCCCACCCTGCCGTGTTTCCGGTTGTAAGCCAATGTCATTTTCAGCTTCAACTCCTTCATAAACATCGAAAGATCAAACAAGCGCACCTTCACCGATTCCGCAATCTCGCTCACCTTTTCCGTCGCCCCATTTCCCCTAAACATCTCCACCTCATCCAACACCAACTTACTCGACCACTCATTCTTAAACACCTCCAAACGCTTAATATAATCCTCATCCTTCCACCCCTCTGTCGCCAACTCCCTGTCCGGCACCTCCAACAGCAAATGAAAATGATTGCCCATAAAACACCATGCCAGTGCCCGCAGCCCACTGAATTTCAATTGTTTGAGCATCAAAATCCGAAAAGTTTCCTTCTCATCATCCTCAAACAAAACATCCCGCCCCGTCGTCCGGCTCACCACATGATAATAATTCGCCTGCCCCTCCGGCCCCAATAAAAATTCCCGTATTTTCCTCATAATTGATCCCTTTCCTAAGTGCTTCGACTCCCCCGAATAATTCCCTCGCCCCCCATAATACAACAACACCCACCACACACAAGAACTTTTTAATAAGGGGATCCTCCCTTAAAAATTATAAATCACCGAATCACTGAAACACATCGCCTCCGAAAAGAGCACCATCTATCATCCTTGCCCCCCTCCTGAGCTTATCTTGTGCTGCGTTACCCGCATTTTGCCACTTCCTTTCCATCTCTCCAATTTTAAAACATCCAAACTCAACTCAAAGCCACTGGTAGCCGTAACCCATGTTGGAAACAGGTTACTTCGATGAATGAATTCCCACGAAAAAACAAAGATCAAACTACCAAATCACTGGATCGCTCGGTGATCTGGGGGCTCACTTTGGTTTTTTTTGCCACCGCAGTGGGCTTCCTCTTTTCACCAACAGGAAGCAGCATCCCTATTCCGGATCCGATCACCATCAGCGCTGCGGATATCAATCCCGCCCCACGCTTCACTCCGCTCTCCGATCCTCCCAAATCCATGGTCAACGGCTTCGAACGCACCTGCATGGACTGCCACATCATCATCGATTCCCAACCTCGCTCCACCGATCTTCACCAACACGCCAATATCAAACTGCAACACGGCATCAATACCCGCTGCGTGAATTGCCACGATGCCAAGGACCGCAATAAATTGGCTACCCTCGATAACAAGACTTTCGACTACGCGCAGGCCTCCCAGCTCTGCGCCCAGTGCCACGGCCCGCTCTATCGACAGTGGCAACGAGGCATCCATGGCAAAACCCTCGGTTTCTGGAATGCCAAAATGGGTCAGTCAAAAAAACTCAGCTGCACTGAGTGTCACGACCCGCATCACCCGCGCTTTGATCCGATCCCACCCCTGCCCGGCCCTCATACCCTGCGCATGGGTGATCAGGAAAACGACACTTCCTCCCTCCATCAGAGCCACAACAAAAACCCACTACTTTTCCTAAACACACCCAAACACCAAGACCCGCACCCTTCTGATTCGTCGAAAAATGAACCCGGAAAATAAACAGCACTCCGATCAGGACAAACAGACATCGTCTCCGCAGGGAGGGTGTGCGGGAGGCTCTTGTGGAGGTGGTGGTAGCGGTTCCGCTCCCACCCGGCGCAGCTTTTTGCGCACCTCGGCGGTCGCCGCTGGCGGTCTTGCCGCAGCCATGGCTGCGCTCAAACCTCTGATGGAATTGGAAAGCGAAGACCTCCCCACCGTCGAAAAATTCCTCCAGAAACACTACAAGGAAATGGACGCAGAGGAGATGCAAAAAGCACTCACCCGCATCTCCGGCGAAGTCGAAAAACGCTTTGACCAACGCCCCGATATCCGGGACATCAAACCAATGGACGGAGTAGAGTTTGTCTATGCGCTCAACCTGACCCGCTGCATTGGTTGTCGCAAATGTGTGCACGCCTGCGTGGCAGAAAACAACCAGAGTCGCTCGCCCGAGATCCAATACATCCGCGTGCTCGAAATGCCACGCGGCACCACCAATATCGAAAAAGGCAACCATCACTATGATCGCCCCAAGGTTCCTGACAACGATCACTTCTACATGCCGGTGCAATGCCATCAATGCGCCCAACCTCCCTGTGTCAAAGTCTGCCCGGTAGAAGCCACTTGGCAGGAAGCCGACGGCATCACCGTCATCGACTACGACTGGTGCATCGGTTGCCGCTATTGCGAAGCCGCTTGTCCCTACTGGGCCCGGCGTTTTAATTTCACCAAACCCAAGCTGCCAAAAAAGGATCTCAATCCCAACATGGCCTACCTCTCCAACCGTCCACGACCCAAGGGAGTGGTGGAAAAATGCACCTTCTGCCTGCACCTCACACGCGAAGGTAAAATGCCTGCCTGTCTCGAAGTCTGTCCCACCGGCGCACGCAAATTCGGCAACGTGCTCGACCCCAACAGCGAGGTTTCTCAAATTCTCAAAACCAACCGCGTTTTTGTGCTCAAAGAAGAAGTCGGCACCCTGCCTCGGTTTTTTTATTACTTCGACGAACGTTACCCCGGCTCCGATGAAGCCATGGCTGACAAAATTTCCCAAACCTCATGAAGGCCTACCTCAAATTTCTCTATCGCTGTTTTAAACGCAGCTTTGTCGGCGGATGGAAATACCACCTGTGGCTAGGCTTTCTGTTCACCATTGCCCTGGTCGGCCTCAACGCCTACTGCCGTCAGTATGTTTACGGCCTAGGCACCACCGGCATGACTGATCAAGTTTCGTGGGGAGTCTACATCGCCAACTTCACCTTTCTCGTCGGCGTCGCTGCCTCGGCGGTGATGCTGGTCATTCCCGTTTACATCTACAAACGCGAAGAGCTGCATCACTTGGTCATCTTCGGCGAACTGTTGGCCGTTTCAGCCATCATCATGTGCCTGCTTTTCATCGTCGTCGATCTCGGCCGTCCCGACCAAATGCATCACATGATGTTGCGCTTCCATTTCCCCGTATCGATCCTGACTTGGGACGTGATTGCGCTCAACGGCTATTTATTGCTCAACCTACACATACCGGGCTACCTCATTTATTGTGCTTATAACAAACGCAAACCGCACAAAAATTTCGTCGTGCCTTTTGTTTTCATCGCCATTGCCTGGGCGATCAGCATCCACACCGTCACCGCCTTCCTCTACTCCGGTCTGGGCGCACGACCTTTCTGGAACTCCGCCGTCATCGCCCCGCGATTCCTTGCTTCAGCCTTCGCAGCGGGACCAGCTTTGCTCATCATTACCCTGCAGATGATTCGTCATTTCACCCACTGGAAAGTAGAACGCCAGGCCCTGCTCACCCTGCGCAGCATCGTCACCGTGGCAATGTTCATCAACATGTTCCTGCTTGGAAGTGAATGGTTCACCGAATTTTACACCGACTCCGTGCACGTCGCCTCGGCCAAGTATCTCTATCTCGGTCTGGATGGCAAATCCGCACTTGTCCCCTGGATCCGCACTTCTTTCATACTCAATATGGTCGCTTTGATCGTTCTGGTGCTCCCCATCAGTCGTCGCCTGCGCGTCCTCAACGTCGCTTGCTCCATGCTCTTCATCGGCATTTGGATCGAAAAGGGCATGGGTCTCATCATCCCAGGATTCATCCCCACCCCGCTCGGCGAAATCGTCGAATACACCCCCACCCTGAACGAAACTCTGGTCTCGCTCGGCATCTGGGCCACCGGATTTCTCATCTACACCATCCTCGTCCGCATCACCGTACCCGTGCTCAGTGGGCGCCTCACCGTCGATGCCGATTCCTTTGACGGAGGACGCCTCGATTTTGCCAAAGAAGAAGATCTCACAGCCATCAATTATCAATAGAAAGGAAACTAACATGAAAACACACCGAACATCCCTACTCATCCCGTGGATCACAGCTCTCGTTTTGCTGTTCGGGATTCACAATACTTTTGCCGGTCCGTTTGGACTCAGTAAAGTCAGCGAGCAAAGCAAAAAATGCATCGAGTGTCACAAGAAACTCAATCCCGCTCTCTATGAGCAATGGGGTGACAGCAAACACTACCGTGCCAAGGTAAGCTGTTTCGAGTGCCATCACGCAGAGAAAGGCGACAAAGATGCTTACCCTCACTACGAAGAACTCATCGCCGTGCTGGTCACGCCCAAGGATTGTGCCCGCTGTCACGATCAGGAAGTCAAGGAATTCGCAGGATCCCATCACTCCAAGGCAGGGCGCATCCTCGGATCACTCGACAACGTGCTCGCCGAAGTCGTCGAAGGAAGCAAAGGCATGAAAACCAAAGCCTTCCCCGGTGGAGTTTCTGCTGCCGCCGTCAACGGTTGCTGGCAGTGTCACGGCACCGAAGTCAAAGTGCTCGAAGGTGGCAAAGGGCTGCTCGATCCCGCCACCTGGCCCAATACCGGTATCGGCCGACTCAACCCTGACGGCTCGGAAGGATCCTGCTCGGCTTGCCATAGTCGCCACACCTTCTCAGCGGCCCAGGCACGCCATCCGGACACTTGCGGCAAATGCCACATGGGTCCCGACCATCCGCAAAAGGAAATCTACGAAGAGTCTAAACACGGCATCGCCTTTTTTGCCAATATCAACAAAATGAATCTCGACTCTCCCAAGTGGATCGTCGGCGAGGATTATTCAGCCGCCCCCACCTGTGCCACTTGTCACATGTCGCAGACCAAAAACCAAGCGGTTACCCATGACGTCGGCATGCGCATTTCGTGGAACAACCGGCCTGCCGTTTCGGTCAGACCCGAAGTCTCGGATGCCAAAATGGGACTGCCCGGCAAAGACGTCCCATGGACCCAACGGCGCGCCAACATGCAGGACGTGTGCTCAAACTGCCACAATGAAAATTGGGTGAAAAACTGGTATGTGCAATACGACTCGCTGATCGATCTCTACAACGAGAAGTTTGCCAAACCGGGACTCGCCCTCTATGCCGCCGCCAAACCACTGATGAAACCCATCAAGTTCGGCAACAAACTCGACTTCATCTGGTTTGAGATCTGGCATCACGAAGGTCGTCGCGCACGCCACGGCGCATCGATGATGGGACCCGACTACACCCATTGGCACGGCACCTATGAAGTCGCCCAGCACTTCTACGTGAAGTTCATCCCCGAACTCGAGCACCTGATCGAAAAAGGAATGGCCAATAAAGATCCAGAAAAACAAAAAGCCGCCCAGAACTTGCAGGCAGTGCTCGACAAAACCCTCCAAAGTGAAAACCACCGCTGGTTCATCGGCGACATGGATCCCGAAGAGAAAGCTGCCCGGGAAAAAGCCTCGGCGGAATTCAAAGCGCGCTACAACAAATAGACCTGACAAAACCATGCCCACTGCTGCTGCTAAACCCAACCGTATGCCTGCCCGCATCCGCCCGACCGAGGAAGACGGCAAACGCTCCCTCGTCGAGCATGCTGCGGGTAAAGCCTACGAGGCACGTCAGGAGTACGGCATCCGCCTATTACCCGGACTACCTCTTGAGTCGCTTTACGCCCTGCTCGAAGACCGCCGTTTTGTACGTTACCCACTGCGACTGTTTTTTGCTGGTGAACCCCTACTGGAAGGCGAGTTCGCTTTCATCCAAGCGGTAGAAAGCGGCAATCCCGCCAGTGGTTTTGTCCTGACGGTTCATCCGGCTTTCGAGGGCAACGATGCCGTGCTGCCAATGCTCGTCGCTTACCACCTCGTCTGTGTCAACTACGGCGACATCGCCGGATCCGATGCTGCCGAGGCATTCGGAGCCACCCTGATGGGAATGGAAACCGAAGACTACTATCAACAACTCTGTCAAATTACCGATTCTTTAAAATAAGGCCTCACACCATGAATGCTCCAATCCACTGCTCTGCTACCACCCGTTTATTTCTGTCATGCCTACCCTTGATTCTGTTTTCTCTATCTTGCAGCAAAAGCACGCAAAAAACGTCACTGGTAGAAGAAGGTCATGATCCCATTGATGTGACAATCGAACTCTTGACTCATGATGACAAAGGACTCGCCGTATCAGACAGCGTGACAGCGGATCATCTCGGACAAAATTTGAAGCTCGCCGATACCGAGTTACGCATCCTCGAATACTGGCCGCAGGCAAAGGCCATGCCGGAAACCGATAATCAAAGTAATAAGGAATCCCATGCGGTCGAAATCAGTTGGACAAAAAATGCCCCTGCTGACGAAAAAACAAAACAACAACAATGGATCTACCAAAGCAAAGAGGACGGCCCTGCCGGCCTGCTTGAAGAGCTCGACGTCCAAGTTCGTGTGCTGCCCGCAGGCAGCCAGCCCTCAGCTCCCGGACAATGGCTCAAGGCCTCCAAAGATACGGTTCAATTTGAACACCAAGGGCATTTTTATGCGCTACCCAAAGTAGGATCTGAAATCTTCCCCGGTTGGACAATCAAAAACATCCGCAGCTACGAACACGCCTTACTGGAAGAGAACGGTAACATCAAAGAGAGCAACGACAGCGACTTCGCCAACCGTGCCATCGAAGTCACCCTGGCTTCCGACGAAGGCACCACCGAGCGTCATCTCTGCTTCCTCGATCACCCCGAACTCACCAAAGGCATCCACCCCGCACTGCTACCGGCCACCCGCTTGAAAGGAAACAGTGCCAGCCAATCCCGCCTCACCGCCCGCGATCCGATCAAGATGTCAGGCAATGATAAAAACCGGCTACTGCTCAGTGCCAATGACGATCAAACCGGTCACCTCACCGCTTTCATCTGGGATCACCAAAACAATCAATTCAGCAGTCACAAAATCGATTCCCTGCCAGCTGAGCTGAAAGTGGGAGATCAGACCCTGCAGATCCTGCAGCACCGCAATCGCGCCCGCGCCGTGGTCAAATGGCAACAAATTAAGACTAATCAAAAAACTAATACAAAGGATATAAACAATCTCAACTCCGCCCTGCTCGTCACCTGGCTGGAAAACAATCACCATCAAAAAGCCGTATTGCCCTTGGATCAAGCCACCCCCGTCCTCATCAAAGGCCAGTTCCAAACCTTTCGCTACACCGAAGGCAGTAAAAAACATGCGGAAGGAAAAGTCCTAGCTGACATTACTTGCTGTGACGAAAACACCGCTAACAAACCCTGAACCCGCCCAAACAGAATTTTCAATGACTCAGCCCGTCGTTCGCAAGCCTGATGAAATAGCAGTTATTGACAACAGAATCTCAGGAAACACACTTTCTGCCTCGACATCCTTACCAGCTAAACGCAACGCTCGCCATTCTCGCAGCAACACAACCTGCTGCTGATGAAGCACCCGCAAGGGCTCTTCGCGCATGCCTAAAGTCTTGACCATACGCGGACGACGCTGCCCCATGTCACTTTGAAAAACATCAGCCAAACGCAGACGTGTGAGCTTAAACTCTGCCAGAATGATATCCATGAAACGCTTGCGTAATTCCACATCCTCCACCAAATCTCCATAAGTTTGCATCAACGTTAAATTAGCACTAGCAAGATTAGTCTCAACGTTAGTCAACACATAGCGCAAAAAAGGCGAACTCGACAGAGCCTCGCGAATGAGCTGAAATTGTTCGGGTTGCTGTTTCTGCAAATCATCCAAAGCACTGCCCACCCCAAACCAACCAGGCAAATAAAATCGTGCCTGGGTCCAGGAAAACACCCAGGGAATGGCGCGCAGGTCTTCGATGGCAAAATCCTTGATGCCTGTGCGACGTGGCGGTCGCGAACCAATACGCGAGTTCTCCAAGGCATCAATCGGCGTAACTTGCCGATAAAACTCAATAAACCTAGGCGCATTAAGCAACTCTTGATAACATTTTTGACTCTGCGCCGAAAGTTCATCCATCACCTCCATGCTCGGCTCTTCGCCCTCCTTGCCATAACGGTGTTTGGCCAAAGCCTCAGCGGAAGACGCTACCAACAACTCCGAATGATAGGTCGCCGTCGTCAGGTTTGCGTATTTCTGCGCAATCGTTTCCCCTTGCTCGGTCATACGAAAGTTACCGGAAAAAGAGGCATGCGGAAGTGCATCCATGAAAGCATGCGTCGGACCAGCCCCTCTGGAAATCGTTCCACCTCGACCATGAAAATAATGTAAGTCGACCCCATGCCCACGAGCGACCTCCGCCATCGCCTGCTGGGCTCGATACAAAGCCCACTGCGCAGAGAGAATACCACAGTCTTTATTAGAATCGGAGTAACCCAGCATCACCTGCTGACTGTATTTCCCCCCATCACCATGTCGCAGCTTGAGGCTGCGCAGCGTTGCTGGGTGAGTAAGGAAAAGGTCAAGCAAACGAGGTGAGGCATCCAGATCATCCATCGTCTCAAACAGCGGAACAATCGGCAAAGGGCACGCCAAACCATCCTCTGTCGAAACCATCAATCCCGCCTCGCGGGCCAAAATGTAAACAACAAGGATGTCCGAAAGCGAACGAGTCATCGAGATAATGAGAGATCCCACTCCCGCCGCACCATGCTGCGCACGGTGACTCGCCAGCACCCGGTAGGTGTGAAGCACAGAGTCCGCCTCGACTCCCACTGAGATGTCCCCATGAATAAATGGACGAGAAGACTCCAGCTCCTTGTTAAGAAAATCACAACGCTTCGACTCACTCCAATCAGCGAAATTTCCACCATCATCAATACCCGCCGCGCCAAGTAACTGCACGATTGCCTTATCATGATACGCAGAATTTTGGCGAACATCTAAATCCGCCAAATGAAAACCAAAAATACTGAGCTTCTGGCGAAATGGTCGGATATGAAGATCAATAAGGCGCTCGCAGCCAGCCTCTCGCAAGCTCTCTTCGATGATAGCGAGATCCGCATCCAGTTCAGCGGGCTGGTCGTATGCCGACGATCCACCATTCAGATTATCATAGAGCTTACTACGAATGAGATAACTCAAATGACGCCAAGGCTCCTCACAATTACGATGCTTGAGAGTCGCTACCCATTTGCGATCAGAAATCTCTCCCGCTATCTGCTCAATACGCTCATCCAAAGCAAAGGTCGGCTCGTGAAAATTACGCGAAAGAGTGATGTGAAAAGCCAACTCTTTCAATTCCTTGCGCAAAAGAACAATCGCATGATAGCGCAACTGATCAAGATGGCGCTTCGTCACCTCCGGAGTGACCAGGGGATGCCCATCACGATCTCCACCAATCCATGTGGCAAAAGTCAGACGCGGCAAACGCTTACTGTTGCGGAGTTTTTCAGGATCAAAACCAACACTCTGCCACGCCTCCATCAAATGAATATTCAAACGCGGCACCACACTGGGAAAAATTTCACGCAAATAATAAAGAGCCGTGCGCAATTCCTGCTCTAGATCGGGACGAGTTAAGTGGATCTCCCCCGTCCGCCACAGCGCTTCCAAAGCGGTCGTGATGCGTCCCCTGATGCGCTTGCTTTCCCGCGCGGTGAACTTCAAATGCTCCCCCTGAACGAGTTCCTTATAAATAGCACGGTGACATTCCCGCACCGTTGAACGTTTGGCCTCGGTGGGATGCGCGGTCAACACCGGCTCCACATGCACCTCGCCTAATAGCCGCAGTATTTCATCCTCATCCAGCCCCAAGGCCTTCATCTCATTCAATGAGCGCTCCCACAGTCCACGAATGGAGGCAGCCCCCAGTTCGCGTTCACGATCACGGCGAATAGTGGCGGAAACCCGCTCTTCCACCATGTTCAATAACTCAAAACCAATCGAATACAGTTGCTGCAGGTTGCGGGGAAGCTCGGTTGCATCTCCCGGAGCCTGACCGCTCCACGGAAGATGCGGCAACAGTTCATCTTCATTGAGGCCCTCAAGCGCCTCGCCCAGGCAGCCAATGAGCGTCGAAAGATTCTCATCTAAAAGATCAAAGCCTGCATTACGTAAACGAACTCGAATTGGATTGCTGTCGGTCATAGGATAATATCTAGGGTTCTGAAACCAGTGGACTCTCATTACAACCTACGCCTAGATAAATCAAACCATGAGCTCGCCCTTTAAAATTATTACCCGTTTACACAGCTTCAAACATGCCTTCTCTGGCATCCACACCCTACTGGAATCACAGCCCAACGCCAGGATCCACCTACTTGCAACCGGAGCAGTCTGCGCTCTGGGTTTTTATTCTGATCTGTCACGCATCGAATGGTGTCTGATCTTGCTGGCCATCATGGCGGTATGGATCACTGAAGCGCTCAATACCTCACTTGAATTTCTCGCCGACGTCGCCCATCCGGAATTTCATCCCCTGATCAAAAAATCCAAAGATGTCGCCGCTGCGGCCGTGCTGATTTCAGCACTGGGAGCAGTGATACTCGGCGGCTTGATTTTCACCCCACTAATAATGAATTTGAGGTGATTTTTTAATCTCTAACAAACTCCACGCCACCTGCTCCATCCAAGCGCACCCCCCTGCCAAAAAACAGCGGCTCATTATTTTTAATATGTCCGGCAGGAAATCCCGTCACCATAGGTATCCCCAATGCTCCCAACCTTTGGAACAATACATCGTCGATCGACACCCCGTCCTTGCCTTTTTTGCCATCGGTGAAAGCCCCCAGCACCAGCCCGGCACACGACTGCAAACAGCCCGACTGCAACAGCGTCGTCAACATCCGGTCCACCCGGTAAGGCCTCTCCCCCACATCTTCGAGAAACAAAATACACCCATCCAGTGATGGGAAATACGGCGTTCCCAACAAAGCGCACAATACCGACAGATTCCCCCCGATCAATCTACCCTCCGCAGCACCAGACGTGACCGTCTCTAGTCCCTGCCACTGCATTCCCCCAACTTCCCCCTCCAGCGCTCGGCACCAACCATCCCTCTGCAACTCATCCATCCGCCCCAGTACCGATACCATCGGAGCATGCAACGAGCGCACTCCCGCCCTCGACCACAAAGCATGCAAAGCCGTCACGTCACTGAAGCCCACAAGTAACTTGTTAGCCTCCCGCACTTCCTCCACCGCTAAATCCGGCAGTAAACGTGTCGCACCAAAACCGCCACGAGCACACAGTATCGCATCCACTTGCGGGTCTCGGATCGCATGCTGCAGCTCCTGCAAGCGCCGTTCATCCGAGCCGGCAAAATATCCCTGCTGCGCGTAAATCCCCTCATCAAAATTCAGCTCATAACGCTGCCTCAACCACGCCACCCCCAAATCAAAAGACACCCGGTCAAACGCACCCGAAGGAGCCACCACCGCTAAAACAGATCCTTCACCAATAACCCGAGCTGCTGCAAAACAATCAAACATAAACAATTCCTAATTCTATCTCCTATCTCCTATCTCCTATTTTCTAGCTTCTTCCCTAAACCGTTTCCCCCGCCACAAAGGTTGGCATCAAACGCACCGCGCTCGCAGACAAAGTTCCCGTCTCCGCCAATTGCCGGGTACACTTCGCCACCC
>JAJRVS010000315.1 GCA_024277195.1 Verrucomicrobiota bacterium | reverse complement strand
CCACTTAGCTGGATAAAAGACATGCCTGCTTATTATTTGGAAATCATCGTTGTTGTATTGGGTTTGACCGTGTTGATGGTCGAAACCTTCGTTCCCTTGCGTGACAAACGTTCGCTTGGCTGGTTGGCTATTCTAGGGCTGCTGGTGGTATTGGTTCTGAACTTTACGGCTACAGGGTCGGGCGGTGGTGATACTCCGTTCTGGAAATTTTACGCTGATGACGCTTTGGCGCAGTGGTTCAAGGGCATTGCTTTGCTGACGACCATTTTTGTCATTCTGATGTCGGTGGATTTCAGTAAAGTTTTGAGTCAGGGCATCGCTCCTGATGGAGATGGGAAGGTTGACGGAATCGGCAAACAAGTGGCGTTGGGTGAGTTTTTTGCTCTGCCTATATTCATCTGCGCTGGTTTGATGTGGATGGCTTCGGCGCAGCACCTAGCCAGTATTTTTGTGGCGTTGGAAACGGTGACGATTGGGTTTTATGTCATGGTTGCGTTCATGCGTCGTAATGTGGGTTCGCTGGAAGCGGGGGTGAAATACCTCATTCTTGGTGCGCTTTCAACCGGCTTTCTGGTTTACGGTTTTGCCTGGTTGTTCGGTGTGACGGGGGCGATGGAGCTGCCCGCGATTGCCGAGGCCTTGAACTCTCCGGATCTGCACCGCACGGGAGCTTTGTTCGCTTTTGCTTTGATCTTGATTGCGCTGTGTTTCAAAATAGGAGCAGTGCCTTTCCAGTTGTGGATTCCCGATGTGTATCAGGGCGCACCGATGCCGGTGACGGCTTTTCTTTCGGTCGGTTCAAAGGCCGCAGGCTTTGTGATTTTATTGCGTTTGCTGGAGCCCTTCATGGGCAGTGCGGCGCTTAATGAAAAGGTGGTGCTGGTATTGGTGATCATCGCTGGGGCGACGATTATTTACGGAAATCTGGCAGCTCTGTCGCAGACCAATTTCAAACGTTTGCTGGCTTATTCGAGTGTTTCCCATGCGGGATTTTTACTGATGGCAGTGGCCAGTGCACCGAGCCATGCGGTGGCGGTGACTCCGGTGGATGCGGTGGCTTATTATTTAGCGGCTTATTTGTTGATGACGATGCTGGCATTTTTGATTATGAACCTGGTTAGGGCTCAGCGTGGAGGTGAGACTTTGGATGATTACAAAGGCCTGGCCAAAACGTCGCCCTTGTTGGCCTTCGCGATGTTGGTGGCCATGGCTTCGCTGGCCGGGGTTCCCTTGACAGCGGGTTTTGTGGGTAAGTTCTGGGTGTTTGTATTGGCTCTGCAGGCTGGGCATTATTATCTGGTGGCAGCAGCGGTGATCGGTGCGGCGGCGGGTTTTTATTATTATCTAAAAATCGTCAAAGCGATGTATTGGGATGCTCCAGCCGAGGCGGGTAGCGCCGCAGCGACTTTGATTGTGGTGACTTGGCCTGTGCGGGTGGCTATTATTTTGTTGGTAGTGGCGATTTTCTATTTTGGCGTGAACCCCAAAGCGTTGCTCGGTTTGTTTTCTTGAAACAAGGTTTGAAATAACTCGCTTTTCTCATCCCTGCGAAAAAAGCATAAAATTTGTAATCGGCTATTGCCGGATGGGTTTTCTTTTGGTACGCTTTCCTTTCTAAATAGAGATTTTGCATGGCAGAAAAGAAGAAAAACGGATGCATGAGTTGCTTGGTGACCTTGTTGTTACTGGGGGTGATAGCGACGATGTTACTGGGTGCTACGGGCGCGGTGATTTATATGAACCGTGAGCAAGTGGGTGAGATGATCGGAATGGAAATCCCTTCGTTGGAGGAGGCTCAAAAGCAAATCAATCGAGCGGTGCAGAACGCGGAATCGGGCAAAGGATTTTCTGGCAATGCGGGTAAGATGAAGCAGGCCGATGCACAAAAACTGCAAGAAGAGCTGCAGCGTGATGACATGTTGGTATTGGTGAGTTATTCGGCCGATTGGTTTGAGCCCAGTCGGCAGATGAAACCGGAGTTGGAAAGGTTGGCGTGGAAATATGGAGACAAGGTGGTGATCCTGGATATCCATATTGATGAAGAGCAGGCTTTGGCAAAAAAAGAAAAAGTCGGGGTTATCCCGGATTACCGCTTGTTTTATCAAGGCAAAGAGCTGGCTAAAGCAGAGGGGCACGTTTCATTTTCTGTTCTTGAGGCCATGGTGATGCAGTATGAATCGGTTTTGGAAGGCAGTGCTAGCCGGGCACTGGTGATGCCGGACGGGGGAGTGATCGAGCCGAGTGGTAATAAGTGGGTGCCTGAGGGGTTTTCTAAAACCATGCCTACAGGCAAACCTAAAAAGGAGTCTAAAAAATGAGTGACAAGGTGAAAGTCAGTACGCCTTGGAGTCAACAAGGAGGAGGAGATGATGAAAAACCCTCGGCAGCCGGACTTGGCGACACGTCAAATTTGCTTCAAGTGCCCTGTCCTCATTGTGGTCAGGCTTTGGCACTTGGTAGGGAGTATCTTGGTGGGCATTGCCTGTGCTCGGTGTGTGATGAGCTGATGCTGGTGAGCTTGAAAAAATCTTATGGTGGGGAAATGGCTGTGGTGGCAGAAAAAGTGGATAAAATGACGGGGGAGAAAATATCCGATTCTGCTGCGATGTCTGCACCTGAAGTAGGCGGCCCGGCAATGGAGGAGGATTGGGAAAATACCCGGCCGGTGAAAATGTGGGCAGCTTCGACAAAGGATAAATCGGCGGTAGAAGATGATGACATGGATTTGGGAGCGACTATGCCGATTCCGACAGTGGGTAAAATGGACGATGACGACATGGACTTGGGAGCGACCATGCCGATTCCCACCATGGGCAAGATGGCGGATGACGAAATGGATTTAGGGGTCACCATGCCGGTGCCTACCGTGGGCAAAAGTGATACGGATCACCGGGGCTTGGGGGCAACGATGCCGATACCGGCTGTAGCCAAGGGGCCAACTCCTGCAGAAGTGGATGAAGATTGGGAGATGACGACACCTGGTAAGGCTCAGTCAATGGCGCCTAGAACGCCATCAAGTTCCCCTGGGGGGCTTTGGGGTAAAGAAGCTACGGGTAGGCAGGGGGTGAAATTGGCGCCTCCGGGAGAAAAATCGGGTAAAGTTGGGCCAAAGGCTCCTGCACCTACTTCAGGGGCGGTGCCGACGGTGACCACTCCGCCGACCAAAGCGCCAGCTCCGACTACAGGTTCTGTGCCGACATTGGACTCGGGTCAAGTGAGTGCGAGGCAGGAGGCTCGGAAGGAAGAGCTGCCGGCGTGGCAACCACCGGGCTTGAGCGAGCCGCTGGGTAAGGGGGCGGCAGCCCCTGCTGAAAAGGTAGAGGAGGAGAAAGCTGCTAAAAAGAAGGAGGCAGTCGTCAAGAAGAAGAGTAATCCTTTTGGCAACAAGGCTTCTGAACCGGTCGCCAATAAAAAGGTGAAGATCAGACGCCGGGCTAAAAGTCGTAAAGGCTTGGTGTTTGTGATGTTTGTATTTTTGTTGGTGATGGCGGCATTGGCGGTATTCATTGTGGCTCCAGGTCTGATCCCCCGAGGTTTGGAAGCGAGAGAATTTGTTGATGGTAGAATTGATGAAGCCAGAGGGCAGGTTGAGGGATTTTTGGCTCAACGTGCGCTGAGCGGTGATTCGTCGTCCGGTGATGCTGGCGCGGGTGTAAGACAGGAGGAGGCTGGAGGGGCAGTGTTTCCACCTTTGGAAGGTGATGCGGTAAAAGGAGAGGTTGAGGCGGCGAACATGACTCCGGTGCATACTCGTGAGAGCGATGCGGCTTTGCAAAAATTGTTGAGCCAGGAGGGGGAGCAGGTGATTCGTCGCTTTTATGGAGCTTCCTCGGTGGATGAAAAGCTAGCTTTTGTGGTTGATGCTGAAGGCGCCCGCTCTGACATGGAGCAATATTTTTCTGATGAGAGTAAACTCACCACGGTTCGTTCGGTTTTGTTTCGCGGCGGGGCGCGTGATTCGGAAACTGGTCATTATTACGGTGTTTTTGATGTGACTGAAAATGAAAATGATGCGTCGCATCGATGGTGCGTGGTGGATCCTGGCACGGGGCTTTACCAGGTAGATTGGATTTTGTACCGCCAGATTGTAGCGTCTCGGTTGGGGGAGTTTTTGCGCAAACCTGCAGGCGAAGGGGCGCAGAGTTTTCATATGCTGTTGAAATTGGGCGATCGGGTTCCTGCGGATGACAGCCCATGGTTTGATGATGCGGTGAGGGTGGAAATGCAGGTTCCGATGATCAGTTCGAGCTGGTATTCGGTTCTGGTGAAAAAACCTCTTGCGGACAGTCTGGGTATTACCACCAAGTTAGCCAATGGCCGTTTGACAATGGCGGTGGTAGAAATCGCCTGGGTTGCGGGGGATAAAGAATCCACTGAGCGCTTGCCTGCCATCGTTGGGGTGAAACAATGGGGAGCCTGGGCTCGCAATAATTTTTAATGAAGGCCGTATCAGGTCTTCCCTTTCGTTTTGAAACGCATTCTCGATCTTCTGTACGCCGTTACAGGGTTGTTGCTGCTTGCCCCGCTGTTGCTGCTGGTGGCAGGCCTGATTAAATGGCGGGACGGCGGGCCTGTTTTGTTTTTGCAGGAGAGGGTGGGGCATCTGGGCAAGCGGTTCCAGATTTTGAAGTTCAGAACTATGAAAGCGGGACGGGGCAAAAACGGGCCGAAATTTACGATTATGGGAGATGCCCGGGTGACTGACTTAGGCAAAGTGCTAAGGCGCTCCAAGATTGATGAGCTTCCGCAGTTATGGAATGTGGTCAGGGGTGAGATGAGTATGGTCGGGCCACGTCCCGAGGTGCCGGAGTATGTTGAACTGTTCAGTGAAGAGCAAAAAGAGGTGTTGCAGTATGCGCCGGGGATCACGGGATTGGCGACTTTGGAGTTTCGCAATGAGGAGCACTGGTTGGGAGAGGTGGAGAATCCGGAGAGGGTGTATCTCAATGAGGTGATACCGCGTAAGATTGAATTGAATTTGAAATACGCTGAAGTCGCCAATTGCTGGCAGGATTTCAAGTTGATCCTGCGAACCGTGGTGGCTTTGTTTGATATGCGTTCGGTGCCGAGGAGAAATGAGGAGAAATAGGCCTTTTCCAGTCTTTTTTCAGTTAAATGAAAATTTCCGGGAATAGTTTTTGACAGAAAATCCGATTCGGCTAAATTGCGCGGCGTTTTTGACTCTTCAAAGAGACTAGCACGCCTTGAGAATTCCGCTCCAAAGTAGGATTTCAGGGGGTTCCAGCCTCTCTTAAGAATCAGAGCGGGATTTTTAGAAAGTGATCGCCTTGACTCGTTTTTTGCGTTTTGGCGGTTTCGTGATAGAAATCCAGGCTCTTGTAGCTCAGGGGTAGAGCACTTCCTTGGTAAGGAAGAGGTCACGGGTTCAATTCCCGTCAAGAGCTCCAGAGTATCAAAAGCATCGAAAAGTAAGATAGAGAGTAACAAAGGCTGCTGAAGCAGTCGTAATAATTTCACAACCTGAAACTGAGAAACCATGGCTAAAGAAGCATTCGAAAGAAACAAAGATCACGTCAACATCGGGACCATCGGTCACGTTGACCACGGTAAAACTACATTGACAGCAGCAATCACTGACGCTCTGTCCGATTTTGGATTTGCAGAGAAGACGGATTACAAGGACATTGACGCTGCTCCGGAAGAGAGAGAGCGTGGTATCACGATCTCAACTGCTCATGTGGAGTATGAGACTGAAAAGCGTCACTACGCACACGTTGATTGCCCGGGTCACGCCGATTATGTAAAAAACATGATCACGGGAGCGGCTCAGATGGACGGCGGAATTTTGGTGGTGAGCGCAGCTGACGGCCCAATGCCACAGACTCGTGAGCACATCTTACTTGCTCGTCAGGTGGGTGTTCCAGCTTTGGTCGTATTCATGAACAAAGTTGATCAGGTGGACGACGATGAGTTGCTCGACTTGGTGGAAATGGAAATCCGCGACCTTTTGTCCAAATACGAATTCCCTGGTGACGACATTCCAATCGTTCGAGGAAGTGCGTTGAAGGCTCTTGAAGGGGACGCTGATCAGAAAGCGAACATCATGAAGTTGATGGCAGCAGTGGATGAATACATCCCAATGCCTGAGCGTCCGGTTGATCTGGACTTCTTGTTGCCAGTTGAAGACGTGTTCTCGATTGAGGGACGTGGAACGGTGGCTACCGGTCGTGTTGAGCGTGGTATCGTTCACAAAATGGAAGAGGTCGAAATCGTGGGAATCCGCGACACCACTAAAACCACGGTGACTGACATCGAGATGTTCCGCAAATTGCTCGACGAAGGTCGTGCAGGTGACAACGTTGGTTTGTTGCTTCGTGGAACTAAGAAAGAAGAGATCGAGCGTGGACAGGTGATCGCTAAACCCGGCACCATCACTCCGCACAAAAAATTCAGTGCTGAGGTTTACATCTTGAGCAAAGACGAAGGTGGCCGTCACACGCCGTTTTTCGCTAATTATCGCCCGCAGTTTTACTTCCGCACGACGGATGTGACTGGAATGGTCAACCTGCCGGAAGGTGTGGAAATGGTGATGCCTGGTGACAATGTCACCATCGAGGCTGAGCTGATCAACCCAATCGCTATGGAAAAACACATGCGTTTTGCTATCCGTGAAGGTGGCCGAACAGTGGGTGCTGGCCGTGTGGCTGATTTGCTTGATTAATACTTAAAAAAGCATTTTCTCAAATCGAAGTGTTGTTAATGAGCTTGATTCTTTGGCGACACTTGCGAAAAGGGGAAACGTTTGAATGGAGGCTCTGCTCGTTGAATCAATGAGCAGAGACTTTGTTTAATAATACACAGAGAAGTAACTGGAAATTTTCACTAGGTAAGATAGACTAGCCAAAGAACGGATGAGCCGATGCTGAAGAGCAGCTGACTTCGGGAATGGAAAAAGGGTAGTAGCTCAATTGGTAGAGTAGCGGTCTCCAAAACCGTTGGTTGTGGGTTCGAGTCCCTCCTGCCCTGCCACTCATCAAGCTAAGTGAATATTTTAAGATTTCTGAATGAGTATTGATTAGACAAGGATTTAGGAATTGAGGCAATAATTGGTCTGGAATAAGCGCTTTGAAATTCGCGAGTGCGGATTGCGAGCAACGAAAGATCAGCAGAGATAAAAGGAGAAAGTTTCACAATGTTTGATAAATCACGTAAATTTTTTGGAGAGGTCAAAACTGAGTTGCAGAAAGCGACCTGGCCATGGGATCCCAAAGAGCGGGGGTTTAAAAAATACAAACAGTTGATTGATTCAACAATTGTGGTTCTGATTGCTACACTGCTATTGGGCGGTTATATCGCGGTTGCAGATTTCCTGATGGTGAATGTGATGCGGGCGTTGACTTCGTTTTCTTTCTAAAGAAAACAAAGGCAAGCAGTTGAGTGTGGAATTTTTAACGGATTT
Organism: Verrucomicrobiota bacterium; assembly: GCA_024277195.1. Taxonomy (GTDB): domain Bacteria; phylum Verrucomicrobiota; class Verrucomicrobiia; order Verrucomicrobiales; family DEV007; genus JAADHD01. The sequence continues at coordinate 5,908 of JAJRVS010000315.1, read as the reverse complement.
GATAAAAGGAATTTAGTTATGGCGCAAGTGCCGGAACCAAAAGATCAGTGGTATGTCGTTCAGGTCCTCTCAGGGCAGGAGATGAAGGTGCAAAGAAGCATCGTTCGTCGCATTGAGAGTGAGGAGATGGCTGATTTTATTTATGAGGCTTTGGTACCAACGGAGACGGTATCCGAAGTGCGTCGGGGTAAAAAGATTGAAACCAAGCGGAAGTTTTATCCGGGTTACATTTTGATCAACATGCACCTGCTCAATGATGACGGGCGTTTGGAGGAAAAATCTTGGTATTTCATTCAGGATACTCCAGGGGTGATCAACTTTGCGGGAGCAAAAAATCGTCCAGTGCCGATGCGAGCGAGCGAAGTAGAGAGTATGCTGTCGCAGATTCAGGAGCGTGAAGAGAGAGTGACTCCGAAGATTCAATTTGAAGTTGGGGATACGGTGAAGGTTGCGGATGGACCTTTCGAGGGACAGACGGGTGTGGTAGAAGAGATCGATCAGGATAAAGGCGAACTGTTGGTATCGGTGGATATTTTTGGTCGCTCAACGCCGGTGCCGTTGGAATACTGGCAGGTGGAAAGAGATTGATAGGTAGAGGGTTAAAACAACTGGCGGCAGGTGGCTCAAGAGCAGCGACAGGTGGGCGATAAGATAATAAACAATTTAAAAACGAAAGAAAATGGCTAAAGAAATCACCAGCACATTGAAACTTCAGATTCCAGCGGGTCAAGCAAACCCTGCTCCTCCTGTGGGTCCTGCTTTGGGACAAGCAGGGGTCAACATCATGGATTTCTGTAAGGAATTTAACGCTAAAACACAAAGCCAGGGCGGCGATATTCTGCCAGTGGTGATCAGTGTTTATGCTGACAAGAGTTTTACTTTTGTCACTAAGAGGCCGCCTGCAGCGATCTTGTTGAAAAAAGCAGCCAACATCACATCGGGCTCAGGGGAGCCCAACAAAGAGAAAGTAGCGACTTTGACACGTGCGCAACTTTTGGAAGTGGTTAAAATCAAGATTGAAGACTTGAATACCAACGACGAAGAAATGGCTTGTCGCATTCTTGAAGGAACGGCTCGTCAGATGGGCATTGAGATTGTCGCTTAATTAGAGAAGCGGCTATAGAAATTTTTTAAACCAAACCTGAAACGCAGGAGGTGTGAACCGGAGACGGGGAGAACCGCTTGAACTGCAAACAGAACCATGGGAAATAAAAGAAGCAAAAGATACGAAGAAGGCGCCAAATTGGTGGAAGAAGACAAGCTATACCCTCTTGCAGAGGCGGTGGCTTTGGTGAAGAGCTTACCAGCTCCGAAGTTTGACGAAACGGTGACGATCTCCATGAAATTAGGAGTGAACCCCAAGCAGTCGGATCAAATGGTTCGCGGAACTTGCCCTTTGCCTCACGGCAGTGGTAAGGACGTGAAGGTTCTGGTATTCGCCAATGGTGAAGCGGCAACGGCGGCGAAGAACGCCGGTGCAGATTTTGTCGGCATGGACGAAATGATCAAAAAAGTCCAGGGTGGATTCATGGAATTTGATGTGGTGGTTGCGACTCCGGACGCAATGGCTGAGGTTCGTAAGTTAGGTAGGCAGTTGGGGCCAAGGGGTCTGATGCCTAACCCTAAAACAGGAACAGTGACTGACGACACGGCAGAGGCGGTGAAAGCGGTGAAAGCTGGACGAGTGGATTTCAAACTGGATAAAAACGGAAATATCTCTGTTCCAGTGGGCAAGGTTTCTTTTGACGAGCAGAAGTTGTTGGAAAACACCGAAGCTGCGCTGGAAGCGATCAACGGTGCCAAGCCAGCTACGGCTAGGGGCATCTACCTGTTATCGGGTGGTATTTCAGCAACGATGGGTGCTGGAGTGAAAGTATTGTTAACTCCATACCAAGCGTAAGGAATCAGGGGATAAAAATTAATATAACGATGAAAGCAGACAAACAAATTATCATCGATGAGATCCTCGAACGGATCAATAATTCGCCTTTCACCTTGGTTGCCGAGTACACGGGAATGACGGTGCCGCAATTTTCGGACCTCAGGACACGTCTGGAGGCAGTGGGTGCGGAAATTCACGTCAGCAAAAATGCCTTGGTCAAACGAGCCGCTGATACAGCTGGATTGCCAGAGGAAATTGGAGCCGTGTTGACTGGGCAAAACGCTTTGGTCACTGGCGAGCAGGACGTATGTGCTGCCGCCAAGGTATTGAAAGATTTCCGCAAGGAATGTGAAAAGCCAACCGTTAAGGTGGGTTCATTGGACGGAGCGGCACTGGATGCGGAACAGATCGATGCCTTGGCTTCGCTGCCACCGATGGAAGTTCTGCAGGCAACTTTGCTTGGTGTGCTGTTGCAGCCTGGCACGAAGTTGGTGAGAACATTGAACGAACCCGCATCGGCATTGGCAAGAGTGTTTGCCGCCAAAGCGGAACAGGGATAATCATTCGAGGGAAACGAAAAAATTTTACTCAGCGGCGGGTCAGTGCTATTGCACGAAGCTCGCTGCAGGTTTCTAATAAGAAACGCTGGGTAAGCTAAAACAAAACAACAACAAACCGGGTTCCTTGTCGGGGGCATGGCGATGTCTCTTAAATATTGAAGCGCTTTTCAAAACGACGACACCCACTAGAAAAATGGCAGATACAGATAAATTGGTAGAAGAGTTGAGCGGCCTGACCGTTCTTGAAGTTGCAGATCTTGTGAAAGCTCTGGAAGATAAATGGGGTGTGAGCGCAGCAGCTCCCGCAGCAGTCGCAGTAGCAGGTCCCGCAGGTGACGCTGGTGCAGCAGAAGAAAAGACAGAGTTCGACGTGGTGTTGACTTCTTTCGGTGAAAACAAAATCGCCGTGATTAAAGAAGTTCGCGGTTCCATCGATGGTCTTGGATTGGCTGATGCGAAGAAGTTGGTTGAAGAAGCTCCATCAACTCTGAAAGAAGCAGTTTCGAAAGAAGAGGCTGAAGAACTCAAAGCGAAACTCGAAGGCGCAGGAGCGACTATCGAGCTCAAGTAATTCATTTAAACTTGTTTATTGCACAAATTATTTTGATTTTGCAAGAACCTAATCATTTGCTGGTAGCTTTACCTTTTTCCGCTAAGGAAAGAGGTGGCTGCTGGACAGGTGAGGGTGTTTAAAGGACGCCAAATCCTGATTACTCATTGAGTGATCAGGCTTTGTTGTCTTTTCGTTTATAGAAAAAATAGCAACATCATCCGGCTTAAAACCACAGGTATCTGGTTTTAAGAGCGGTTCATTATCAGTCACCGACCCAACCTAGTTCGATATGTCAAAGAGACTCTATTTCGGAAAAATCAACGAAGTGATCAAGCCACCGAATCTGATCGAGATTCAGCTGAAATCATATGACGAATTTTTGCAGCAGGATGTTGCAGAAAACGAACGCAAAAGCAGTGGTTTGCAGGCTGTATTCCAGGAGGTTTTTCCGATCGTTAGTTACGACGAGAATTTCACTCTTAATTTTTCCAAGTATGAGGTGGGACCACCTAAACTGACGTCTTTGGAAGCTTTGCGTGATGGCGAGACTTTCAGTGCGCCTTTGTATGTGACTTTCATTCTTCAGGACAAAGAAGGTCCGACCAAGGAAGAAAAAGTTTATATGGGTGAAATTCCCCTGATGACCCGTCGTGGAACTTTTGTGATCAACGGCGCGGAACGTGTGGTGGTCAGTCAGTTGCACCGTTCACCGGGTGTGTGTTTTGAAACTAGCCTGCATTTGAACGGCAAGGTGTTGTTTGGATTCCGTATCATCCCTGACCGTGGTTCATGGTTGGAGGTGCAGTTCGATACCAATGATCTGTTGCACGTCTATCTCGACCGTCGTCGTCGTCGTCGTAAGTTCCTTGCGACCACTTTCCTGCGTGCGATCGGATATCCAAAAGACGAAGACATCATCCGTGAGTTCTACGACATCGAAAAGATGAAGTTGAAGTCCAAAATGGATGAGGCGCTTTTGAACTCGAAGGTGCTTTATGTAGACATCCTCGATGATGAAATCATCGTAGCTAAAGCTTACGAGCCGCTCACTCAAGGAGTGGTGAACCAGTTGTTGGAACTGAAGATCAAGCAAGTCAATGTGATCGAAGCTTCTCACGAAGACGTATTGATCAAATCTTTGAAGAAAGATCCTGCCAGCAATGAGGAGGAGGCGCTTAAAGACATCTACCGTCGTTTGCGCCCTGGTGATCCGCCAACCGTGGCCAATGCCCGTGCATTGCTGAAGCGTTTGTTCTTTGATCCCAAAAAATACGACCTCACTCGTGTGGGTCGTTATAAGATCAATCAGAAGTTGGTGCTGGGAGACAAGCACACCGATCGCACCATGCGTCCGGAAGACTTTTTGGCTTCGCTCAAATATTTGCTGAACCTCAAGAGGGGTGAAGGTGTGCTCGATGACATTGATCACTTGGGCAGTCGCCGTGTTCGTGCGGTGGGTGAATTGCTGGGCAACCAGTGCCGGGTTGGTTTGGCTCGTACCGAACGTCTGGTGAAAGAGCGTATGACCATGTTCGACATCAACATCGACGGCATGACGCCATCCAAGTTGGTGAATCCTAAAGCGCTGAGCGCTGTGGTGCGTGACTTCTTTGGTCGCTCGCAGCTTTCGCAGTTCATGGACCAGATCAATCCTCTGGCTGAACTGACTCACAAACGTCGTCTTTCGGCACTGGGACCCGGTGGTTTGAACCGTGACCGTGCCGGTTTTGAAGTGCGTGACGTTCACGCCTCTCACTACGGTCGTATTTGTCCGATTGAAACTCCTGAGGGACCGAACATTGGTTTGATCAACTCGATGAGTAGTTTCGCCCGGATCAACGATTTCGGTTTTATTGAAACTCCGTATCGCAAGATCGTCAAAGGGGTGGCAACCAAGAAAATCGAATATTTGACTGCTGATCAGGAAGAAAACTACCAGATCGCCCAGGCCAATAACATTATTGATGAGAAAGGGATCTTTGTTGAGGAACAAATCACGGTTCGTTATCGTGGTGACTTTATCGAGGTGGATCCAACCGAGTCGCAATACATGGACGTTTCGCCGAAGCAGTTGATTTCGGTGGGTGCGAGTTTGATTCCTTTCCTTGAGCATGATGATGCGAACCGTGCGTTGATGGGATCAAACATGCAACGCCAAGGCGTTCCTTTGCTGATCTCCGAATCACCACTGGTGGGAACCGGTGTTGAGGGCAGTGTGGCTGAAGATTCACGTGCGGTGGTGGTATCGGAGGGACCCGGAGTGGTCGCCGCTGCCTCGGCTGAAGTGATCGTGGTTACCAAGGACGGCAAGCTTCCTTTTACGGATGCAGAATTCCTGACCAATCCGAACAAGCTGAAGGGCGATCCTGAAAAGGGTTGTTATGTTTATCCGCTGCGTAAGTTCATGCGCTCCAACTCAGGCACTTGCATCAACCAGAAGCCGATCGTGGATCGTGGCCAGAAGGTGAAGCTGGGCACGGTGTTGGCAGATGGACCGAATACGGAAGACGGGGAGTTGGCGCTGGGACGTAATGTGCTGGTGGCTTTCATGCCGTGGAACGGATACAACTTTGAGGATGCGATTGTGATCTCCGAACGAGTGGTGAAAGATGATGTTTACACATCGATCCACATTTCGGTGTTCGATATCAATGCTCGTGATACCAAGCTGGGACCAGAGGACATCACCCGTGATATTCCCAACGTGGGAGAAGAGGCGCTGAGCGATCTCGGACCTGACGGTGTGATCCGGGTGGGTGCGGAAGTTGCCCCGGGAGATATCCTGGTGGGTAAAATCACGCCGAAGAGCGAAACTGAACTGGCTCCGGAGGAGCGTTTGCTGAGAGCGATCTTTGGTGAAAAAGCAGCTGACGTGAAAGACACTTCATTGAGAGTGCCTTCCGGTTGTGTTGG
>JAJRVS010000314.1 GCA_024277195.1 Verrucomicrobiota bacterium | reverse complement strand
TGGATGGGCGCAGGGTTTTTTATGGTCGGGTCAATCCGGCGGAGGCGCATGAGGTGTTTGTGCGTGAGGCGGTATTGGGTGGAGGGTTGCGCACCAAGGGGGCGTTTTTGCAGCACTTGGATGACGTGCGTGGGCAGGTGAAAAAAATCGAACACAAGCTGCGTCGTTCGGGAGGAGTGTGGTCGGAGTCGGAGGTATTTGATTTTTTTCTGAGCCGTATTCCGGAAGCCATTTGCACCGCCAAAGCTTTTCAAAAGTGGCGCACGACGGGGGACAGCGAAAAGCAGTTGATGGTCACGATGCAGGATTGTGTGTGGGGTGAGATCGATGACTTGGACGCTTTTCCCGATGCCGTATGGCATGGCGAAAAGTGTTACGAGGTCAGTTATGCGGAGCGGCCAGGGGAGCGTGCGGATGGTTTGGTTTTTGAGATTGCAGTGGGTGAAATTGTTGATTTTCCTGATTACCTACCGAGTTGGGCGGTGCGGGGTTTGTTGGAGCAGCGGGTGTATTTGCTGATTCGCACGTTGCCAAAAAATCAGCGTCAGCTTTGCTCTCCGGGACGTGTGGCGGCACAGGAGTTTGTCGCGGAGTGGGACGGCTGGGAGCCGGTGCGTTTTTTATGCGATGAATTGGCGGAATTTCTTTCCAAGCGGATCGAGCAACGGATTGAGCTTGGGATGTTTGAACCTGACAGCTTGCCTGATGAGTTGCGGCCCAAGGTGAGGGTGTGGAGTGAGGGCGGGCAGGAGATGGGGCTGAGTGAAGATGTTGCTGAGATTCGCAGACAGCTCAGTGGGCTGATGCGGGAACGGCGCGAGATTTTGGTCAATGAAGAATGGGAAATGACTGGTGGTGAAGAGTGGGGCTTTGGCGATATTCCGGTGGTGGCGGAGGACGGGGTGTTTCCTGCTTTGGTGGATGAAGGCGAGGCGGTCGGCATGCGGGCTTTTTTAGATCGATCGCAGGCGGATGAGAGTCATCGCGCGGGCTGCATCAGGTTGTTTCAGATTGAGCAAAAAAGTCAGGTTGATTACGTCCGGCGTCAATTGCCTTTAGGCATGCTGGGCAAGATGATGTTGCCGGTGATGGATTCCGGGGCGGGTGAGTTGGTGGTCGATCTGCTGCGGGTGGCGTGTGAAGGGGCGCTGGGGAAGGAAATGCCGAGAACAGAAGATTCTTTTGTGACGGCTGCCGCGCGGGGGAAAGGGGAACTTTACCAATGCGCGAGCAAGGTGACGGGCGCTTTTGAATTGATGATAGAGAGTGAGCGGCGCATTTCTGACTGGATCGAGGATCATCGCGAAGATCGCCATTTGGCAGTGGTTGCGGATGATTTATCGCAAGAGCTTGAGTGGTTGTTATCGGTGGGGTTTGTCTGGCGTGCTGGGTATGATCGGTTTAGTGATTATGCGCGTTATTTCTCTGCGATGGAAGAGCGGATCAAGCGGCTCAATAGCCTGCCTTTGTTCAAGGACGAGGAAAAACGCGAGCGGGTGCAAAGGCATTGGAACCGGTGGTTCCCAGCTTGGCAGGAGGACCCGGAAGATACGGTTTTGTGGGCTGCCGGTTGGTTGCTGATGGAGTGGCGCGTTGCGGAGTTTGCGCCGAGCTTTCCAAGGCGGGTGAAGGTGTCTGAAAAGCGGGTGGAGGAATTAATGGACTCGTTAGCTGGGCTTTAGCTTTTGTTTTCGAGGGCGCGTTTCATTGGGGCTTCGTTGGACTCGATGCTGTCGCAGAGTTTGATCTGGACCCGGGCACGGTTGAGATTTTGTCCGTCGTAGCTGGTTTTGAAATAAACATCTCCGGCTAGGTAGTCGGTGAAAAAACGCAGGCCGAGCTCGAAGGAAATCAAGCGCACGGAGTCGTAGAGGTAGTTGTGATCGGCTTCGCTGAGAAAGGAGTCTGCCTGGCGCAGGTAGCCTTTGACCAGGCCACCGAAAAAATCCATGTCGATGAATACGGCTGACAAATCGGTGGTTTCTTCTCCTGCAGGGTTGCAGCAGGAGCGGGCGGCGTCGCCGAAATCGTAGTGAATCAGGCCGGGCTTGACGGTATCCAAATCGACGATGGAGGTGCCTTTGCCGCTGAGGTTGTCGATCATGATGTTGGTGATTTTAGGATCACCGTGAATGGGGCGTAGTTTGAGTTCGCCTCGGGCGACGGCATCTTCTAACACCGAACAAAAGTCTCTTCGTTCTTCCACAAAGCGGGCGAGGCTGCGGGCTTGATCAGAAGAAGCGAGGCGTTCTTGTGCTGCGCTGGTATTCAGCACGGCGTCGTAGTTGGCGAGATACAATGGGGTGATATGAAAACCCGGCAGGGTGTCTTCGAGTTGATCAACGGGAAAATCGGAGATGATGCGCTGGAAGTGACCAAGAACCACGCCGGTTTCGATGGCGTGTTCGATACTGTCCACCCGGTCGTAGCAGGTGGTGCTGGCGATCAGGGACAGCGCGCGCCAGTATTCACCTTCACTGTCGATGACGTAGTCCTTGCCGTCCTTGGCCGGGATGACACGAGGCAGTTGCCAGATGCGGTCAGCGCCGTCCGCTTCGCTTTCGATACGGCGGTGGGCGTGATCGGTCACGCGTTTCATGTTGGACATCACCAGCGCCGGTTTGGTGAACACGGTTTTATTGATGCGCTGGAGGATGAATTGTTCTTCAGAAAAGGTGGTGCGCAAAATCACCCGGTAGGTGTCGTTGACATTGCCGGTGGTGATGCTTTGTAAAGTGACCAGACGACCGGGCACTTGAAACTTTTTGGCAACTTCTTCGGCGGACATGGGAAATAAGGATTAAGGATTCAGAGCTGCAGTGTAGCAAAGACAGCCGTAGGTAATTCAAAATTAGGAATTCGGATGGGGGGATGGTAGCATAAGCCGATTGAAAACCAATACTCTTTTCACTAATGCCGGCGAAGAAGAATAAGAATAACAAGCCTTTGCTTGGCAAGGCACTTGTCAAAGAAGTTTGTCGGCTCATTCGCTTGGCGCGTAGTCGCTGGGATGATCATAATAATCGGGCGTGTCGCTGGGAGCGGGAGAAGGCGATGGCCTTATACGAAAGTTTGACTAAAGAAGAGCGAGAAAAGGTACCGCAGGTGTTGCGGGTGTGGTTGAGGTATCGCAGTGAGAAATATTTTGGCCCGGATCGCACGCCGCCGAAGAAAAAGAGAAGAGGTGGAACCACCAATGGACACGAATAAACACGAATAGGAATCAGCTGGATTGTTGAATGGTAAAGTGAAGAATGGGAGGTGTGGGAGGAGAGAATGTTAAATGCTCATATGGTGAATCCTAAATGAAAAGGTTGGACGTCGGGATGGGTTTGGGCTAGGGATTTGTCATGATGCAATCTAATAATCCTCCTCACTCTCCCGACAAACAATCGCCTTTTTCCCGTCGTCATTTTTTACAAGGTTCAGCGGCTTCGGCGGTGGCTCTTGGTTTTGCGGCTTCGGCAGGCAATGGAATGGCCGCTGATGCGGTGTCCGATCCTTTGAAAGGGCGTATTTTCAAGACCTTGAAAATTGGTATGATTAAGGTCAAGGACGCTTCGTTGACGGAGCGCTTTAAGATTGCCAAACAGGCAGGTTTTCAGGGAGTGGAGTTGAACTGTCCGGGCAGTGATGTGGAAGAGGTGAAAAAAGCGATCAAAGAGTCGGGTCTGACGGTGGATGGTTCGGTCAATGCTGGACATTGGAATATTCGCCACACGGATCCTGATGCCAAGGTTAGGGCAGCAGCTTTGAAAAATCTACAGGATGGCATCAGGGAAACCAAAGCGGTGGGCGGTCACACTATTTTATTGGTGGTGGGCCATGGCAAAGACGGGCCGGAAAAAGAAATTTGGAAACGTTCGGTGGATAATATCAAACAGGCGATTCCTTTGGCCGCTGAGCTGGGGGTGGCGATTGTGATCGAAAATGTGTGGAATCATTTCACTTATGACCACGAAGGAGGTCATGAGCAGACGGCGGACAAATTGGCGGCTTATGTGGATGAGTTCAATTCACCCTGGGTGGGCATGCACTTTGATATCGGTAACCACTGGAAATACGGCTCGATGGGTGACTGGATCCGGACTTTGGGCAAACGAGTGATCAAACTCGATGTGAAAGGGTTTAATCGCAAAGAGGATAAATGGGCAAAAATAGGTGAGGGGGATATTGATTTTGCTGATGTGCGTAAAGCTTTGATCGAGATCAATTATCACGGTTGGTTGGCGGCGGAAGTAGCTGGTGGTGGTTTGGAGCGTCTGCAGGAGGTATCCGCTAATTTGGATCGTGAATTTGGTTTGGCTTAATGTCATTTTTTGATATGAAGAATAGTGTTTCCATCGCACTTGTTTTAGCACTTGTTTTGTTATCGGTTTCCTGCGCGACGGATTCGATGACCGGGAAGGGCGGCGCTGATGTCAAACCCTACCCCTTCGATAAGTGTTTGGTGATGGATGTGCCGCTGGCAAAAATGGGCAAACCCAAACGGATTGTTTATCAAGGGCAGGAGATGAAGTTTTGTTGCAAACGGTGCGTCAAGATGTTTAAAGCTGATCCCGAGACTTATCTGGCTAAACTGCCGGAGGATTAGAGGGGGGGATTTGATTGTGAGTGAACGAAATAATAACTTGCTGTTAGAATTGGCCCGTAAATATATCTGGTGGAAAACACCAGAGGAATCCCTGCTCATGCCTGAGAGGGTAATTGCCCAAGTGATGAATATTGGGGATTTTGATGACGTTCAAGCCATGGCTGAACAAGTGGGGGATGCTTGTTTGTGCGAGGTTTTGACTCAGGCTGAAGTCGGACAGTTTAATGCACGCTCCTGGCATTACTGGCATTATCGTCTCGGTTTGGCTAAGCAGGGTGAAGTGCCCGCGTTACCAGAGAGGAACTTGCTGTGATGGTGAAATTCCAAGCTTTGATGGATACCTTGCCGGCGGAGCAAAAAATGCTTTGGCCTGAGTTGAAGGCTGCTTCGGATCTAGGTTTTGTTCTTTATGGGGGAACGGCTATTGCGCTGCGCATAGGTCATCGCATTTCCGTTGATTTTGACTTTTTTTCAGACAAAGCACTAAATAAAAATGCGTTTTATGATGTTTTTCCTTTTTTCAAAAAAGTGACGGTGCTACAGGAGCATGTTAATACCCTGACGGTTCTTGTGCCGCTTGAGGGAGGGCAGGTTAAATTATCTTTTTTTGGTGTAATCGATTTTGGTAGGGTTGGAGAACCAGGCTTGACGGATGATTCCGTGATGCAAGTTGCTTCTCTTGATGATTTGATGGCAACCAAAGTGAAGACGATTTTGCAGCGAATCGAAGTGAAGGATTACAGGGATATAGCGGCGATGATCAAGCAAGGGGTGAGCTTGTCCAAGGGGCTAGCTTCTGCGCGAGTTTTGTATGATCAACACTTTCAAGTTTCCGAAAGTCTCAAAGCGTTAACATATTTTGAGGGAGGTGATCTGAACTTGCTTAGTAAAGAAGATAGAGGTATTCTTGTGGAAGCTGTTGAGGGGGTTCGGGATTTGCCGCAGGTTGAGCTTGTGTCCGGAGTGCTTTCGGGGGATAATGGCTAGGTTTGCTGATGCGATTTTCGGCAATTCCCCCCCCGTGAAAGAACGTGATTATGTGCAAGCTCCCTTGTTTTCGATTGTTAATTATAGCTGTTTGCTTGTTTTTTATCCCCCAGTTGAAGGCTGAAGTGCCTGACGGGCAGTTTGTGGTTTCTTCTAATCTTAAAGCAGGAGTGGCCAAGGTGGATATCACTCCGTCCGAGGTCAAGGGCATGATGACCGTGGGGCATGTGCGTAAGGTCAATGGAGTGCGCGACCCTTTGAAAGCGGGGGTATTGTTGCTTGATGATGGTAACACCCGGGCGGCTATTGTGACACTCGATGTGGTGAATGTGTGGAACGACTTGGTGCCACTGGTTCGGCAGCGTATTACTGCGGAAACCGGGGTTCCTTACGAAAATATTATGATCACGGCTTCCCACAATCACTCGGGGCCTGATTTTGATCCCAACTCGAAATGGGGCAAGGAGCTGGTGAATAAGATTGCTGCCGCTGCTAAAGAAGCTGCAGCCAACATGCGCAAGGTGACGGTTGGATATGGTGAGGATAAAATTGGATTTAACATCAATCGACGCAAGGTGATCGATGGTCGCTCGGTGGTGAACCTCAACCCGGACGGGCCGAATGATCAGCGAGTAAAGGTTTTACGTTTTGACGATGGCAAATCGCTCACCCCGCTGGCGGTGATCATGCATGCAGTTTGTCATCCTTGTTTTTTCACCTGGGGGGACAAAGGAACTCATCCTTATCCAAATGGTTATCCGAAAATGACTGCTGATTTTCCCGGAGAGGCGCAGACATTTGTTGAAATGTGTTATGAAAATAAAACTTCAGCGCTTTTTCTTCAAGGCTGTGCGGGTGATATTCGTCCCAACCTGCCTGGTTACCCTTATCGATGTGCAGATGAAGCGGACATACAATGGGCGGGTCGGGATCTGGGTAGTGCGGTGGTTCGCGCGTTGGCGCATAATGTGGTGAGAGAGAAGCTGCGGGAGCGCGGGGATTATTATCCGATTCGGGTGGCCAGTGAAGTGATCACACTTCCCGGTAAGGAAGGGGAGGTCAGCGCTGAATTGATGGCTTTCAAAATCGGCCCCTATCTGATGCTGACCATGCCTGGCGAGCCGATGGTCGAATATGGATTTAAGCTGGAAAAAGCAATTGCCGATCGAGCGATCCCCATCATCGTGGGTTATGCCAATGGCGGCATCGGTTACATTGCTACGGAGGATTCGTATAAAGTGGGAGGTTATGAACCGAATACTTCCAAACTGAAACCTGAAGCTGAGCAAATCATTTTGACCAAACTCGGACAACTGGCGGATCTGGTGATTGGCGATGTGTTTGAATCTTTTTCCAAACATTCCAAGGATGTAAAAAAGCGGGATGCGAAAGAGAAAGCGCGGAAGGCGAAGGGGAAATAATTTGTTTAAAACACAGAGGATATTATGCAGATCAAAACCCTTTTTTTGTTGATATTATTGTCGACCCCGCTGATTGCTGAGGAAGCTCGGCCTTGGAAAATCGACGACCTTTTTGCAGCTGAAAGTTTTTATCCGGTGGTGGTATCGCCTGATGGTAATGTCGGGGCGGCGATTCACAATTGGATTGAACCTGAAAGCAAGCAACAGCGTCAGTCGTTGTGGCGTTCGGCGGGGGATCCGTTGGAATCTAAAGCGATGGAAGCTGGGGCGCCGGATGCGCGCACGCCGATGTTTTCTCCGGATGGGAAGTGGATCGTATTTTTCTCGACGCGTGCACGCCCCAAGGGCTGGAAGCAGACGCCTGCAGCGGAGGTGTTTTCCGAGCCGACGGTTGATCTCTGGCTCATTCCGGCAGCGGGCGGCAAGGCGATTCCTCTGGGTGGACCCAAAAAGCCCTATGGCAGGGTTTATCCGGATCGTTTTTACGGGCATGTGTCCTTTTCTCCGGATGGCAAACGCTTGTTGTTCGCGGCAGATGACGGGGGGGATCCACGATCCAAGGCTGAAGTTGAGAATGGAGTTCAAGTGGTGCGTCAGGATCAGGGTGAGGGTTACACCGGCTTTGGCGTGGCTGATATCTGGATCGCTGAGCTTGCCGAAAAACCGGGTGAATACGCGGCTGAAAAAATCACTCGTCTAACGGACGACGGTTTCTGGTATGGCGGTGCTCAGTGGTCAGCTGACGGGAAAAAGGTGGTGGTTCATGCTAACCGCACGGATGATCAGGAATCGGTGCGTTACAGCATCAACAAAAACTACGATTTGTGGGAGATCGATGTGGCAACAAAAAAATGCGTCAGTTGACGGACGGGTATGGTCCGGAGTTTTCGCCGCGATTTTCGCCTGACGGTTCGCGGCTGATTTGCCTGACTTCGCCGCGTCGGGGGCCGCATCAGGATATTTATAATCTGGCAGTGGTGACTGCTGGCAAGGAGCCGGAGATGCGAATCGTTTACAATTTCCGTGCACCGGATATAGATTTTCAAGAGACACCCTCACCGGGAATGTCTTTGCTTGAAGATTGTTGGCTAGATGACAAACATGTGATTTACGATGCAAATGTTGGACTCGTCACCAGGCGTTATATTATCAATGTCGATACGGGGGAGATAAGCGATGGCGGTGGAAGTGATACACCTCATGCCAAACAGCGTAAACTTGAGAGCCGCTTCCGGCATGTAGTGAAGGGGGGTAATAAATTGCCGCCGAGGCTTAATGCCACAAGTGAGCGTGTGGTGTGGGACAACGGAGAGGGCATGGAGATCGAAGGAGCGCTGGTCAAACCTCATCCAGACATTGCCAAGCCTCCCTACAAGTTGATGGTTCTTCCGCATGGCGGACCGCATCACCGCTCGGGTCTGGGGGTTGGTTTTAATGATCAGATTCTTGCGTCGAAAGGTTACGCGATCTTCAAACCCAACTTCCGTGGCAGCACCGGATACGGGTTGGCATTTTTAGATGCCGATCGTGGTGATCTGGGTGGCGGTGATTTGCGCGATATCATGAGCGGAGTCGATTTCCTGATTAAAAGAGGCGTGGCTGACAAGGATCAGCTTTATGTGTATGGCGTCAGTTACGGGGGATTCATGACCTCCTGGATCGTGGGACAGACGACTCGTTTCCGAGCGGCAGTGGCGGAGAATGCGGTCACCGATATGACGATGATGTGGTCGCTGAGCGATTTGCAGAGCTGGACGGAGTGGGAGTTTGGCGGTAAACCCTGGCAGGTTCCTAATGCGATGGATAATCACAGCCCGATCACTTATGCGGGGCGGGTGAAAACACCGACTTTGATTTTGCAGTCACGGGATGATCGCCGCTGCCCGATCCCAATGGCCAGGGCTTTTCATCAAGCGCTGCTTGGAGCTGGAGTGGAAACCGGCTTGGTGATTTATCCGAATGAGTCACATGGGATTCGTCAACCACGACACCGTGCGGATAAGATCAGTAGGATTGTGCGGTGGTTTGATGAGTATGAATAAGGTTGATCAGACGGTAGGGGGGGAGGCTGTAGGTTTTATGGCGGGAGGGAAGTGCTTGCGAGGGTGTGTGGTGTAACTTTTCCGCTTTTTTATGAATAGCCGCGTCGAGTAAAAACAAATACCCAACTCCAAAACGAAGGTCCAGTGGAGGATGAAACTCCAGACCCACCAACCTTTTAATCGGGGAATTTTTACCAGGGTGTAGAGCTGGTCGGAAAAAGGGTGGAGCCAGGCAATGCCTCCGGCGATTGAATCGAGCAGGAGATGACTCGAGATGCCCAGAGCAAAACCTTG
>JAJRVS010000313.1 GCA_024277195.1 Verrucomicrobiota bacterium | reverse complement strand
GCAATGAATACGAATTAGTAGCCACCACCTCCACTATCTCCAAGCCCTCGCCCTTCAATAACAAACTACTCACCTCCATCAACTCGAGCGCCGCTCTGATAATTGGCGAATCAGTCATCGTGCCCTGCTCGGATACATACACATCATTCACCTGGATCACCGGTAAACTCGCCAACCGGGCTGTCACTGCCTCGCACTTGACCAAGTCTCCCTTTTCGCCAATCAACCATCCATTTCCCTCTTTATAAGGCTCAATCCCTTGAGCAGGACAAGCCAACCAAGCTATCGGGCGAGCCTCCTCGATGACAATGATCAACTTATCAGGGAATTCACGCGATACCTCCACTTTGGAAACCAGCGGAATTTCGCTCAACCGATCACGCATGCCTTTCAAATCAATCCCCATCATCTTCATCCCCTGCTCTACCCCGGCCACCTCCAATACCTTGGTAACAGAAAAACCTTCAGGAACGGCCAGCTCAACCGACTTTAAACAAAAATCAGGGTTCTCAAAAAATGCCCGCTGGTAAGCCCATTGCCCAAAAGCCGTCAAACTGATCAACGACACCACCACCGCTGCCACCTTTAAAAAACGCAAGCCCCAACGCGAACGTCTCAACTTGCGCTTTTTGCGGTCGCCCGTACGCGCCTCCAGTTGATGAATAGGATGATTCGTATCCATCACATCCATCACGTGCAACGATTCCACCACCCGCCGTCGGGACAAATCAAACGGATCTGCTTTCCGTCTAGCTTTGGGTGATGACGATTGGGATTTCATACGTCTTTGTGTATTATTAAGGAAAACTCAATAATTTTCAAGCATATAGCTGAAAAAGTGTAACCCGCCTCTTTTGCCGCCTTGGGCAACAGGCTGCTTTCGGTCATTCCCGGAATTGTATTAAGCTCAAGGACATAGGCTTGGTTTTTATCGTCGAGTAGCAAATCTACTCGTGAATAAACCTCCACCCCCAAAGCCCTGTGAGCCTGCAAAGCCAGGCTCTGAACCGCTTCCGTGACCTCTTTAGACAAATCCGCCGGACAATGATAGTCCGTGCCACCATCATCCAGCAGCCACGGATATTTGTTTTTCATATCATAAAAACCCGAGCGAGGTTCAATGTGAATCACTGGCAAAACCTCGTCACCCACCACCCCGACCGTCAACTCCTTGCCTCGAATATACTCTTCCAGCAAAACACTTGCTCCATACTTAGCCGCATCCGCCAGCGCCGCCACCCACTCATCCTCACCCTGCACGATATGCACCCCCACGCTTGATCCCTCACTCGGCGGCTTGACCACACAAGGATACCGGAACTCCTCTGGCTTTTCACAAGACGCTGTTAAAGTGCGACCCATGGGAGTTTTTACGTTTTTATCAACAAAGACCTGCTTGCTTTTAACCTTGTCAAAAGCCAATCGACTGCTCAACTCCCGCGCCCCCGTATAAGCCACACCCCGGCGTTCCAACTCAGCCTGTAAGTCTCCGTCCTCCCCGTAAGTCCCGTGAATCACATTAAAGGCAATATCCACTGCCTGCGGCAAAACAAAATCAGGTCCCGCGACATCCACCAAAGTCACCTCCGCAACCTCCCCCTCCAGCGCTTTCACCACCGCCGCCGCCGAAGCCAACGACACCTCCCTCTCCGATCCCGGCCCACCACCGAGAACCGCCACCTTTAACGTTTTAATATTCATCACAAATCTCGAATCTTAAATTAAAAATCTCAAATACTTCCTTCAAACCGGTTCCTGCTGGCCGAGGATCTGAACCTCGGTTTCCAACTCAATACCGCGCTGCTCCCTAGCCGCCAATTGAATTTGCTCGATCAACTGCAACACATCCGCCGCCTTCGCACCGCCATCATTAACAATAAAATTGCCATGCACCTCCGAAACCCTAGCCTGTCCCACCCGTCGGTTTTTGTAACCCAGCTCATCGACCAGCTTGCCCGCCGGCACCTCGTCGGTATTTTTAAAAATACAGCCCGCGCTCGCCGCCACCGGTTGGCCCTCCTTACGCTTTCGCTTCGACAGTTCGATTTTTTCAGCCACTAATACCATATCTTCTGGCTGACCTCGGAAAACCACCGACACCACATAGTTCTGCGAGAACTCGGGCACATTACGATATTGATGTTCAATCTCTTGCACCGTCTTTTTACGTATCTCCCCCTGCTGATCCACATAACTCACGCAGACCACCCGGTCGAAAGTTTCTGCCCCCATCGCTCCCGCATTCATGCGAATCGCCCCACCCACATTTCCCGGAATGCCCTCCATCCACTCGAAGCCCCCCAGGCCAGCGGATTGCGCCGCCGCGGTCAACCTTTTGAGCCGAATCCCCACCCCGGCATGAATCTCATCCCCCTTCACCTCGAGCTTGGCGAACACCCCGGTCACCGGATGCATCACCACCCCAACAATCCCACCGTCACCCACCAATGAATTAGATCCGCGCCCCACCACCGTCAGCGGCAATTCCTGCTCATGACAATACGCCACAGTGCGAGCAAACCCCTCCACCGAAGTCGGCTCCACCCAGAACTGCGCCGGCCCGCCGATCTTAATCGTGGTATGACGACTCATCGACTCATACAGCTTCACCCGCCCTTCCGCTTCATCCAAAACCCCACGCAAAGCCTCCAAAATTTGAATATCCTCACTCAAACGGCTGGTGACCTCATGCACATCCCCCGCCCCCAGACTCAAAATCAAATCCCCCTCGATCAAATCCCCGCCCACCACCTGATGGATATTTTTCAAATCCGGACAGGAAATCACCATATCCACTTGCCCCAACTCCCTCACCGCCTCAACAATCGTCTCGCCACTGACGCCCTCGATCGGACGTTCACTGGCAGGATAAATATCCGCCACACACAGCACATCCACCCCATCAAAAGCCTTACCAAACTCATCCCGCAGCAACTGGGTACGCGAATAACGATGCGGCTGAAACACACACACCAAACGCCCACGCACCCGCTCCCTCGCCGCCGCGATCGTCGCCGAGATCTCCGTCGGGTGATGGCCGTAATCATCCACCACCACAAAATCCGACGACTCATGTTTCACCTCAAAACGCCGCCGCGCTCCCCGGAACGTCTGCAAAGCCTCGGCCACTGCCGAAAACAACACCCCCAATTCACTCGCCTGAGCCGCTGCCGCCAAGGCATTCAAAACATTGTGCTTGCCGGGGATGTTCAACCGCAGCTCCCCCACCAACTCCCCCCCACGATACCAATCAAAAGCCGTACCCCCACCTGACACCCTCAGGTTTTCGGCCGAATAATCACAAGATCTCCCCCAACCATAACTCACCACCCGCTCACGCCCCTCACACAAAGCCGTCGCATGCGCATCCTCCGCACAATACACCACACACTGCGAAGTCTGATCTAACAACTGCCTAAAAACCGCCAAAATGGCCTCAATGCCATCATAAAAATCCAAATGCTCCTCCTCCACATTGAGCAAAATCGAGCAGGCTGGGGAAAAATTCACCAGAGTGCCATCACTTTCATCCCCCTCCGCCACAAACCACTCACTCTCCGGCTCCCAATGCGCATTGGTTCCCAAAATCGGAATCTCCGCCCCCACATAATGCGAAGGCCGCAGCCCTCCCACCCGCAAAAGATGCGACAACATCGCCGAAGTCGTCGTCTTGCCATGAGTCCCCGCCACCACAATGCCCTTGCGCCCATTCATGATCGCCGCCAGCGCCTCGGCTCGCTTCAACATCGGCAGCCCCGCCGCCAAAGTCGCATCATAAGCCGCATTGCCCGCCCGAATCGCCGACGAACGCACCACCACATCCACCCCCTCGATCACCTCCTCCGTATGTGGACAGGAAAAAATCAAACCCGCCCCCTGCAAACGCTGCGTCTCCACCGACGACACCCTGTCCGAACCACTCACCCGATGCCCCAGAGCCATGAACAAAGAAGCCAGCCCGCTCATACCCGAACCCGCCACCCCAATCAAATGAACCCTCAAAGGCTCATCCTTCCCCCGCGCAAATGCCTCTGACCAATCCATCTTCAAATTAAATAACCCTTCCAACTAAATTTTCAATCTCCCCCTTCCACCGCATCAGCCACCCTCTCTGCAGCATCCATCATCGCAAAGCTATTCATCTTATCTGCCATCTTCGCAAGCCTTTCATCATCATCAAGCAAATCTATCAGCACCTGCGCTAGTTTCCCCGCATCCAGATCCCCCTGTTGATACAACAAAGCCGCACCCCCTCTTTCATAAATCTGCGCATTTTTTGTCTGATGATCCTCCGCCGCATAAGGATAGGGAATCAACACCGAAGGTAGCCCAAACGCCGCCAACTCCGCCAAACTCGATGCCCCCGAACGACACAGCGCCACATCCGCCGCCGCATACGCCAAGCCCATCTCAGAACAAAACTTCACCACACAACCCGCTCCATCCACCTCAGCATACGCCTCTTCCACCATCTCCACATCGTCCACCCCTGCGATATGCAGCAACTGCACCCCTGCCTTGACATACTGCGGCAAAGCTTGACTGACCATCGTATTGATCCCGCGCGCGCCCTGACTGCCGCCCATCACCAGCACCGTTTTTTTATCCTGCTGCAAAGCAAAATGCTGCCGCGCCTTGGCTCGCTGCGGATGTTCGTGCAACTCAGGACGTAAAGGCGTGCCCACCACCTGGGTTTTGCCCTCACCAAAATGATCCGCGCAAGCCTGCAAACCCAGCAACACCAAATCACTGAACTTAGCATTGAGCCGATTAGCCCGCCCCGGAATCGCATTCGACTCATGCACCAGAGTCCGGCAGGAACGCAGCCGACCCGCCATCAAAGGAATTGTCGAAGTGAAACCACCCATCCCCATCACCACGCTTGCATCGAATTTTTTCAAAATCCCCCGACAACGCCACAAACCCGCCAAAGAGCTAAAAGCAAAAGGCACCATCGCCAGAGACAACAACTTCGGCATCGGTACCGAACGCACCCGCTCAAAATTCAGATGCCCGTACCCCTCCACCGCCAGTGAGTCGATCTTCTTCTCCGAAATCAACAACAGAACCTCATGCCCACGCTGCTGACAAACCTCCGCCACCGCAATACCAGGAAACAAATGCCCCCCGGTTCCGCCACAAGCAATCACAATTCGTTCTGACATAAAATTCTACAGTTAAAACTCCTCCCAACCTAAATTCAACCACCCGTCCAGACCTTGGCGGATTCTATTTGTTTTAGCAAGTAGGGATGAAGGCAAGCTTGGTGAAAATCGCCAAAAAACTACATCTTGTGGCATTTTAATATTGACACCACTACATCTTGTGGCCATTCTCACCGACGAGTCTCAGCAGTGCGATGGATTATCGCTTGTGATAGTTTAAAAACTCTCCAATAACCGCGTTTACCAAAGCTTGCTGCCCCTCTCAAAACTGCCTTTTAAATCACTATGATCCTCAAATCTCTCGACATTCACGGCTTCAAATCCTTTGCCGACAAAACCAAACTCGAATTCCACGAAGGGGTGACCGGCATCGTCGGACCCAACGGCTGTGGCAAATCGAACATCGTTGATGCAATCCGCTGGGTGCTGGGTGAAACTTCGGCCAAAGCCCTGCGCGGCGGAGAGATGGCCGACGTCATTTTTAACGGCACCGAAAAACGCCAACCGGTCGGCATGGCTGAGGTTTTCCTCACCCTCTCTGGATGCGAAAAACAGTTATCCACCGGCTTCGACGAAGTTTCGATCGGGCGCCGCGTTTTCCGCGATGGCAAAAGCGAATACCTGCTCAACAAACGCCCCTGTCGTCTGAAAGATATCAGCGAGTTGCTGATGGACACTGGCATCGGTCGCACCTCCTACTCGATCATGGAGCAGGGCAAAATCGACATGCTGCTGAGTTCCAAACCCGAAGACCGCCGGGCGGTTTTTGAAGAAGCCGCGGGCATCACCAAATTCAAAGCACAGAAAAAAGAAGCGCTGCGCAAACTCGACTACACCGAAGCCAATCTGGTTCGTCTCGCCGACATCATCGGCGAGGTCGAACGCCAAATGCGCTCGCTGCAACGTCAGGCCGGCAAAGCCCGCCGCTTCAAAACCCTGCACACCGACCTCAAGGTGCTCGACCTGCATTACAGTCACCGCACCTGGCGTGAGCACCAGGCCGAGCGTTCCGAACTCGACAACTCCATCCGCTCGCTGCGCGAAGCGCAAACAACCCTCGAGACCGAAATCGAACAAGGCCAGCAGGGACTCACCTCAGCCCGCGATGAATACCAAAGCATCGAATCCAAAATCGGCGAAACCCAGAGATCGGTCGCCGAACAGGAAAATGCCGTGCATTCGGCTCAGAGCCGAATCGAGTTCAATGCCGAGCGAGCCAAGGAGCTCAGCACCCTGATCGAACAAAACACCGCCGATATAGAAAACACCACCGACAAGCTAAGCCAGCAGGAGCTGGACTTGGAGGATACCAACAGCATGCTCGAAGCGATCGATGAAAAAATCGCCAAACAAGAACTTCAATTAACCGAATACCAACAGACAGCCAATCAAGCCCGCACCGAACGACACACCCTTTCCGAAACGCTCTCCAAAACCCGCGACACCCGCAATTCCCTAGAAAGCAAACTGGCTTCCCTCGAAGCCAGGATCGAAAACAACACCCGCCATCTGGCAGCCGATCAGCAACGTTTTATCCAGTTGGACGAAGAAATCCAACGCCTGCAAAAAGAAGAGCAAAGCAAAAGCGCCGAAATCGAAACCCTCACCAGCGGGGTGACTGAACACAAAAACGCCATCGAGGAACTCGACCAGCAACGCCAAAGCGCTGACCGCGACTACCAGAAGTCACGCAGCGAACTCGAAGAGCTGCGCCAACAACTGGCCGACCTGCACCGTGTTCATTCGGAAAAAGTATCTCGGCTGGAAGTACTGCGCCAACTGGTCGCCGAAGGAGAAGGTCTCGCCAAAGGCACCCAGGCGGTGCTCAAAGGTCTGGATCAACCCGAGCTTTTCCAATCATCAGTGCGCGGAGCGCTGGCTTCGTTTTTCGAAGTCGACTCCGAATACATCCCGGCTCTCGAAGCCGCACTGGGCAATCATCTACAGACCATCATCGTCGCCGACACCTTGGTCGCCGAGAGCATGATCGAGTCACTCAAAAAAGGCCAGCTGGGCCAGGCCTCACTGGTCGCGGAAAACGCATCCTCGTCAGCCGACGACCGGCAGATCCTTTCACTGCCGGACGGTGCCACCGCCTGGGCTCTCGACCGAATCAAATGCGACGGCAAAATCAGCGGACTGGTGGATCGACTGCTTAGCGACGTGCTGATCGTGCCCGACCTGGCGAGCGCCCTGCGCTTACGCGATGAAATGGGCGAAAACACCTCTTTTGCCACCTTAACAGGGGAATTCATCACTTGCGAAGGCATCATCACCGGTGGTTCCGGCTCGGAAGAAGGCAGCTCGCTGCTGCGAAGGGAAACGGATATTCGTGAGCTCAGCACCGTCACCAAGCAATTGGAAAAAGAACTGACCAATGCTGAAGCACAAGTTTCCACCCTGACCCAAAACGTCTCCAACCTCGAAATCAGCGTGCAAAACGCACGGGAAAAACTGCAACAAAAACAGGTTCAGTTTTCCACCCTCGAAGGACAACTGACCATGATGCAGCGGGAGCAGCAGCAGGTAGAGAACAAATTACAGGCACTGAAATGGGAGCAAACCGAAGTCGCTCAGCGCCAGGATGAAATCGACGAGGAACTGCAGAATTCCACCAAGGAAAAAGAAGACACTGCGGAAAAACTCGCTAACTTCGCAACTGAACTCGACGACCTGAAAAACCGCCTGCAACTAGCCGAGACCCGCGAAACGGATGCCGCAGAATCACTCAACGAAGTCCGCACCGGACTTGCTGTTGAAAAACGGGCACGCGAAGCGGTGGAGAATCAACGCTCACCGATGACCAGCCGCTTGAACGAGCTGCGCGAATTGCTCGACCGACGCAAAAACGAAATCAGCGGATACAGCAATCGCATCAAAACCGCCACCAGTGACAGTGACGGCCTGCAAGACAAAATCAAAAATGCCACCGAAGAGGCTCAACGCCTGACCGCCTCGCTCGAAACCATCCGCAACGACCGTTCTGAGAAACGCGCGGCCATTGATAAAAACGAAGAAACCCTCACTGAAAAGCGCAAACAAGCGCATCAGATGAACGAGCAACGCAGCAAGGAAGAAATCTCCTCGACCCAGATCGATCTGCGTATCGAAAATCTGGAGCAGACCACTCGCGAGCGTTACCAAATCGAAATCGAACATTTTGAACCCGACAGCCATGCGCTGCTCAATGCGATCGAAGACCAACGCAAAGCGATGAACCGCAACGCCAAACGCAGCGCCACTGCTGCCGCGGGCGAAACCGACGGGGAAAATAACGAAGAAAACGAAGTTGTCGCTGACACTGAAGTTGAAATCGACGTCGATATTGATGCGGATATCGACACCGACTCCGTAGAAGTGCCCGATGCTTCCGAGCCCGACTGGGATTTTGTCGAAGAAGTAGTGATCTTCCTGCGTGGAAAACTCGAATCCATCGGCCCGGTCAATCTGGACGCCATTGATGAATTTGACGAATTGCAAGAACGCCACAATTTCCTTCAGGAACAACACGACGACCTGATCAACGCCAAGGAAGAACTGCTGACGGTGATCGCCAAGATCAACCGCGACACCAAAAAAATGTTTGCCGACACCTTCGAGCAAATCCGCAAAAACTTCGGCGAAATGTTCATCGAGCTTTTTGGCAAAACCGCCAAGGCCGACCTGATCCTCGCCGATGAAGGCGACCCGCTGGAAAGTGGCATCGACATCATCGCCAAACCGCCAGGCAAAAAACTCCAGACCATTTCACTGTTGTCCGGGGGAGAACGCTCGATGACTGCGGTGGCTTTGTTATTCGCCATCTACATGGTCAAACCTTCGCCTTTCTGTGTGCTCGACGAGCTGGACGCTCCACTGGATGAATCGAACATCAGCCGTTTCCTCAAAGTGCTCGACCGTTTCATCGGCAGCAGCCAGTTCATCATCGTCACCCACAGCAAACGCACCATGAGCCGCGCCGATGTGATGTATGGCGTCTCGATGGAAGAGTTCGGAGTATCCAAAACACTGGGCATGCAATTCAAATCGTCCAAAGAGAAGGATCGCACAAAAGAAGAAGTCTCTGTGTGAACAGAAAATAGCGACAAAAAAAAGGAACAGCTTTGCTGAAAATTCCGTTGATTCAACAGGCTGCCCACGTTTAAGTTCGCAGGTCAAAACAAGCAGCATGGCAGAGGCCAATATTAAAGAAGGTAAAGAACCACTTTGCGAATCCGGAAGCCACTATCAAGCGGCTTTTCGTTACATGCTGCTGGCCCGGATTTTTGAGGAACGCACCGCCAGCCTCTACCGGGCAGGAAAAGTCGTCGGCGGAGTTTTCATGGGCAAAGGGCAGGAAGCTTTCAGCGTCGGGCTTGCATTGGCTTTGGATCAAAGTCGGGGTGACGTTTACGGCCCATTGATTCGCGATCAGGCCGGCCGTCTGGCTTTTGGCGAAGCTCTCATCGATGCCGCCAGGACCTATCTGGGCTCGGTCGAAGGTCCGATGCGTGCCCGCGACGGCAACGTCCACCGTGGCGACATCCTCAAAGGCATGATCCCGATGATCAGTCATCTGGGCAGTCACATTTCGGTCGTCAGCGGTCGCTTGATCGGCAAACGCTTCCGCGGTCAAAAAGATATCGTCGGCGGAGTCTGTCTCGGTGACGGAGCCACCTCCACCGGAGCTTTTCACGAAGCGCTCAATCAAGCGGCCATCGAAAAACTTCCGCTGGTGATCGCCGTGGCCGATAATCAATTTGCCTACTCCACTCCCAGCGAACGTCAATTCGCCTGCGCCGATCTGGTTGATCGGGCGATCGGTTATGGCATCGAAGGCCACAGTGTGGACGGCACGGATCTCAGCCTTTGCCTGGAGACCTTCGCCAAAGCCACCGCCAGAGCACGGGCTGGCCATGGCCCCCAACTGGTCGTCGGCCACTTACTGCGATTATGCGGGCACGGTGAACACGATGACGCCGCCTACATTTCCGAAGAAAAAAAACAAGGCGCTTTTGGACGCGACTGCATCGAAGTGGCTCGCCAACATCTGATCGATTCAGGCTGGTCCACATCCGATGAAATCGAACAGTGGACCAGCGAGATCCAACAGCAAGTCGAAGAAGCTACGCTCTGTGCCCAGCGGGAATCGGGGCCGGATCCCTTTCAAGAAACCTGGCAAGCACTCGCCACAACTCGCTTGGCCGAAGGATTAATAGAAGGGAGCCCCGGGCAATGAGCATCACTTACCTCGAAGCCATCCAGGCAGCCCAGGACCGGGCTCTCGGTGAAGACGACTCCGTCTATATTTATGGTCAGGACGTTGGTTCTTTTGGAGGGGCTTTCAAAGCCACCAAAAACCTGGCAGCTAAATACCCCGGACGTGTCATCGACGCCCCCATCAGTGAGGACGCCATGGTCGGCAGTGCCGTCGGTGCCACCGCCGAAGGCATGCGGCCGGTATTGGAAATGCAGTTCGCTGATTTTTCGACTATCGCCATCAACCAGATTTGCAATCAAGCCGCCACCCAGTTCTGGCGCACCGGCATCCCCTGTCCGATCACCGTGCGCCTGCCTTCCGGCGGCACCGAAGGCGGTGGACCTTTTCACTCCCAAAGCATGGAGGCCATCTATGCCCAATATCCCGGATTGATCGTGCTGACGCCGGCCACGGTGGAGGACGCTTATTCGATGCTGCTCGAAGCCATCGCCATCGACGACCCGGTGGTATTTTGTGAGCACAAATACCTCTACTACCATCTGAAGGCCGACCAGTTGCCAGATCAAAATTTGCCAGTCGGCAAAGCGCGCATCGCGCGAGCCGGCAAACACGCCACCGTCGTCACTTACAGCGCCATGGTTCACGAAGCCCTGCGCGCCGCCGATGAACTCGCGGAAGAAGGCTGGGATATCGAGATTGTGGATCTGCGCTCGGTCAAACCCATCGACACCGATACCATTCTCGCTTCGGTCGCCCGAACCGGACGCCTGTTGTGTGTCAGTGAAGCTTTCCCTTGGGGAGGAGTGAACGCTGAAGTGATTTCACGAGTCACCAGCGAAGGATTCCATCTGCTCGACGCCCCTCCCAAACGCTTGAACGCAAAAGACACTCCCATCCCCTTCCATCCCGATTTGTGGAAAACCCACCGCCCGGCTTCTCAATCCATCGCTGCTTCTTTACGCGATTTATTGCGTTATTAAATAAATAGAATAAGCACAGGCACAAGCACCCTTAGCACCTTCATTCCCATGGCTCTTATTCCCATTCAAATGCCCCAACTCGGCGAATCGATCGCCGAGGCGGTGATTGTCGAAATCGACATCAAAATCGGTCAGGAAGTGACCGCTGATCAGGAGGTTTTTCAAGTGGAAACCAACAAAGCCATCATGGGCGTCACCACACCGGTGGAAGGAAAAATCAACAAGATCGAAGTGCTCATTGATGAAAGCTATCTAGTGGGAGCCACCTTGGGTTGGTTAGAAATTTCCGAAAAAAACGCCAAACAACTCGGCCTGCTCGACGACTCGAAGGTGCAAAACGAAAGCTCACCCGCCACTCGGCAAACCCAAGCTTCACCCGGTGCCCCCCCAAACCAGCCCGCTTCGACCGCTACCTCGGATCCAGCATCTACCGAACCCGAGCGCCCGCTCACCGTGCAGCCGACGATCGAAGGCCTGCCGGTTCCCGCCACCGCCACCGGAGCAACCTACCTCTCCCCTTGCATGAAAGCTCGCATGGAGGAGCTCGGTCTACACGCCGCCGACCTCTCCGGCATCGCCGGCAGCGGAGCCGCCGGAAGAGTGACCATTGACGACTTCGAACGTTTCATCTCCGATCTCGATGCAAAACACCGCACCGATGCTTCACCGATGCGCATCGCCGTGGCCGACTCCATGCGCCGCTCCTGGACCCGCCCCCTGGCAACCGTTGGTTCACCCGTGCGTCTGGACACCCTGCTCGAACACCGGAAAACGGTACAACCAAAACCCGGCCCCACTCTTTATATTATCCGCGCCCTCGCTATTGCACTGGCAGAAAACACCGCCGTTGCCGGACGTCTGGTCGGCAAACAAATTATTCACCCTGATGCCATCGACATCGGTTTTGCGGTAGAGGTGGACGACGGGGTTTTGGTTCCTGTCATTCGTGATGTGGACAAAAAACCCATCAACGAACTTATTGGCGAATACAGTGCCTTGGTCGAACAAGCTCGTCAAAGACGCTTACCCGCTGACAATAACAAACGGGGACCCGGTATCGCCACCGTCACCAATTTTGGTGTATTCGGCATTGTCTGGGCCACCCCGATTCCGCTGCCCGAGCAAAATCTAGTACTCGGTCTTGGACGCGGTATCAAATGGCCGGTATGGCATGAGCAGCAGGAAAAATTCCTGCCAGCCACAGAGGCGGTCATGACTCTCAGTTTCGACCACCGAATCCTCGATGGAGGAGCCGCCGGACGTTTGTTAGGGAGAATCTCCGAGTTACTGCAACAACCCGAAACGCTCTAAATTAAGAGCTAACTCAGTCGAGCAGGTTATCAATCCGCCCGGCAAGTTCAAAATCGAGCGAAGTCACCCCGCCTTGATCATCCGTCGACAAACGCAAAGTCACGACGCTTCCCACCACGTTGATTTCGGGGTAGTGCTGCGCCTCTTCGGCAATTTCAGCCACTCCATTCACAAAATCAATCGCATCCATGAACTCGTCATATTCAGCTACCCGGCTGATATTGCCTGGATGGGCTTCCCATTCAGGCACCCTTTTCATCCAAGCATCGATCTCTTCTTCACCAATCAATTCTGACATCGTAACTCCTTTATTTTTTCTAAATCCTTCAGTTTAAAAACTGCCTTCCTTTACGCACAGGTCATGACAAGCGCAAGTCCCATCTTATCCTATGGTGACAATTTCCTGAAAATTCACCTTGCACTGCCCTCTATCAACCTATAAAAGCTAATTTCCTAAAAGTCGTTAGGGAGCGCTGAAATTGAAGCGCCAACCCTGACTCCCCTCAATAAAAACAACAAGCCCGATTATTATCCCAGAACCAATCAAATAGCTATGCGCGGAAAAATTTACAACAACATCGTCGAAACCGTCGGCGACACCCCTTTGGTCAAACTCAATCATGTCAGCGAAGGCCTCGAAGCCACCATCGCCGTCAAATGTGAATACTTTAATCCGCTTGGTTCAGTGAAAGACCGGATTGGCATGGCCATGATCAACGCGGGCGAAGAACAAGGCCTGGTCACCAAAGACACCGTCATCGTCGAGCCTACCAGTGGTAATACCGGTATCGCCCTAGCTTTTGTCTGTGCCGCCCGTGGTTACAAACTGATCCTCACCATGCCCGAGACCATGAGTCTTGAGCGTCGCACTTTGTTGTCCTTGCTCGGCGCAGAATTGGTGCTGACTCCCGGACCCAAAGGAATGAAAGGCTGCATCGAAAAAGCCGAGGAAATCGCCGCTTCCACTCCAAACTCGTGGATCCCTTCCCAGTTCACCAATCCAGCCAACCCAGCTATTCACAGCAGTACCACCGCTGAAGAAATCTGGAACGACACCGATGGTGCCGTTGACATCATTGTATCTGCCGTAGGCACAGGAGGAACCGCTACCGGTTGCGCCGAAGCCTTGAAGCCTCGCAAAGAAAGCCTCCAGGTCGTCGTGGTCGAACCTCAGGATTCTCCAGTTATTTCGCAGACTTTGAGCGGCGAGGAACTGACCCCCGGACCACACAAAATCCAGGGCACCGGAGCAGGTTTCATCCCAGAAAACCTGCATCTCAACACTGCTGACGGCGATTCGCTGATTTCTGAATGTTTGAAAGTATCCAACGATGACGCCTTCACCATGGCGCGCCGACTGGCCAAAGAAGAAGGCCTACTGGTAGGCATCAGCTCCGGAGCCAATGTTTGCGCCGCAATCGAGCTCGCCAAACGCCCTGAAAACAAAGGCAAACTGATCGTAACTGTGGCTTGTTCCACTGGTGAACGCTACTTGAGCACCCCGCTCGCCGACGAAGCTCGCGCTGCGGTTGGAGCTTAATCACGTATCAGAACGTTTTTCACAGGGTATCTCGCCAAGCGTGAGATACCCTGTTTAATTTATCAGCCTCACCGATGAATTACACTGGAATGATATTCTCATTCGATTTTTGTATTTATTGGTGTATCTAAGAAACCCATGACGGAAAAAAAAGAACATCCCGAATCCACACCAGTACCCGTGGCAGAAACCACAGAGGAAATATCTGATGTCATTTCCAAACTCGAAACACACAAAGTAACCGTATTGGTTGCTATTATAGGGGCTGCTATAGTTCTCAGTGTGGTGATTGTTTTCCGTGGAGTCACCAGCCAGAAGCACCTCGATGGTGCCGAAGCTTACTCACAAGCCGCCGGTTCACGTAAAGTAGCGGAACTGGACAAGGTGATCGCTGATTTTCCAAACTCTATCGCAGCCGGCAATGCTTTGCTGACCAAAGCCGAACTGCAACTGACTTCTGGAAAATCCGAGGACGCACGAATTGCCCTGCTCTCTTTTGTTGAAAAATTCACAAGCCACCCACGCCACACCCAGGGGCTCTTTGCCATGGGCAACCTCTACCAGGTAGCTGGTGACAATGAGAACGCCGCCAAATATTACGGAAAAGTTCTCACCGAAGATCCAAAATCCGATTTGGCGCCTTTTGCCATGATTCGTCAAGGCGACCTACTATTGGCATCCGGCAAAACCGACGAAGCACGCCAGAAATACGAGTCCATCATGCCCGCCTATCGCGGCACCAAGTTTTTCGACCGCATTGAAGAAAAACTCAAACTACTGAAGGTCGAAAAATTAGCTGTGGTGGAAGCTCCGAAAAAGCCGGTTATCAAACCAGCGGTTACCCCTAAAATAACTCCCAAGGTCACACCTAAACCAGCTGCTAAAGCGATGCCTAAGCCCGCTGCGAAAAAAGCACCTGCCCCCAAAGTGAAAGCAGCTGCGAAACCGGCTAAACCGGCGCCACAAAAACCTAAAGTGAACGCCGCCGCTAAACCTGCACCGAAGAAAGCAGCTACCAAGCCAGCTAAAGACGCGGCTAAAACAAGCACTGCTCCTGCCAGCAAACCTTCCGCTAAAAAGGCCGATACCCCACCAGCCCCTAAAACTGATAAAAAAGCTCCTGCTGAGCCTAAGAAAGAAGCGGCAGAAAAAGCAAAAGATGATACCCCTCCCGCAAAGGCTGAGAAAAAACCAGCCCCTGCAACACCTGCAAATTAAGAACGAGTTGAGGCCGCTTATCCCAGTAAAAAAGCTGGTGGCTGCCTCTATTTTGAAGGGTCGAAGAATATCTTCACTTCCGCTTCGGTCGTGCCGAGCAACTCCTGCGCTCGCAGCAGAGCATTGCGAGTAGAAAGGTTTGGGCGGCGTGGTGAGTTCATGAAGATGTTTCCCCTGCCCACCACCTCCACCAATCCTGATCCCCTTAATACACGGTAAACCTCTTTAGTCGCCCCACTGATAATCAAATCACGCCCGCTGGATCGCAAAAAGAAGATCAGTTCCTCCAAAGCCATCACACTGGTGGCATCCAAATGCCTGGCGTTTTTTAAGCGTAATATCACAATCCGCAAATTTGGATCCATGCAGGTTTTTTGAATCTGTGAGCGAAACAGTTCCGCCGCCCCAAAAAACAACTCTCCTTCAACATGCACGATGGAGATCGAAGGATTGGGTCGAGCTTTTTTCCCGCCCGCCTCGGCCAATTGCCCATCCTCCATAAACTCGTATTCAGTCAAGTGGGGTCGACTGGCTTTTCGCAAATACAATACAATGGAGATACCCACTCCTATGAAAATTGCCACGTTCAACGGCGCTATCAAAGCCGTAACAAAAGTCGCCACCAAAACAATCGCATCCGACCGCGTTGATAACAAAGCCACGCGAATATGACGCCGGTTGATCAACGATCCCGCCACACAAATAACTAGAACCGCCAGTGCTGTTTTGGGCACATGCACCATATAAGGCCCTAATGCGATCGCTCCCAATGCAACCAATACCCCACTGATGATGCTCGACAAGCGGCTCACCGCACCACTGGTGAAATTCAGTGAAGACCGAGTTAAAGAACCTGATGCAGGCATACCGCCAGTCATCGAACACGCCAGATTGGAAATGCCCACACTCAGCATATCCTGATTCATATCAGGCCGGTCACCAACCCGGCTTGCCAGGGTTTTTGACATCAACGAATTTTCCAGGGCCGCCAAAAAAGCTATCGAAAACGCTACCCCCAATAGACGGCTCACATCACTGATCATTCCCGCATCCGAAAACCTCGGGATCGATGGTTTCAAATCAGAAATACTAAAGGCAGCAAAAGTCTTGAAGTCGAATCCTGCATACAGCTTCAATAAAATTGAAAGCACCGTTACCAACAAAAGAGTGATCGCAAAAACCGGCAGGGTTTTAAACAACCTCGTCAAAACATACCAGATAAGCAAAGTCAAAAAACCCAACATAACGGCATCCCAATTCAATCGAGGAATAGCTTCCACCGTCGCTTTTAGAATACTCACAAAAGTCCGCGCCCCTCCTTCACCTGCCACCGCCTGTAAGTCCACCCCCATCACGTGCTTCAGTTGATTCACTATAATCAACACCGCCGCGGCCGTGATATAACCTACCACCACACTTCGGCTAATGAATTGAATCAAGTCCGCTACCCGTAAATAAGCCCCAATCACCAACATCGCCCCCACCATAAATACCAACAGCGGCATTAAAGCCAACATGTAAGGATGTGGGTAAACCGCAAAATAACTGAACAGCATAAACGCAGTAGCGTTGGTCGGCCCTAACACCGTATGCCGGGATCCCGAAAACAAAGGTGCCACAATTGCCGCCACCGCACCTGTCACAATACCATAATAAATAGGCAGCTCGGCAATCACTGCATAAGCCATGCCTGAGGTAAAGGTTAACAAAGCCACGTTAAACCCCGAGCGTGCGTCAGCTCGAAACCCTGCTAATGAATAATCTCCAAAATCCTTGCGAATCGGCAAGGGGTCTAAATCATTGTCCCTGACAAATGACATCAAGGCATGCAGCGCGTTCCTCGCAATCAGCCTGGTTCTTCTCCACTTCACTATAGGTAACCTTGCCTCGCCTTCCGACTCTTACAAGAAGAAAGCCTAATCTCTATCTTTTAAGGCTATATCAAATTCACTGTAATTTATTCAGCGACCACGAATCACATCTGCCCGCAAATCGCGTAGCGATCTCATATCCCCCCACTGCGCCCCGCGCATCTTCCGTCCACCATCCTTACGGCGATCACCAAAATATTCTCTGCGCTGATCAAAAAACTCATCCACATAAGCCTGACCTCCCAGCACCGCTCCTTCGGTGAAATACCGCACCCGACACCTCAAGGCCACCGCCAACGGCAACTTGCCCCCCTCCTGCCACACCGGCTCAATCTGCTCCTGCGTGAAGCCTCCCCGCCAACCGTCCTTTCCATCCCCCGCTTGACCTCCCAAGCGCTCTTCCCCCTTACAGTACAACAGCCTCCGGTATTCCTCCGCCACCTTCCTCCACGCCACCCGTTGACGCCCCATCACCGCAAAAGTCAGTCCCTGACGCGCCCCCTTCACTCCCGCCACCGCCGCCGCATAACTGCACCAACGATAATCCTCCGGTTCCTTCACCATGCCCGCCCTAATCGGATTCAAATCAATATACGCCGCCACCATGCGCACCGCATCCCCGCCTTCCAACAGCACACTTTTAAACCTCCCCTGCCACAAAGCCCCCTCACGGTCATGCGCATTATTATAGCTCAGCGTCATCTTCAATTTCAATTCCTTCATGAACATCGACAGATCAAACAGCCGCTCCCTCACCCGCTGCGCAATCTCACTGATGCCCCTATCACAGCCATTCTCCCGATACATCGCCACCTGACCCAGCACCTGCTGCGTGTTCCACTCCCGGCGAAAAATCTGCAACCGCTTCAAATAATCCTCCTCCTTCCATCCCTGCATTGCCAGCTCCTTATCCGGCACCTCCAGTAACAAATGAAAATGATTATCCATAAAACACCAAGCCAGCGCACGCAGCCCACTGAACTCCAACTGTCTCACCAAAATCCCCCGAAAGCGCTCCTTATCCTCATCCGTCAGCAAACGCTGCCTGCCCACCACCCGACTCACCACATGATAATAATTCGTCTCCCCCGTAGGTCCCAACAAAAACGCTCTGATCTTCCTCATAAAAACACCCTACCACCCCCACCACACCCCGCAAGCAAAAAATCAGATGGGGACTGTCCCTAAATATGCAAACAGCTTATGCGCATTCATTTGATTGTGCTTGCCAAAAATAATGCGGCTAAGGAGCTAAGGGGCATCAGAATGGCTGCGAGTAATGGGCTCATCCAACCCGCGAGGCAAACGGCTACGGCTAATACATTGTAGGCAATGGCTACGGTTAAAATCAGAGTGACCGTTCGTTTTCGGCGATGAACCAAATCCAGTAATTCTCTTATTGCATGCAAACCACGGCCTAAAAAATAAAAATCGGCACGGCTTTCCAATATTCCGGTTCCTACTGCTGGGGTACCCCGGCAGGCAGCGGCATCAAATGCCAGGCTGTCATTTGCCCCATCTCCTATGTAAAGAACCGATGAAGAATCATGCGCTTGAATCCATGCTGCTTTTTCTTCTGGATCCAGACCTGCTTGAACATTTTTTTTGTCGATGCCCAATGTGTCTGCTATGTCCTGCACCCGTTGTTTTTGATCCCCACTCAGGATTGCCAGCTGATACCCCATCGACAGCAAAGCTTGCACCTCTTCGCAAGCGTCTTCCCGCAAGGCTTCCTTAAACTCAAAAGCTGCGACGGTATTGTTATCACAAGTGAGAACACTCGCCACCTCGTTCTCAATCGGCAGATCAGCTTTCCACCCGGGTTTGCCTAAAGCCCACACTTTTTTCCCGCTATCCACCCACTCCACCCCACAGCCCACCGTTTCCTCTACTCCAGACCTGCCACCACCTTCATCAACCTGCCACCAACCACGGTTTGCCATTTCCTCCCTCACCGCACGCGCGATGGGATGGTGACTTCCTTCTAATAAAATCGCCAATGCATCTTTTTGCTCATCATTCAGGTCATCCAATACTGCGGTGTTCACCAACTTGGGCGCATCCAAAGTCAATGTTCCAGTCTTATCAAACACCACCCAACTCACTCGTTTTAATCTCGCCCACATCGAATTTTGCTGAATAAAGATCCCCGAGCGCCGCAGGCGCGATACAATCAATTCATCTAGAAAAGGCAAAGCCAAACCCAAAGCGCAAGGACATGAAACCACCAATACAGAAATAAATACCTGAAAGGCCCGTGCCCCATCATGCCCTGCCCATAACCAAGCCGCCGCACCCATCACAGCTACCGCCAATACCACAATCAAATACCACTGCAACACCCGGCCAAGATCCCTACTCGATTCCGCTACACTGTCCCCGTCACTGATCAATTTCTCCAAGCGAGAACCTTCAAACACATCAATAGCAGACAAAGGCAAAACCTCCCTACCCACATTCATTGCTCCCCCCGGAATTTCAGCTCCACGTCTCAAAGTACGAGCAGCAGGTTCTCCATTAATCCATTCAAAACTGAATTCACCATCACTCTCATGTAAACGAGCACTGACCGGGCTGGGCTCTCCCGGTTTTAATAAAAACTGATCGCCTACCTTCAACTCATCCACCGCTGCCAATCGAGTCACTCCCTCATCACATTCAACCAGAACCTCGCGTAAGGAAAGGTCTCCGCTCAATACCCGCTCCCTGTTTTTCTCCAAAGCCGTCTGCTGCAGCCAACGCCCGGCTAACATCAAAAACGCAAATATCGCCACAAAATCAAAATACTTCAGGGACTCAATACCGTTCAACCAGCCGATCAACGATCCCAGATACGCGGCTATCAAACCAATCGAGATGGGCAAATCCATATGCAAAGATCCCGCAGCCATGGCACGCCAAGCTCGTCCGAAGAAAAAACCTCCTCCCACAAAAAGTGCTATCGTAGCCGAGGCCAGAGTGATCAAATCAAATATGTCCGCCAGCAAGAAGTCAGACTCCATCCCCAAGTAACTCGGCAAAGTGAATACCATCGCATTCAATGCCAAAGCTCCCGTCACTCCTGCCCGTGTTGCCAACTCCCTGGATTGAGGTCGATCCTCCCGCTCAGTCTCACCTATCGCGCCCATTGCGTAGCCGAATTTCAACATCTCACGGGCAAAATCCGACGCAACAAAGCTTCCTACCTGCCACCATAAAGTCACCCGCCCTCGCTGGGTATCCACCACAATACGCAAAGCTCCCGGCTGCCGCTGAAACACTTTTTCTATCAACCACACACAAGCCACACAGGACAGCCCCTGCATCTCAAACACCCGCCGCGCAGCCTCCCCTTGCTGCAAACCCGCTTCAGCCTGTTCTACCTGAGCCGCCAACCAATCCCAATCCCGCTGCTGAAACGCGAGCGATTTTACAGGGGTCATGACATCACTGCCCTTGAGATGATAAAAACGATCCCACCCCTCTTCATCGATCAGTTGATGGACAAATCGACAGCCCGCACAGCAAAACTCATGATCCGTTCCCGAGCGCAAGCGAAAGCGAGTGCTGCAATGCAAACATTCAGCGTGCGAATCCTCACCCGCATCTCCGGATTCCCCCGGCTTTTCACCTGTCACAGCAACTGCCATTTTATAAAATCTAACTAAGCTACGAATGAGGCAAATCGCAACCACAAGCCGACACCTGATCGACAAACCACAAAGTCCCCCTGAACCGCCAAGTCAAAGCCAGCGCCGCCACCAAAGCCAGCCCTCTCTGCAGTTGTTGTATGCGTGGCGGCGATATTTTTTCTGCCAAAATCCCGCCCCACTCTGCATCAGCCACAACAGTGGAACCGTGCCCATCCCAAAAGCTAACATCAATTCTGCGCCTTTAATCGGCGAACCACTCAATAAACCAATACCCAACATCGCATATAAAGGCCCACAAGGCAGCAGCGGCGTGGCCAACCCCATCATCAAGCCCCTACGCACCCGTGAATCACTGGTCAAACGTCGCCGAAAACGCTCGATCAAACGATCGAACCACGGCACCGTCGGCAAATAACGCTCCGCCCCCAAACCCACTAAAACGAGAAACACAATCAACACCCACGGCACCAGATTCGCGCCGCTGCCCATCAATTTGCTCACTGGGTAATAGCCAATCGCTCCCGTCACCACACCTAAAAGCATATAGGCAGTCAAACGGCTTGCATGATAAGCACTGATTCCTCCGATGCGATCATTGCCACTGGCAATACCCAAACCACAAGTCAACAGACCGCACATACCCGCACAGTGCACGCTGGTCACCAAACCGGCGACAAATGCCCCCGTAGTTCCATTGATGGACTCAATCCCCATCATCCTCCGCTCCTCCCTCCCCCGGTTGGATCAACTGAATCACCTCGGGTTGATTATTCAACGCTACCTTGATCAATACGGTCCAAGCTGCGATCAAAAGCACAAAAACCAGTACGATCCAAATCCAAGGTCTGTCTCGAATCCACTTCATCATTTTGTTTGTTTTCCTCCCGCCTCTTTTACTCCCTTCTCGCGCAACAAGTAGGCACTCGGCCCTAAAAACCTTACCGTCTTAATCAACTCATCATCACCGGGTGTCGATTTGATCGACAATTTCAATTCAAACTGCCCAGTATATTGATCCTTGGAAATCATCGCCAAAAACGGACGCACCGCTTCACTCTGCGCCTCCAAGGTGATCGATTGATCAAAACCGCTCAATACCAAACCTTCGGGAGCATCCACCACCTCGATGGTAAAGGTCGTTGCTTGGTTCAGCTTGGTCATCAAGCGAATTTGATACTGATTACGCACCCCTTCATCTGTCACATAATAAGGCTGCCCGTTCATCCGGTTCACGTCGGCAAACACCGAATGTAATCCGGACAAAAGATAAATCATCGCCAAAAAACCCACCACTAAGGCCACCGTATAAACCATCACACGAGGGCGCAGGTAACGGGTTTTGCCCCCATTCAACCCCTCCAGTGAATCATAGCGGATCAAGCCTTTGGGACGCTTCAAACGATGCATGATCGCATCGCAAGCATCAACACAAGCCGCACAACCAATGCACTCCATCTGCAATCCATTGCGAATATCGATACCGGTCGGACACACCTGCACACAACGCTGGCAACTCACACAATCACCTGCTTCAGAGTTCTCCCCCTTGCGATCCTTACCTCGCGGCTCACCACGGCGACCGTCATAACCAATCACCATAGTGTTTTCATCCGTCAGTGCTGACTGAATGCGACCATAAGGACACATGATAATACAAAACTGCTCCCGAAACCAAGCAAAGCAAAAATACAAACACAGGGTTAAAAACATCACCACTCCAAACGCCTTGGCGTTCTCCAGCGGTGGGCGTTTCACATATTCATAAAGACTCGACAACGAAACAAAGTAAGACAAAAACACATTGGCAATAACCAGTGCCACCAGTATAAACAGACTGTGTTTGACCACCCGTTTCACCAATTTGCTCCTCGTCCAAGGCGCTTTCTGCAACTGCCTGCGAGCAGCGGCATCACCATCTATCCACCGCTCGATACGACGATAGATGTGCTCTAAAAAAACCGTGTAAGGACAAGCCCAACCACACCACAACCTGCCAAACAAGGACGTCACATAAAAAAGCCCCAGACCAAGCCCTGCTATCACAAAAAAGGCCAACCACAAATCCTGAGCCAAAAAGGTCAGTCCGAACAAATGGAAGCGGCGATGGGCCAAATCAAAAAACAAGGCAGGATAACCATTGATCTGAATCCAAGGTAAAGCCACATAGACCACCAATAGGATCAGGCCAAACCAACGCCGCAATGAAGTAAACGGCCCCTTCACATCCGCCGGTTGCGGACTGAAATGGGAACCGTCTACGTTAATCGTAGTAACAGAATCCAGATTCGGCTTTTTCTGACGTGCCATGATGTTTTACAACAGGCAGCCGTATCTTTCGATTCACAACTGCTTTTTATTTTCCTTTTGGCTGGGCCGAACCATCGGATTTTGCTTCATGATGATTGAGAATGTAAGCCACCACTTCCACCACCCCTTTAGCTCCAAGTTGACCCTCAAAAGCGACCATCCCCTTGGTTTTATCTGGAGAGCCTTTCATCACCGTATCAAAAACCCCCATGGGTTTACCCTCACCGTATTTCCAAATAGCATCGTCCAGCGGTTCACCAGGTAATTTGGCGCCCCCCATGGTTGCTGATAAGTCCTTGCCATGACAGGCAAAACAAATCGTCTGAAATGTTTTCTCCCCAGCAGAAACCACTGCCGGATCCTGGGACATCTTCCACAGAGAATCATCATCCAGATTGGCGACCACCTTATCCAACTCTTTTTTCTGCGCAGCTTTAACCACGGCCATCGCATCATTCAGCCGCTCAACATCACTTTTGATCCAGCCAAACTGGTAATAAGCCACCCAATAACCGACAAAAAATACGATCATGATATAGAGAGTGAACAACCACCAGTTCGGCAGGCGTTGATCATACTCTTGAATCCCATCATAAACGTGATCCCGTAAAACCACGCCTTCGGGCAGTTGCTCCTGCTCCACCTTGGTTTTTTCCTCCGCTGTAGTGTCTTTATTTTCAGCCATTTCAATTCAAGTCAGAATGTTTATCTTTTTGCTGCGATCCATCGTCATTTGCCAAAGGCAAACTCGCCATGTGCTCGGATTGTTTTTTCCCCAACAGGATAGCTTTGGCACTCAATACCAAAAACACGGCGAAGGTCAGGGCAAAGGCCACCACCGGGATGACCATCTGCCACTCTTCTAATATCAATCGTTTAAACATGATCGCAGGTGCTTAGGTTTATTATTTTGCTTACTCGGCAGCAGCTTTTTCAGCTTTGCCCTCAGTTACCTTTTTCTCCTCAGTATGAGCAGG
Source organism: Verrucomicrobiota bacterium (assembly GCA_024277195.1). Classification (GTDB taxonomy): domain Bacteria; phylum Verrucomicrobiota; class Verrucomicrobiia; order Verrucomicrobiales; family DEV007; genus JAADHD01. The sequence continues at coordinate 13,006 of JAJRVS010000313.1, read as the reverse complement.
TCGGTAGGTATCAGGCAATCCAGGAAGGATCGTTGAAGGTTTGTGTTCGCCTTCCTCTTTAGGCGCCACCTCTTCGTAAGTTCCCACTTTCTGCAAGTAAGCGATCAGAGCCACAATTTGCTTGCTCTGCAAATACTCTTTAGCCTCTTCACTGGAGGTGATTTTCACCCCTGGTTTTTCAGGAATCGATACCTGGGCATCGATCAAACGCGAAGCGATTTCCTGCGCCTGTTTTTTTGCTTTATCCAGGATCACATTCTTAGTCATCGCTTCATAAGGAACCCCCAGACGACGCTGCACCGCGATCTTCGAAGGCAGGGCTTTGATGTCCGTATCTTTATGCGCCAGCCAAATATAATTAGGCATACGCGACTGACTGTTCAGACTGCGGGGATTCATCATGTGAGTGAAATGCCAATCATCACCACGTTTCCCTGCCTCACGCGCCAGATCAGGACCGGTGCGTTTTGATCCCCACTGGAACGGAAAGTCGTAAATGGATTCTCCCATCCTAGAATAATCACCATAACGCATCACCTCAGGCACCAAGGTTCTGATCATCTGTGAGTGACAGTTGTAACAACCCTCACTGACATAGATGTCCCGACCTGCCAACTCCAGCGGTGTATAAGGAACCTGCAAACGGTCCTCGATATTTTTCGCCCGGTTGACGGTAACCGTCGGGATGATCTGGATCGCTCCACCGATGAACATCGCGATGAATACCAACACCGTGAACGGCATGTAGTTCTCCAACAAGGTCTCATGCCATTCCGACCAGGTTTTGGTCGACTTTTTGAAAGCCCGCACCGCCATCCAAGACAAAATCAACATAATCGCCAAGGCAATCCAGTTGGCAAAAGGTGGCAGAAAGAACCACAACAGCATGAAAACGATGATCCAGAAGGTATAACCGATCGGGTCATTACGAAATACCTGCGTCCAGGTCATGCGATCCTGTTTTTTCTCTTCTTCAACGTAAACCTCAACCTTGCCATTGACCGACTGCCCTGAAAGTGCCGTCATCAGAATATTCACTGCCAACAGAATGAAGCCAACTAGGAACAGAGTTCCCCCTACAGCTCGAGCAAAGAGCAGCAGATTGATTTTATCCACGGTTTCCGCGAACTCATAGATCAAACGGGTTCCGGTCTCGTCGGTCTGATTGAGCAATAGCCCTTGCATGATGCCAGCCACCCACATCGAGCCCACATAGAGCAGGATGCCAATCAATCCGACCCAGAAATGCATGTTAGCCAAAGACTCCGACCACAATTTCGTTTTCCACAAACGTGGAGCCAGCCAATAAAACATACCGGCAGCCAGAAAACCATTCCAGCCGAGCGTGCCACTGTGCACATGACCAATCGTCCAGTCCGTATAATGAGACAGCGCATTCACCGAACGAATCGCCAACAGCGGCCCCTCGAAAGTGCACATACCGTAAAAAGTCACCGCCGCGACAAAAAACTTAATCACCGGATCGGTGCGCAATTTATCCCAGGCTCCGCGCAAAGTCAGCAAGCCGTTCAACATGCCTCCCCAAGACGGTGCCCACAGCATCAAACTGAAAAACATCGCCAACATCTGCAGCCACTTGGGTAAAGCGGTGTTCAACAAATGATGCGGCCCTGCCCAGATATAAATGAAAACCAAAGACCAAAAGTGAATGATCGACAGACGGTAGGAATAGACCGGACGATCCGCCGCTTTGGGCAGGAAATAATACATGATGCCCAGCATCGGAGTAGTGAGGAAAAAGGCCACCGCATTGTGCCCATACCACCACTGAACCAGAGCATCCTGCACCCCCGAGAATATCGGATAAGCATGTGTCAGACTGGTCGGAATCTGCAAATGATTAACCACATACAGAACTGTGACCGTAATAATCGTCGCAATGTAAAACCACAAAGCCACATACAAAGAAGGCTCGTTGCGTTTTTTCAGCGTCCACAAAAAGTTAAAGCCAAAAACCAACCAAATCACCGCCACCGCGATATTGATCGGCCAGATCAGTTCGGCGTATTCCTTCCCCCGGGTCAGCCCTATCGGCAAAGTCACCGCTGCTGACACAATGATCAACTGCCATCCCCAAAAATGAATCCGCGACAGTAAATCAGACGCCGTACGACATTTACACAAACGCTGGGTCGAATAATAAATCCCCGCGAACATCATATTGCCGACAAAGGCAAAAATCGCCGCATTGGTGTGCAGCGGCCGCAAACGCCCGAAAGTAATATACTGCAAACCCTCTGTTTTGAAGGCGCCAAAAGTGATCCACTCCAAAAACTTTCCATTCACCTGCCAGAAGTTCAGCTGAAAGGCGATAATCACCCCCACCAACATCGCTACCAAGGCCCACACAATGGAAGCTCCCATAAACCATCTCACTGACTTATCGTCGAATTCAATCGTCTGCTTCAAACCTGCTTGTTGTTTGCTCATTCCGTCTGTCATTCTTGTATAGCTATACGAGTTTACGCTTATTACGTCAATGCCCCAAATCTAGATGCATTTAATAAAAAACCGTATTTTAATTTTTTTCTTTAATCGAAAAGTCACTTGGCATCATCGTCTTCCAGAGGCAACAAGGCTTCTTGATCCAAACTGCTGCTCTGCCGTCCTTGCCTATCCCGCAAAAACAGCACGATGAAAAGAATCGCCAACAACAAACTAATAAACAAGGTAAATATCAGCACTTCCATATTCCCACTCTTTTGCAGATCAGACTTCTGAGCTTCAAGCCATTCTAATATTCTGCACCGCATTCCTTGCAGGCTTCACCGCATTTTTTGGCATCAGGCTCCAAAACTACTGTTTTTTTCACCCTCAGAATGAGCCCAAACAGAATAGCTGTCCAGTTATATTTCATATCCTTTTGATTTTCTTTATTGCTCATCGGCAAAAAACCGGTAAATCAAACTAACACACCCTTTAATTACTCAAACCAACATCTATGAAAGCACATTCCCTTCTTGCCCTGACCGCCCTAAGCCTACTGGCATTTTCCCTGAATTCATGCGCCAGCAAAAAGCCGGACCTGATCAAAACCGATGACTCCCTGGCTGCCGTCGAAATCCGAAACTCCAATGAAACCGACATCCGCTATGCCGTCATCGAGACTTTTCTCGTCAACGGTTACCAGCGTGAAAGCACTTACGGGCTCACTTTTATCAAAAAAGGCAATATCCTCAGACAAATTGAATACGCCTCTTACATGGGCGGAGCCGCCCGCATGAGAGTCAAAGTCCGCATCGAACAGATTTCATCGAGTTCCCACATCGTCAAAGTCAACGCATTCACCATGACCCACCGCGACTCCAGTTTCGGAGCCCACGAACAAAAGGTTCGTGGCTTAAGAAGATCGCACTACAAGAACCTCCTGCAGGAAGTCAGCACACGTTTGCAACAATAATAAAAGGCGACAGCTCTCTCAGGGTCCAGGGCAAAATAGTTAAGCTGCTAAGCGCTATGCGTTTCGCCCTTTGCAGGGCTGGAAGAATTAAATTTTTTACCCAGCGCTTCGCACTGGGCTATATCATTGAGCACCGTTGGTGCAAAAGAGATGCAAGCAAACTGTCCTGAAAGGACAAAATGTGATAGCGCAGTGCGAAGCGCTGGGGTTAAATCGGTTTTATTGCCAGCCCTAAAAGGGCGCAATGATGTTGATGCGTGGTAAGGTAGCTTTCAATAAGCAATGGCTAACTTTTTCAATCGCTCAAGCCATCTGGGCTTGAGCGTAAAAATGCGCGTTCTTCCACTCTTCGAACATCTCCTGCACATGATGGGATGCTTCTTGAGCTTCTTTTTTCAGCTCCGCAATCTGGTGGCGTGAAGCTTCGATCTGTTTGCCCATCGCCAGTTGATACTGCTCTTTTTTAACCGTCCATTCCTTCATCGCCTGACTCAATCGGTCCTGACTAGCGTGCAGCGACTCAAGAATCGGTGCTGGCAATGAGTATCCCTTGGCTTCCAATTGCTCATCAAAACGTTTCTGCTGCTCACGGATTTCGGCTTGTAGGATCTTTTCATCAGATACCCGGCGCAGCCCGGAAGCCATACCCACTTTGTCCAAAGCCCAGATCGCCCATTTGGTAGGATCATAACCCCATGGTTTGATCGCATTGCGGTAATCGTGTTGGAACTGATGATGGTAGTTGTGGTAACCCTCCCCGTAGGTAAACAAAGCCATGATCGCACTGTCACGAGCCGTATTATCCGTAGAATAAGGACGGGTGCCGATCATGTGGCAGAAAGAATTGATGAAAAAAGTGAAGTGCTGCACCACCACCGCACGCAGCAAGCCGGAAATCAAAAAGCTAGCCAAAGCCGCACTCCCCGCACCGATGCCAGTGTAATAACCCCAGATCCCACCCATCAAAGCAGGCAAGCCAAAACCTATGCCAAAAGCCAGCGGCAAATAATGTTTATGCTGAAACATCAACATCGGCGATTTTTTCAAATCCTCGACATTGTCAATCGGCGTCGGTTCGGTTGGAGCAAAAAGCAGCCACCCGATATGAGCATGGAAAAATCCCTTGTTGATATCATAGGGATCTTCATTGGTATCCACGTGTTTGTGATGCCTGCGATGGTCAGCCGACCACTCCAGAACCGACCCCTCAAAAGCCCCCGCGCCAAAAAGCAGCGTGAACCACTTCACCGGAGATTTGGCTTTAAACGCCAAATGTGAAAACAAACGATGGTAACCCAGGGTGATACTCATGCCTGTGGCAAAGTAGAAAAAGATGAACAATAGAATCTGAAAAAGATCGATTCCGTGAGTCCACAGATACCATGGCACCACCAGCACTGCGCAAATCAAAGTGGAAACCAAAAAGGTCGTATTAGGCCAATTCATCCGGTTTAAAACGTTTTTTGACATGATATTATATATATGAGTTGGGGGATTATGTATAAATAGTGACCTTAGTCACGATAAAACGAGAACTATATACTCAAATTCTTGGCAAATCAACCCCGCTCTTGAACTGCTTCTTGCCAACTTTCAAGCCTCAATTGGTATGAACCCACTCAGCGGCGTTCGTAAACCTCAAAACTATCAAAAACCACCTCTTCCGAAGACGAGGCCTGAAGGGCAATCGTATCATAGTGATCTTGATCTTCTTCGGTCTGCCAGGGCACCTCGTTATAGAGACTGACAAACTCAACGAACTCGATTCCGAGTTTCCGCCCGGCAAACTCCAACTGGAACTGCTCCATCGCATCACGGGCATCCACCCCCTGGACAAAACAATACACCCAGCCACCGGCGAATTCGCCATGGTGCTTCGAACCCTGCTGATAGCTGAATTCTATATTCGCCCAGTAAACCAGGCGGTTGGGATCAGGTGAAAACATGGATAAATCGGCTGCTACTCAAGTCTGGGCGAAAAAACGCTTTCAAGCAAAACAATTTGTTAGAAATATTTTATTCCGCCCACTGCTCAGAATCTAAAAGGCAAGACAATCCGCTAAATGGCGATCAATGAAGGAAATGACGATGCCCGGTGAACACCATGGCAATATCCCGCTCGTTCGCCGCCGCGATCACTTCTTCATCACGTATCGAACCTCCTGGTTGGATCACTGCAGTTGCACCCGCATCCGCCGCCGCAATCAATCCATCCGCAAATGGGAACATCGCATCACTGGCCACTACGCTACCTTTCAGGCTCAAGCCCGCTTGCTCAGCCTTCCACACCGCCAGACGTCCGGCATCCACTCGTGACATCTGCCCGGCTCCGATTCCCAGCGTCCGGTCATTGGCTGAAAATACAATCGCATTGGATTTGACGTGTTTGACCACTCTCCAAGCGAAGCGCATCGCTTCGATCTCCTCTGCCGTCGGGGGTCGGTTGGTGACCACTTTCTCTTCGATCTTGTCCAAGCCCAGAGCCACTGGATCTGCATCCATCACCATCAAACCGCCAGGCACCGATCTTAAAGTCGGGTCTTTCAGCGTGCTCGCAAAACTCTCGTTCACCTGGATCAAACGCAGGTTTTTCTTTTTCTGCAAAACCGCACGCGCATCGCTTTCAAATTCAGGGGCAATGATCACATCGGTAAAAATCTCCGAAATCACCCGCGCCATGCTCACCGTCAGCGGGCGGTTGCAGACGATCACTCCACCAAAAGGCGCTTGTTTGTCCGTTTCAAAAGCCTTCTCCCAAGCTGCCCGCAAGTCTTCATCATCCGCCCCGAGGCCACAAGGATTGGTGTGTTTCAAAATGCCCACCGCCGGACGCCGGAACTCATGGATCAACTCAGCCGCAGCACCAATGTCCAATACATTGGTATAAGAAAGGCCCTTGCCCTGCAACTGCTTGAAATGCTCACTGAAATCTCCGTAAAGCGAAGCTTCCTGGTGAGGATTCTCACCATAGCGCAACACCGTATCCAAAGGCAGGGAGACCGAAAACGAACTCTCCGTCTCCTGACTTTCGTTCAAGTAAGCGGCGATCACCCGGTCGTAAGTCGCCGTGCGTTGAAAAACTTTGATCGCCAACCGCTCGCGGGTTTTCAGCTTGGTTTCGCCTTCATTGCCATCCAATTCCGCCAAAATCCCCTCATAATCCGCTGGATCGACCACCACCGTCACCGATTTGTAATTTTTAGCGGCTGAACGCAACATCGACGGACCACCGATGTCGATCTGTTCGATCGCCACATCCAGCGTCACATCCTCCTTGGCGATGGTTTCTTCAAAAGGGTAAAGATTGACCACCACCAAATCGATCGGCTCAATCTCGTTCTCCTTAGCTTGAGCCACATGCCCCTCGTCATCACGTCGATAGAGCAAACCTCCATGAACCTTGGGATGCAGCGTTTTGATACGCCCCTCGAACAACTCGGGAAAGCCGGTGAACTCCGACACATCCTTCACCGGAACGTCCAGCTTACGGATAAAACCCGCCGTCCCCCCAGTAGAAAGAATCTCAACCCCCTTTTCATGCAGCCTCCGAACCAAAGGCTCCAGACCAGATTTATCCGACACAGAAATCAATGCACGCTTTATGCTCATCGTTTTTAGAAATGTTTCCCGCCAATAAAATGGCGATGGCCAGAATTACCACGGAACCCCATCGGTGCAAGACCAAAGTCACCTCAAATAACAAAGATTCACAAATATAAACAAATAGTGCGCAAAATGCCTCAGAGTTGGTTGACAACACGCGCTAGCCCTTTAAAGTTGCGCTCCTCGACATCGAGCCTTTATAGGGAAAGGTTTTGAGGAGATCCAGCGTCTCATGGAGAATCTTTTTCAGCAACTCTACGACGCAACTTTACCACGCAAATGAAAGCTACAAAAACATTTTCAGCCAAAGCCGAAGAAATCGACCGCAAATGGTATGTGATCGACGCCGAAGGACAGATTCTCGGAGACGTTGCCGTTAAAGCAGCCAACTTACTCCGCGGCAAAGGAAAACCCCTTTTCACTCCTCATTGTGATTGCGGTGACTTCGTAGTGGTTATCAATGCTGAAAAAGTCACTCTTTCCGGCAAAAAGGAAGAAAAGAAAACCTACACCAGCTACTCAGGTTATGTCGGCGGACAAAAAATCGAAACTCCACGAGCTGTTCGCGAAAGACACCCCGAACTGCTGGTCGAAAGAGCGGTCACTGGAATGGTGCCACACAACCGACTGGGACGTGCCATCCTGAAAAAACTAAACGTTTACGCCGGCAACGAACATCCGCACGCAGCGCAAAATCCCGAAGCCTACAGCATCGCTTGATTTATTTATTTTCCCTACTAATTTCCCGCATACATTGATTCAATTTTAATTATGAGCACCGCAACTCTTGCCACCGCCACTGGCCGCCGTAAAAACGCTGTCGCCAGAGTCCAAATCAAAGCCGGTTCAGGCAAAATCACCGTCAACGACCGCCCGGTAGAAGAATACTTCCCGACTTTGGTTCTACAAAACAAACTGATCGAGCCACTGCAAGTCGCTCAGGTGAACAATCAATACGACATCGACGTGAAAGCCCATGGAGGTGGCGTCACCGGTCAGGTCGGAGCCATCACATTGGGAATTTCCCGCGCACTGATCGACATCGATGCAGAGCATCGCCCGCCGCTGAAAAGCAAAGGCCTGCTGATGCGAGACAGCCGCATGAAAGAGCGCAAAAAACCAGGTCAACCCGGAGCACGCAAACGCTTCCAGTTTTCCAAACGTTAATCTGCGCCTTACAGCCGATTTCAAAAAGGAGCCGTATTCCGGCTCCTTTTTTTGTGCCCGCTTTCATGCCCTTGTTCACTGGATAAAATTCATCCTCAAGCTTCATGGATTCCATTGACGAATGCCCCGCTTGCGGATTTATTAAGCATGGTGAAATATCCCGCCCTTATCATGAAAAAAACTTTCCACCTTTTCACCTCTACTCTAAGCCAGCTAGGAGTTCTGCTTTTATTCCTAAGCCCCTCCCTGACCGCTCAATCAAATCCCACCACCCCCTGGCTCACCGATTTCCAAGCAGCTAAAAAAGCCGCCGCTAAAGAGAAAAAAGACATCGCGCTGCTTTTTACCGCCAGTGACTGGCTGGATCTGGCAAAAACTTTTGACGAAAAAATCCTCTCCCAGAAAGAATTCCTCGACCAGGCAAGCAGTCGCTACATTCTAGTCAAACTCGACTTTCCGAAAAACAAGGCCCGAATCAAGCAACAAACCGCCACCCAAAACCAACTGCTGATGCAGGCTTACCGGGTAAGGGGCCTGCCCACCCTGGTGCTCACCGATGACCTCGGCCGCCCTTACGCGATCACAGGTTACCACGATGGGGGTTTGACTGCCTGGTTGGAGGAATTCAATCTCTTGCGTCAAACCCGCGAAAAACGAGACCGCCTGATCGCCGAAGCAAAACAGGTCGAGGGAGTCGAGCGCGCCCAACTTCTCGCCCAGGCCCTGCCCGACCTGCCGGGCAACATCGCCGCCCGTTTTTACCGCAACATCATGAACGAGGCCATCAAACTCGATCCTGCCAACAAATCCGGACGAATTGAATATTACAAAAGCCTCATTGCCGACGTGCAATACGCCGATCAAATGCAAAAACTCGCCCTTGAAGGCAATGACAAAAAAATGTTGGTGCTCAGCAAACACTACCTCAAAGAGGGTTACTTAAACGCAGCTTCACGACAAAGTGTGCTGTTTAACATCTTTGGCATTTACGAAAAACAGAACAACACCGACTTAATGGGAAAAACCCTGCAAGCGATCATCAATACCGCCCCCGATTCATCCCAAGGCAAACAAGCCGCGACCCTACAGGATAAATTGAAAGCAAAAGCATCCAAATAAAACAAGCCTCCTCCATTTTTAGTATTGCCCTCTCCCCCCTTCGCCCTTCCACCAATGAACACCCATTCCAAACGCTATCACCGCCAACTTGCGCTATTGATCCTCGCCATCATCCTTCCCATGCTGACTCAGTGCGGCGGCATCGGCGGATACAAATCGATTTCTTATTCCAAGGGCAAACTGTCCACCCCGCCCACCACACTCTCCCAAAAGGATTACCCCTTTGACGCCAAGGGCCGCTACCGCACCGACTGGGTAAAAGGAGGCTCCACCAAAAAACGCTCCCGATCTTCCTTTAATACGGCTGCTGCTGTCAAACCACAGCCACAGCAAACTCAAAGCACCGTCGCTCAAATCCCGCCTAAGAGCAGCTCTCAAAAAAGTAAAAGCTCCAGCTCATCCAGTAAAATCAGATCCAGCAAACCGAGTAAAACCATGTCGCTGGCATCAAACACCAGCTCCCCGCCAAAAAGCAAAGCTGCTCCGGAACCCAAATACACCCCGCCGCCGCCGCCAGCACCTCCCAAACCCAAACCTGCACCGAAAAAACCAACAGCACGCTATCACACCATTGCCAAGGGCGACACCCTTTGGGGCATCAGCCGACGCTACAAGGTGGGAATCGCCGCCATCAAATCAGCTAACGGCTTAAGCACCGATCTCATCCGCCCTGGGCAAACCCTGCGCATCCCTTAATCCATAACTCCCCCACCTCATTTTTTGCCCTTCTGCTTTTTTTTCTCCTGAAGCTTTAACTCCTTCGCTTCGCGTTTTTTCAACTTTGCCAAGCGCTTTTTCAGCTTCTTGGTTAAGTCGGGCCAATACTCCTCCCCCGCGATAAACCCCACACAACTGTCAGTGCCACAACGGCACGGGTGGTCATCGTAATTTTCCAAATCAAAGCCGTAGTTAAAACCGAGCTCTTCCCCCTTGGCAATATCCCGCAAGGCCACAATCCAGATTTTGCCACGGATCACCTGCGCTTCACAGTTGGGTTCGCAGGTATGATTGATCAAACGCGCATCGTTCCACGGCACATCACCGTCAATGTCATAACGCTTGTTCAGAATAAATAAATAAACGGCAGCATCTCCCGTCTTTTTAGCCTTCTCAAACTGAGCCCATCCCCGACGATCCGATTCCTTCTTAGTGATCTTTTCACCAAGATATTCCAGAATGCGCGTCCCCTCCATTACATCGCTGAGTGCAAAAACTCCGTCACCATGAACCTTTGATTTACGAATTTTATGCCAAACCAAGGGATCTCCTGCAATTTTTGTCATAACTGAATGTGATATTTTTTTTCCAATAAACAAGCTGCCTCTTCACCAAGACCTACTCGCCTGTTATTTTCACCACAGCTAGCACTTTTGGCAAGTCTTTGAATTTTAATCATTGTGATACAAAGACTTGCAATATTATTACGGATATCTTAAATTTTCCCGTAATCACTCAACACACTTAGACTCACATGAATCATTCCCGCATCATCCGCAACCTGCTATTCTCCGCGCTGGCACTACTCTCCGTATCCTGTATCACCAAAAAGCAGAGCTCGGATCCTTATTCAAACAGCAATCCCTATTACGGCCCGCAAGGCGCTTACGGTGATAATACAGCAGGAGTGCAACCCGCACCTGCAGCTGATACCAGTGGCTACGTCGCTCCGGCACCGGCTGAAACCAATTATTCGGCTCCCCCAACCCCGTATCAAGCCCCCGCTAGCAGCCATAGCAATCACAGCAGTGGTGGTGGTTCAAAATCGCATACCGTGGGCAAAGGCGATACCCTCTATGGTTTGTCCCGTCGTTACGGCACCTCGGTCAACTCCATCAAAAGCGCCAACGGTCTCAGTTCCGACCTGATCCGTCTGGGACAAAAATTGAGAATCCCTTAAACCTCGCCTAAAAAAATCATTCCCTCGTCACACCAGCTCGGTGGTGGCGGGGGATTTTTTTTGCCCTTCCGGCACTGGCATCGAGGACGAGCGACTCAACACACGCTGCTTCAAGTCTGCCAACGCAAGCTCAACCATCTGCTCATCCATCGTATGAACTTCCAGCTTTTCGCCAATCGCAGGCACTAGGGTGATCGTCAGTTGCCCTCCCAAGTGTTCACGGAACTCTTCGATCCCATTCAATACGCCACGCCCGCCATCTGACGCCGGCTCCAGGTAAGTCGACCACAGATCAAAACCCACCTCTTCAATCAAATCCAAAATACGTCCCGCGGTGCTTTCATCCAAAATCCCCGCCCGCACCGAATACAACAGATCCACCGCCATGCCAATCGCCACCGCCTCACCGTGGCTGACGGCAAATGCAGACAACTGCTCCAACTTGTGCGCCACCCAGTGCCCAAAATCCAAAGGCCGCGCCGAACCGTATTCAAAAGGGTCTCCACCCGTCGCAATGTGCTCCACATGCAACTCCGCGCTCCGCCGGATCGCCATCTCCAAAGCCGCGGGTTCCAGAGCTGCGAGCGCAGCACTGTTATTCTCCAAACGCTGGTAAAACTCGGCATCACGAATCAAGGCAACCTTGATCGCTTCAATAATACCGTCCCGTCGATCTCTCTCCGACAAAGACTCTAAAAAATCAAAATCGTTGATCACCACATGCGGCACTGAAAAAGTCCCCACCCAGTTCTTTTTGCCAAAATGATTGACCCCGTTTTTCACCCCCACGCCTCCATCACCCTGACTCAACGTGGTGGTCGGCACTCTTACCAAACGCACACCCCGATGAGCCGTCGCGGCACCAAAACCCACCATGTCCAAAAAAGCTCCGCCGCCGATCGCCACCACATAAGAATGGCGGCACAAGCCATATCGATTGATCTCGTCCCACACGGACTCCACCAGGCGCCACTCATTTTTGCACGCTTCCCCGCCCGGTAAAATCACTGGTCTTGCGACCAATTTCAACCGCCCCCCTTGAGCTTCAGCATAAGCCTCGACCGCTTCCAGCAAATCTTCATTTTTCCTCAGCAAACCCTCGTCGATAAAAACCAGCATTCGACTGCAATCGTCTGCACCATCCGTCAATTCATCTGCCAACAGCGAATTGTTGGCCGCAAACAAACCGTGGGTAAAAACCACGCGGTGCCGGTAGTCCATCTGGATATTACGCTCAATCATCAATTTGCTTATGGGGGAAAAGGGAAACTTCGCCCGATATCATCCCAGCGTCAAGGGGCGCATCCATTTCAAGTCGCCGGAATCCACCGCTGCAACAAGCGGGTCAGCAGCAACAAAGCTCCACAAATCAGCCAGAAAATGTCGCCGAACTGAGCCAAGGCCATGAGATCCACCAGAATAATGCCCGCCAATAAAACACTGACAAACTTCCCGATGCGATCCGGACGGGTGGAGCGCAATTGGTGCAGAGCATAAAACAACCACAAAATAAAGACCCCCACAGCGGCACCACCCCACAGCAGCTGCCCTCCTGTCATCACCATCACCCCTGAAACCACCAACAAAGGCGCCATCAGCAAGCCTTTCCCCATCCAGCCCACCTTGCCACCGCAACTTTCCCCGCGTGCAGCAAGAGTGATTCCCCACACATAAAAAAACAGACCTGTCGCAAAAATACCCACCGCAAAAGAAACCTGACCCACCGCCGAAGCCGCCACCACATACACCAAAAAACGACACGCCCCCATCACCAACACCGCCCCCTTCCACTTTTTATG
>JAJRVS010000312.1 GCA_024277195.1 Verrucomicrobiota bacterium | reverse complement strand
CCCTGCTCCCTCCCCTTGGCAATCAAGAAATCTGGGCAGCCGGCGTGACCTACTTCCGCTCCCGCGAAGCCCGCATGGAAGAAGCTGAATCTTCCGGCGGCGATGTTTTCTATGACAAAGTTTACGCGGCCGAACGCCCTGAACTTTTTTTCAAAGCCACCGCGCAACGAGCGCGTGGTCACCTCGACCAGGTTTGCATCCGCAAAGATTCCACCTGGGACGTGCCGGAGCCCGAACTCACTCTAGCGATCAACTGCCAGGGCAAAGTGTTCGGCTACACCATCGGCAATGACATGAGTTCGCGCAGTATCGAAGGAGAAAATCCGCTCTACCTGCCCCAGGCGAAAGTCTATCGTGGATCTTGTGCGCTTGGCCCCGCCCTTTGCGTGGGAGAACTGCCGCCCCTCAATGAAACCCGCATCCAAATCCAAATCAGCCGCAATAGCAAAACCTGCTTCGACGCCCAAACCGATCTCAGTCAACTGAAACGCAGCTTTAACGAACTAGCGGAATTCCTCTATCGCGACAATGAATTCCCCCACGGCGCCCTGCTCATGACCGGCACCGCCCTGGTTCCCAACTCCGATTTCACCCTGCAATCCGGTGACCGCATCCGCATCCAAATCGACACCCTGGGCTGCCTGGAAAACGTCGTTGAATAAAAAACCTTTAGCACATACAGGAGGGCTGACATTTCTGTCCGGCGAAATAACGACTTTATATTTGCATACTCCCCCTTTCCCATATCTTTTCACCTTATTCACTCTCATCCTCTCTTCCTACCTCGGTGTAACTTTGACTCCGTCTATCTCCACGGCGTTCCGCTTGTGACCGCTGTGGTTTATTTCTTCATCCGCACCCCATGAAAAGCCCCGAAGCCATCCTCAATTCCGATGATCAAAACATCTTCACCCTACGCACCACCGCCAAAGGCCCAGCAGGAGCTCTGCCCTTCACCGCAGAACAACTCAGCAACTCCCCCAGCGGCAACCTGTTCTCCTGGACTCAAAACGTCGGTATGGGCTGGTCACCAGACAAAGTCAACGGTGGTGATTTTGTCATCCTCAGCACCCAGGGAGGCATCCGTCGCGAGGACGGCTCGCCCGTCGCCTTGGGCTACCACACCGGTCACTGGGAAGTCGGCCTGTTAATGGAAGAAGCCGCCAAGGTACTGAGCGAAAACGGTGCCGTTCCCTTTGCCGCCTTTTGCAGTGACCCCTGCGACGGACGCACCCAGGGAACCACCGGCATGCTTGACTCCCTGCCCTACCGCAACGACGCCGCAACGATTTTCCGCCGCCTCATCCGATCTCTACCCACCAACAAAGGAGTGATCGGTGTCGCCACTTGCGACAAAGGCCTGCCAGCGATGATGATGGCACTCGCCGGAACGCCCAAGCTGCCCACTATACTAATCCCCGGCGGAGTCACCCTGCTCAGTGAAGACAGCGAAGACCTCGGCCGCATCCAGACCATTGGCTCGCGTTATGCCCAGGGCGAAATCGAGCTCGACGAAGCGGCGCAAATGGCTTGCCGCTCCTGCGGTTCGCCCGGCGGCGGCTGCCAATTCCTCGGCACCGCGGCAACCAGTCAAGTGATCAGCGAAGCACTCGGCCTGACTCTACCCCATGCCGCCCTCAGCCCTTCAGGCTCGGATATCTGGCGCGACCTCGCCCGCCGTTCCGCTCTCGCCATGCTACACATGGAAAAAAACGGGATCACCACCAGCGACATCCTGACCACCGACTCCATCGAGAACGCCATGGTCACCCACGCCGCGTTTGGAGGGTCGACCAATCTCATCATGCACCTGCCGGCCATCGCCCATGCCGCCAAACTACGCCGTCCCACCGTCGATGACTGGAGACGGGTCAACGCGCTGGTTCCACGCTTGGTGGATTCCCTGCCCAACGGCCCGCAGTTCTTCGCCACCGTCCAGGTCTTCCTCGCCGGAGGAGTTCCCGAAGTCATGCTGCATCTGCGCGAAGCAGGCCTGCTAAAACTCAATGCCCTGACCGCCAGCGGACGCACTCTCGGAGAAAATCTCGAGTGGTGGGAAAAATCCGAACGCCGCCAACGACTACGCGCCAAACTAAGCGAACTCGACGGCATCGATCCCGACGAAGTCATCATGTCTCCACAGGCAGCCACCAAAGCAGGCCTCACCAGCACCGTCACTTTTCCCTCTGGCAACATTTCTCCCGACGGAGCAGTGATCAAAAGCACCGCCATCGATCCGAGTAAAGTCGACGCCGACGGTATCTACCTGCATCAAGGCCCCGCCCGGGTTTTTGCCTCGGAACCGTCCGCCATTGCCGCGATCAAATCCACTGGCGACGACCGCATCCGCGAAGGCGATGTAGTCGTCCTGATCGGTCACGGCCCGATCGGATGTGGCATGCCGGAAACCGCCCAGCTCACCATGGCGCTGAAACATTTACCCTGGGGCAAAAACGTCGCTCTGATCACCGACGGACGTTTTTCCGGAGTCTCTACCGGAGCCTGCATCGGTCACGTCTCCCCCGAAGCCTGGGCCGATGGCCCCATCGGAAAACTGCGCGACGGCGATCCGATTCGCATCCGCATTGATGTGAAAAACCTCAACGGCAGCCTCGATTTCATCGGCGAAAAAAACGAACTCTCCAATCGCAAGACAAACCCCCTGCTACAACCCATCGCCGACGTGCCCGACGACACCCGCTTGTGGGCAGCTTTGCAAAATGCCTGTGGCGGCAGTTGGGGCGGCTGCGTTTTTGATGCCGATACCATTATTGAAAAATTGCAATCTTAAGATGAAACCACTTATCATATTTTTTTGAACCCACTCACTGTTTTGTTTTCTAAACTAAAAACCGCATCCCCCCATGCCCCCTGATCAACCACCCGCCTCCTCCTCGCGTCGATCCTTTCTGAAAGCAAGCGCCTCAGCTGCCGCGCTCACCGCCAGCGCTCGTTCCATAGGCAACGCCGCCGCCCCGGCCAAGCGCCAACCCCAATTAATCAAAAAAGAAAATGCCAAAGCTGGTTCAAATGACTGGCAACTGACCCGTGTGCGTCCCAATGCGGGCAAGGGCTTTCGCACCACTTTGATCGAAGGTTATTGCTCCAAACAATCCGTCGCCGCGGGAGATCACATCGACATCATGGTGAGCACTGAACCAGTTACCGATTTTTTCATTGAGATTTTTCGCACCGGATACTACGACGGCGCAGGTGCCCGCCTGATGAAAAAAATTGGTCCCTTGCCGGGCAAAACACAAACCACACCCGCAAGCGAACGCGGCGACCGTCAACTGCACGAATGCCAGTGGCAGCCCTCGGTCAGCCTGGAGATTCCGGACGACTGGCCGAGCGGCGTCTATCTCGGACGCCTAACCACTACTACTGACAAAAGTGGCTTCGGCTACTGGCAGAGTTACGTGGTCTTCATTGTCAAAGATGACCGACCCGCAGACATTGTCTTCCAATGCTCGGACAACACCTGGCAAGCCTACAACAAGTGGCCCTCTAATTATTCCGTTTACACCCACCCCAAAGGAAACCAGGGCCCTTGGGCGGATGTCAGCTTCGATCGTCCCTACGCCAAGTATGCCCAGATCTACGACAACCCCCAATCGATCGGATCCGGCGAATGGTTGTGCTTTGAATTCCCCTTTGCCTATTGGTTGGAAAAAGAAGGTTACGACGTGACCTACTGCTCCAACTCGGACATGATCGATTCGAGCTACGCCCGCCCCGGCCGTTTCAAATCCTTCCTCAGTGTCGGCCACGACGAATATTGGGATATCCGTGCATACAAAAATGCCGTCAAACTGCGCGACAGCGGAACCAGCCTACTGTTTTTCTCCGGAAACTCAGTCTGCTGGGTCACCCCGATGAGCCCCAGCGAACACGGCAAGCGCCCCAACCGCATCATGTTTCGCGGTGGCCCCTACGGTGGTGATTACAAATACGCCACCGCCCGCGAAAAGTCCGAAGGCCCTTTTCCTCACCGAGGCCCCGACGAAGGTTATCTGATGGGCGTGCGCAACATTGACCCGGTCAACGGCGGCGGCGATTGGATCTGCCAACAGCCCGAACACTGGATCTATGCCGGCACCGGCATGAAAAAAGGCGACAGCATCCCTGGCTTAATTGGCTGGGAATACCATGGTGACGCCCCCAGCGACATCCCCGGTCTTGAGATCGTGGCCGGAGGCACCGCATTGCAAGGCGGAGTGAACCCTCAACAGTGGCAAGCCGTGACCTACCCCGGCCCCAAGGACAATTTTGTCTTCAACGCCTCGACCATCTTCTGGTGTCAGGATCTCGCTTCGCCACCCGGCCACATGCTGCCCTGGTCGCACTGGTCCCGCCCCCACGGCCCCGATCAAAGAGTTCAACGCATCACAAAAAATATTTTTGACCGGGCGATTTCTTAGTTACTTCACACGGTCGGCAACAACAACTCCGCCACCACCCCCTTGCCATCCTCGCGGTTACGCAAGCTGGCTTTGCCCTGATGCAGCTCCGCCGCTTCGCGCACAAAACACAAACCCAGCCCCGAACTTTTTTTGCCGGTATCCGGATGCTGCAGCGAATAAAAACGCTCGAACACCCGCTCAACCGCGTAGTCCGGAATTTCCGGCCCGTCATTTTGAATCGTCAGCGCCACCATGCCACCCTGTTCTGAATCCTGCTGCCGCAAACCCACCAGGATCGTTGCTCCAGTCGGAGAAAAATCAATGGCGTTCTGCAGCAGGTTGGCGATTGCGGTTTTCAGCAAAAATTCCTCGCCACAAATGCTCAGCCGTTGATTCGCATCCTTGTCAAAATCCCGCTCAAGCCTGATCCCCTTTGCCTGTAGAGAAGGCTCTAAATTATTGCAAACCCGGAGTACCAAATCGCCTAAAGACAAACTGCTTGGATCCTCAAGCGCCTTCTGACTTTCTATCGCGGCCAGCACCAGCAATTGATCAATGATCTTCTGCAAACGATCCGTCTCAATGCAAATATTATCCAAAAACCGCTGCTGTTTATCAAGCGGAACCTTGTCCCCCTCCTGCAACAACTCCGACGCCACACGAATCGCCGCCACCGGACTTTTCATTTCATGGGTCAAGGTTTGCACATAGGTTTCGACATACTTACGATCCTCCAAAGACTCCCGCATCTCTTCCAAGGCATTGCCCAAAGTGCGCATCTCCGGAGTCGCCAACTTAGGTCGCTTCACCCGCTCCCCACGCCGCACCGCTCGCGCATAGTCAGTCAATTTGCGTATCGGCCGCGACATCCACAGGGATACCAACAGCGCGGCAAAACCGGTGCCCAGCAGTGCTAGGGTGCCATTACGCAAAATCTCCTTGCGTGTTTCATCGCGAAAAGCAAACACACTGTCCTGCGGTTTGACCAAAGTCAGGCTGCCCATAATCTGCCCATCCCTGCGCAAAGGAACCGCAAGATACAAAATAGATGAATCATCGTTTTCTTCCACCACCCGACTGGAACGCGCACCGTATTTCCCCTGCAAGGCCAGACTCACATCACGCCAATTTGAAAAATCCTGCCCCACCTGGGACGGCCGACGTGAATCAAAAACCACTTTACCCTTCGCATCAGTGATATAAGCATGCATCTTCACCTCACGCTTGATCACCTGATAAATTTTTGCTTCGAACACCCGCCGATGCGCATCATCAAACATCCTGCCCAGAGATTTGAATTCATCCCCTTCCTCCCACAAAGCCTGCTCGGCCAGCGCGCCGAGCAAATTAACCGTATCCACCATGGTCTCCTCGACCGCCTCCATATACTGCCGCTCAACCCGCTCCATCAGCTTGTCGAGCAACAGATAAAAAGCCGCTGCAACAATCAGCAGAAATCCAATCAAACTACGGGTAGCGGTGGTCATGGGGGGAAGAAGTCAGGAGTTAGAATTCAGGATTCAGTAGAGAAAAAGTAATCAAATTTATAAATCTCTTCCGCCATCATTCTCCCAAATTCTGAATCCTGTCTACTGAATCCTGACTCCTTTCTACCGAATCCTTCCTCCGCCATTTTTCTTTCAACGAATAGCCCATTCCTCGGTGGGTTTCGATCGCATCGACGTCTCCACGCACCGCTCTCATTTTTCCCCGCAGGCTTTTGATGTGGGCATCCACGGTGCGCTCCATCGCCGCATCGGGTTCGCTCCAGGCGATGTCCATCAACTGGGAACGCGAATACACCCGCCCCGGGTGTTTGCACAAAATGCGCAGCAAACGAAACTCGGTGGAAGACAAAGATAACAGCTGATCAAAATAAGTCACTTTCACCCGTTCTTCATCAATCTGAAAAGGGAAACCCGGAATCCCCCGACCCACAGCCTCCGTCGCCGTCGAGCTTTCCCCCGCGCCTGCCTGACCCTGATCCGGTCGATAACGGCGCAATACCGCACGCACCCGTGCACTGAGCTCACGGGGACTGAAAGGTTTCACCATATAATCATCCGCTCCCATTTCGAGTCCCACAATGCGATCCACCTCCTCCGCGCGCGCGGTCAGAAAAATCACCGGCACATCCGAACTTTGACGAATACGCGGGCACAGTTCAAATCCCGAAGTATCCGGCAGCCCCACATCCATGACAATCAAATCCGCCCCATGAGTCAAAAACTCCTGCTCACCCTCCCCGCCTGTCGCACAGCCACAAACATCAAAACCGTCACTTTCCAGCGAGTATAAAATGTTATCCAAAATCGACGGTTCATCTTCAATAACAATAATGCGCTTTTTCATAAAATCCGTATCCTAAACAGCCTATCCCTAATCAGTCACTAAACCCTCCCCAACAACAAACACTCTTCCATTTCTCATTTAGGTTTTATCATTTATAAGTCATCTTAACCGCAGAAGCTTTAACGAAGAAGGTTCATCATTCAATATTCTTTATTCAACCTTCCCCTCTCCCCCCATTTCTTATTCGCGTTCATTAGCGTCCATCTTGACTCGCCTTAGCTTTAGCGGCGGCGGTTAGCGGTTCTCATCTCTTCAGTTTTTCACCGGCAAATCAGGCATCTTATTAACTTTAACCTTAGGAGCACGCTTGAAAACCTCACTCCAATCCACCTTCGCAGTAAACGCCATCAACACCGCCAAGGTCACAATCGCCCCAATCGTAATCGTGATACCCGTCAGCCCCTCGAAGAAAAAGCTCGCACTGAAAAGCACCATATAAGCAAATTGCGCTACCACTGATATCTGGGCAAATTTACGATCCGCTACCCGGGCAAGATAAAAATTCACCAAAAACAACGATACCACCGCCGAGATCACAAACGCCAGCGTGGTGGGAATCAAATCCACCAAATAAGAAAACAGCAGCTGAAAAGCAAAACAACCCGCCGCAAGAAAAAAATAATTCATCGGATGCAAATCCACCTTGCGCACCGCACCTAGAATCACAATCACCGAGAAAAAGAACAACAAGGAAACCGGCGCAAAATAAGTGATCCGAGCCGCCACCGGCCCAGGGTTGGTCACCGCCGGCATCGCCATGCCCACCGCCGAGGCCCCGATCACATCACGGTAATCCCAATTCAACAGCAAACCCTCACCCGCCGGTTCACGTGAAGTCGGCGACTCACTACCAGCAGGAATATCAATCTCCGTGAAGTTGGTGTTCATCGCCAAACTGAAATTACGCACCCTTGAGTGATTTCTCCCAAAAGAATAAAACCAATCATCCAAGCCGGTTGCGGTATAGGTCAGCTTCACCGGCAACTGCTCACCCGGCTTCAGAATCACCGCATCAGTGATGCCTCCATCACGCGGAGCTTTGTTGGTTTGCTTCTCCCCCAGCACAAAACTAAAGCGATCATAACGAGCATCCTTGGCAGGAAACTTAAACGATATATATATCGTCTGGGTGATCGGTGTAGGGTTCTCGATGATATAATCCGCCTCAAAGTCCACCTTATAAGTCCGGTACCACAACAGCCCCTTTTTCTTTTTATCAAAATCCAGCTTCACCTTGATATCACTGGATTGAGGATGGATCTCACGCCGCGCCTTGGCCGCAGTAGGAGAAACATAAAAGATCTCCGGATGCATCTGCCGCATCGGCACCCCCCAGTTCCCCTCCACCGCTTTGCCGAGGCGATTCCCACTCAGCTCAGTTCGGTAGGTCAGGGTGCTGCCCAGCACCAACCAGGCAACGGCGGTTCCGGCTACAATAAAAAGGATGGCAAATAATCGAGTAACATTCATAATTTTTTATAGTTTGGTTCTTCTTAATTCTTAATTTCTTCACATCAGTGTTCATCAGTAAAAATCAGTGGTTAAAATATTAGTTAATCACCACTAATCACTGATGATTTTTAATCATCAATTCCCCGGCGGCGGTAATACAACTCCACCGAAGGACGCTCTCCGCGGCAAAGCTCTTTGTGCAAACGGATCAGATGACTCTTAGCCACCGCTGCTTTTTTATTTTTATCCACTTTCACCGCAGCCAACTGCACGTTGCCCTCGAGCGCCGTCGTTTCATAAGCTTGCGGAATTTCAAGGTCCCAGTCCAAGCGATGGATAAACAAATCCGTTTGCGGCAAATCCACCACCACCTGACCCGACACCGGGTCAAACGCACTCGACTGCAAAGCGTAGGAAAAACGCACCACGGTGCCATCACCACTGTCTCCCGATGTCGTAGCCTTGAGATGAAACTCCAGTTCAGTCTCACTGCGTCTGACCGGTTTCACCGCCTCACCATCCACCTCACAACTCAGCACCTGATCCAAAGAAGGGATATCCACCGTCCAATCCAATGCCCCGCTCTGCTGCACATGATACTCCGCAGAAGCCACCACCGCATCAATAGGAGAGGCCTCCTCCTTCGGTTTCGCCCCTTTTTGCTGCACCGCCAACCACAAGCGTCTCATTTCCGCATAAGGCAAAGTCACCCTGCCCTCCGGCACCACCCCCTCCCCCAAGTCCGCCGGCCCGGCGATCACTTTATCAAAATTGATAATCAACGGACCCGTCCCCGTCTCCTCTTCCGCAGCGCGGAGACCAGCACTCAATTCCCCCAACACAAGACCGCCTAAACACAAAATACAAACAATGGATAATTTCATCCCCCCACCTTGGTCAGTCTTTGTGAAATAAAGATGAAGCTTATGTGAAAAGTCTGAGAATTTTAGAAGAAATTCCCCAACAAGGCTTTATATTTAGCTTGTCGAGTTATTCCGCATTTTATAGAAATACCCGCTATCAGTCGTCCACCACAAACAAACTACTCACCCACGCATCCGCTAGTGTTAAAATCTGCTCACTCTTAATGACTCAAGATCTAGAACAGTTTGGTCGATACTTTATCTCTTTAGGTTCAGACGGCAGCCCAGCGACCTTCCCCGGGGTCGCCAAGGAAATGCTCTGCCTGGCTTTTGATCCGGAAACCCTGAGCCTGGTCGAACTGCACATCCTGCCGGAAAGCGAAAGCTTCGACGAAGACACTCGGAAATCTTTCACCGATCGCGCCTGGATGGCTGCCAGCCTGCACAGCCCCTGTTGCTGCAAGATCCTCGACGTCGGCCACAGCGACGGTCTGCACTACTACACCACCCAGATCAGTGATGGCGAATCCATCACCACCTACATCAAACGCAACGGCCCGCTCGACACCGCCCTGACCCTGGCACTCACCATCCAGCTCACCGATGTCATTTTTCAAATGCAGTCAAAAGCCCGCCTGCTGCAGGGCCTGAACCTTGGCCGCCTGCAAGTGGTATCGAGCCAACACTCCCATCTGGCGCTGCAGATCTCCGATTGCAGCCTCGCCTGCGATGAAAAACTGCCCTCGGTCACCATCAAACCGAAAAAGATGATTTCCGGCATCGCCCAGATCCTCTATTTCCTGCTCACCGCCAAGCCTTATCAGCCCAAAGGCGGCGACCAGCAGATCACCGATCTGGACAGCCTGCCCGCCAATGTGAAGTTCATTCTCAAGCACACCCTTTCCAACACTTCCGGCAACGGCCCCACCTCACTGGCCGAATTCCGCAAAGAACTGCGTGATGCCTACAGCGCGGTCTCGCCAAAGATCACCAAAGGCTCACGGTTCAAGTCCCCACCCATTGCCAAACGCCTGCTGCCTGCCTTTCGCTTGAAACAAAAACTGTTTTCAGATCTGGATCTCAAAAAAGAGTTCGCCGGCCAATACCAGATCACCGAGGCCGCCGAGGATGACTACCACATCTACACCGAAACCGCCGAGTTTGAACTCGATGGCGCCAAGGTAGAAACCAACATCCACATCCTGCCGCGCGCCCACACCTGGCCTGAGATTGAGTGCAAAAGGCTGCAACAGGATCTCGCCAAGATCGACCCCGCCGTTCACAGCTATTTGCTGCCCGCTCGGGAAATCCGGGAAGTTGAGCAAGCCATTCTGGTGGTCGAAGAGCCCACCATCGGTTTTTCCCTCTCCGACTTCCTCGCCCTGCGTCACAACCAACTCGAGGCCGTCGAGACGATCATCCTGCTCAACCTCATCCGCCACGCCATCAATCAAGCCAAAGAGGCACGCATCCCCATCCTCGGCCTGTCGATCCACAGCATCCAGATTCATTTCCCCCACGAAACCCGCTTCCGCACCCGTGAGTTGCAAAAGCGCCGGGTGGATCATTGGCCCGATTTTTCGCTCCAACTGCGCTGTTACCCCACTACCGAGGGCCTCATCGCCGCCCCTCCCGCCGGACGCATCGAAAGCGGCCTCAACCGGGAGAAATGCCCCAGCGCAGAGGGCATGCTGTATAAAACCTTCATCGCCATCACCGAACAACTGGTGCTCGGCACCCACTTCGAATACGGATCCATCCCTGACGAATCCTTATTCTTAGCCCTCAACTCCTTACGCAAGTTTTTACAGGAAAATTATAACGCCGTGAACGACTGTGTGGTGACCTTCGACCTACACCTTTTCCTCGAACAGCTGGCCGAATTACTCGACTCCCTGCAGCTCTCCCGCTCAGGTGAAATTGAAACCATTGTGGACGGTGCCGCGGGTTTTTCCCTGCCCGAAAAAAAGAAACCCGCCGCGCAGACAAGCGTGCGCGAATCCGGCAGCCAGATGACCCCATCCAACCAAGGCCCGGCCCTAATCGGCTCTGCACCTCAAAAGGCTCAAGAAGCCCACGCCCTGCCCGGAGTGATCGACGATTCAGAATTCGACGAACCCACCAGACCCGCCCCCCTCAACGCCCCCCCCAAAAAGCGCGGCTGGTTCAGACGCTAACAAGCGCCCCTCCCCGTAATACAAATTTCCATATTTGTTTCTTCAATTCAAACGATTGAAATGAGGCACTACAGCAAGAACAATTGTTCATTCCAAAAGGTCGATGTCAACACTCTGGCTACGGTCTGCCTTCTCTCGGGTCCAGTTACGAAAGTAATCCACGCATTTGTTTTTTTCACGGGATTGTGTAATTACTCTTCTGCATCCCTATTTTTTTTCATTTTTTTCTGCACCATATTGATCGTGGGCTTCGTAGCTGGAGTTTTAGCTCTTTTCAACCTTCACAGGCACGGAGGAAAGGGCATTTTTTGGAAAGCGACGACCGGGTTGTTAATAATTGCCTTTTTCGTAATTATCAGCATCTACGAGACTACCAAAAATAATGCGCAATATTTACGAAACCATCCTGATCACGGCGCAACAAGTCGAGGCAGCTGATTCCTTCCTCGCCTTCAATTTTCTTGCATTTTATACTTCAATTTCACAATGCTTGATTCGAAACGCAGGCTAGCTTCGTTCCAAAAACCATCAATGGAATAATGAAAGCCATTTACCCACTTAAGAAGAATCTATATAGATTTCAAATGCTTGAGGCCTCGAAAAATCCCTTCGGAGCTATCACGCACATGCGTAAGCATCAGTATGTAGTGAGAAAAAAATTAGGCTTAACTCCTGAAGAAGATACGGCGATTAGTCTGAGTCTGGGTACCAGACCTAAAAACAGAAAAAATGAATAAACTTTTTTTATTGTCACTGCTCTTAATCTGTTCGTGCTCCCAAAATTATGAGAGCAAATTTCACGCATGTTGCGAGACCTATCGTGATTCAGGATTCGAAGACCGGCTTGCGAAGCTGTTTCCGATTGGAAGTAGCGCAGATGAGCTTCAAACCTTTTTTACGAAAGCCGACAAACACAAATCAGTGAATGGAAAATCCATTTATATTTTCGATTACCAAACGAAGCAGTATTCTGAACAGGGATTGATTGTGTCGATTACGATTGATCATTCAACAAATACCATCTCGGCTGTAAATTCCGGAATTACGTCAAACTGACTTTGATGCACCATCCGGTAAGCGGAAGATTCTCCCGCCTCCACATCACCAGCCATACGGATTCACCTTCATTTGAAAGGTCTTGCGCTGCAACACGGCGATTCCTAATCGCCACCCGTTATCCCGTTGGGAAGGTTGCTGGAAAATAAGCTTCTGGATCGTACGTAATACACTTCCAAGCATAGGCGATTGCCTCGTATATATTCGAGCAACTTGGTAAAGTGGTAAATGAAAGGCAAGCCGATGCCCTTTCCATGTATGATGGCCACCATTATTACAAAGTGAAGGTCAAAAACGGGCACAATTCATACGATGTTTATCTACAGAGCGCGATGCCCGAGCTGGCAAAGCATGCTCATAAAAAAGTCGATATTCTGGTCAGTCATGGCAGCGACAAGTGGTTAACGCTGATGAGTGAAGGGCATTCATCGAAAATCAACAGTGTGAAACGTGCTCATCACGAGTGATAGCTCACAAAGAGCGCATTTAAAACGGCATTAACGCCTTATTCGTGCCTCAGGGCATCCACTGGGCTCATGCTGGCGGCACGCATGGCGGGATAAATACCGAACACCACGCCGGTCAAAACCGATATGGTGAAAGCCAGCACGGGTGCCCACAATTGTACGATCGTCAACATGCCGGCAAAATGGGTGATCACCATGGGAATCAACAATCCCATCACAACTCCGATGACGCCCCCCGCGCCAGACAGCAATACGGTTTCGATAAGAAACTGCAGCACAATGTCTCGTTGTTTGGCCCCCAAGGCACGACGAATACCAATCTCGCGAGTACGCTCAGTGACCGTTGCCAACATAATGTTCATAATTCCAATCCCCCCCACCAATAACGAAATCGCTGCGATCGATCCTAGCACTATGTTGAAAATCTGCTTGGTTCGCGCCGCTTGACGCAACAACTCCAATGGTACCACCATTTTATAATCCATATTCTTGTGGTTGCGACTAAGCAAATGTTTGATGGCATCTGCCGCAGCGACCACTTTATCAGGATCTTCGATTTTCACTGTGACTTCATGCAATTCCACCTTCTCGGCTTCAAAGCTGCCCGAGCGGAATTTGACCAGCACTTCGCCAAAACGCTCTAACAAGGTACTGAGTGGCAGCAACATCTCCATCGTAGCCTCGCCCTCATCCTTTCCACCACCCGTATCTCCACCCAAACCGCCTCCTGAACCTGATGCCACTGCTTGGCGACTCTCAATAATCCCAATCACGGTATAATAACTCGTTTGCAAACGCACTTCTTGCCCCAGAGCTTCACTCAAAGGGAAAAGCTTGGCTGCCATATCAGAATTCAATACACACACATTGGAGCGATCTTTCATTTCAATTTCGGTAAAAAATCGCCCTCGCAACAACTCGCGGTTACGCATCACAGGGTACCACGGTACCGTCCCCATAATGACTGCATCCACGTTTCGTTCAATACGCCAAACAAAGTCCTGCAACTTCCTTCCTGGGACCACCACACTCACCCCTGGAATAGTGGCTTGAATTTGATCAATATCCCGGAACGTCAGGCCATATTCTAAAATAAAACTGCGCTCTTCTTTCCCCGCATCCGCACTATTGGTTGCCTTGATGCTCTGTAAAATAATGTTCTGACTACCCAGGTTCTTGATCTGCTCCTGGGCCTCATGGCTGGCACCTTCCCCAATCGCCAGCATAGCAATCACCGATGCCACTCCAAATACAATGCCCATTGCCGTCAACATGGAACGCAATTTGTGCATCCACAGGCTCTTCACACCAAGCAGTATGGTTCTTTCCAAGCGCGCAGGGGATATTCCCTCTATAAAAGATGTCCAGGTCATTCGCTTTCAGGAGGTTGGATCTCTTGTTTGCCACCGAACATGGAATCAAATTCCACCTGCCCATCCCGCAACCGAATCGTCCTCGAAGTGCGCTCAGCCATGCCTTCATCATGAGTGATCAGGATCAATGTTTTGCCCTGTTCATTCAGCTCATCAAAGATCCGTAATATATCCCCCCCCGATTTCGAATCCAAGTTCCCCGTCGCCTCGTCAGCGAGAATCACTGCGGGGTCATTGGCCAATGCCCGGGCAATCGCCACGCGTTGCTGCTGCCCCCCTGACAGCTCAGTCGGCCGGTGATCCAAACGCTCTCCCAAACCCACTTGCTCCGCCAGTTTGATTCCCCTTTCCCTGCTCTCGGCCGCCGGCACACCTTGATAATAAAGCGGCACTTCAATGTTCTCAACCACCGATAGCTGCTGGATCAAATTATAACTCTGGAAAATAAAACCCAATCGTTTCCCGCGTACTTGTGACAAGTCATCATCATCCAAATGGGAAACATCCTTGCCTTCTAATAAATACTCCCCCACCGAGGGCTGGTCCAAGCAACCTAATATATTAAGCATGGTAGATTTGCCACCGCCCGAGGGCCCTAAAATACTAATGTAATTACCTGGGAATATTTTCAGGGAAATACCGCGCAGAGCCTTCACCGTGAATGAGCCCATTTGATAGTGTTTTTCAACACCTTTAAGCTCAATAATGGGTTCTATTGCGTCACTCATACGTGGCACCCTCCAGTCATAATTAAAGACACAGTCTCAAGCTTTGCGCTTCTCCCCCTTCTTCCCCTCCACTCCCGCGGTGCGAGACACCTTGTCTTTACGCCCCTTGCGTGCACCCGGATCATCATAGCCGTCTGGTTTTTTGAGCAAAACCTCGTCCCCTTCTTCCAAGCCCTTTTTAACCTCAATGAACTCGTCATTATGCGCCCCTATGTCCACAGCCCGGCGCTCATAGTTATCCCCATCCATCACAAAAGTGAAGTGAGCCTCATCTTCAAAGAAAACCGACTGCACAGGGATGTAAACCACACTCTTAAGCTCGCTCACCACAATTTCAACCTTGGCCGTCATGCCGGGCATCAACCAATCATGTTCCCCGTCAATCTCGATCCGGGTCGGATACACCTTCAACGAAGGATTATAGCGCGATGCATTGGAGTCGGGCAAAACCGCAACCTTGGTTACTTTACCCGTCAACGCCCGATCAGCTACCGCGTCAACCGTGATGCGAGCCATCTGCCCCAATTCAATTTTTTTGATATGAGATTCGTGAATATCCACATCCACCGCCAGCTTGGACATATCAGGTATCGTGATGATCGCCTGACCACGTCTCAGATCCGCTCCCTCCTGCACCGTGGTATCCCGACTGTAACGATCCTTTTTGGCCGGCCCATAAGCCACCAAACCCGTCTGGGTCGCTCTGATCACACAACTCTCCAACTGCTCCTGCAGGTCGGCACGTTTCTGTATTTGTAATTCATAACGTCGTCTTGCGGTGCGGAAGCGCGCTTCCATTTGCGCCATCTTGGCCATCGCTTCACGTTTTTCCCGGATCAATTCAAGCAAAGCCTCTTCATAACCGGAAAGCATCTTTTCTGCTTCCTTGGGGTATTCGTAATCACGAAACAAGTCCAACTCGGTCGCAGCGGTCTGCACCTTGAGTTTTGCTTTTTCAAGGTTCACCATTTCGTTTTCCAATGTGGTTTTGGTGATAAACTCCTTCGCCCGTAAACGTTTGGCTCCTTCGACCCCTTCAGCAACCACGCTCAACTCGGTCTTGGCAACCAGTGACTCATCCTTCAAGCGACGCATGGTCTGCTCTGCTTCACCTTCACTCAATTTATTCTTTGCCAGAAACTCTTCGAAATTCACGCTCACTGCAAGACTGCCCTCTTCATTGAGCACTTCTTCCTCCTTTTTGATCACCACTTCGTCAGTTAATTTGGACGAATCAAAACTCGACAGAATTTTCTGAGTCTCTTCCTCTTCGTAACTTTCAGCCGTCTCATTATCGTAAGGCAAACCCACCGTGGACAAAATTTCCTTGGAAGCTTTTTGTCCAACAAACTTTTGAAAATCCAGCAAAGAAAAACGCATATTCTGACGCTCCAACTTGATCTGGCTCTGGCTCTGACTTTCCTGAATCTCTAAATTCTGCTTAGCCTCTGCGTAAGTCGCTTCCGTTTGCTGAAAATCCACATCGTGTCCGATAATCTGTTCTTCGATCTCCGACGGATCCAAACGAACCAAAATCTTGCCATCCTTCACATCCTGATCAGTCACCTCGTAACCTTCTTCAATGATGGTCAGAACTTTGGTTCCGGATGAAATCCTAACTTCATTCTTCACCTCCAAATATTCCATCGCCCGGATATTCCCCCCCTCAAGCACATGGATCACCAAATCCCCACGCACCGTCTCGAACACCGGTGTATCCTGCGCCACACTGTCACCGCCACTGAACACTCCTTTCCATAGAAGCACTCCGCCTAACACCACCGCCAGAGCAATATATATTGTTTTTTTACTCATTTGCTTCTGTTTTTAGTTTTTTCACCCATGACCCATCCTTATTGATATACAAAATGCCCATGTCCTGCCAAAGTGCCAACCTCGCCAGCGTATGATCTACTATAGCAGAGGTTCGTTGGTTCTGCGAATTAGTAAGGTCCTGTTGCGCCTCAACCAGGTCCCTGGCCTTGCCTCCACCCAACTCCCCAAGCAGCTCCTGCTCCTCCAAACGACGTTGCGCCAGATTCACCCCCGAAACGCTGATCGCAAAATTTCTCTGTGCTTGATCCAGAGCACGCCAATCGTCAAAAATATCAAGCCGGAGCTGATCATAAGCCAAATCCAAATTCCGTTTACTTTGCTCCAACGCAACAAAGGCCGCACGATATGTATTGCGCTCAGCTTTACGGTTAAATGGCAAATCCACTTCCAAGCCTGCATTCCAATTTTTTCGATTAAAATCCAGTTTCGGAGTGCCGTCTATTGAAGGACTATTGATATCATAACCTCCAACCACGTCCAAGCCAGGACGCAACCCCACCTTGGCCACTTTGATTTTCCGGTCAGCGTCAATACGCCGGTCATTGGCGGTGATCAAATCCGGCCGTGCTGAAATCGCCACATTCACCGCCTGACTCCGTGAAAGCTGCGGCAGTTCCAACTCCAACTTTCTCAACTCATCCACATCCAGTACAATCTTGGACTCCACCGGCATTCCCAAGGTAATCTTAAACTCATCAAGTTGCTGCTGGTAAGACCGCAGTTCATTCACCCAGCCTCCCTCAAGCCTGAGCGACGCCTGCTGTAATAATCCTAATTCAGTTTGGGTCCTGCGATCCTCCTCCGCCAAAGCCGTCTCTCTCTCCACACTCTTAACAAATCCTTGATACCCGGTCCAAGTATTCATCACCCGATCGCGCGCGCGCAGCACATTATAATAGTCGGATACCACCCCCACGATAAACTCACGTCTAAAATTAGCGAAATCCCGCAAGGTATAAAGCAGCTCCCGTTCAGCCTGGGTGAGATTCTCCATCGTAGCCAGATAACCGCCACCTTTTAACAGCGGTTGAGCCAGGGTCACCGCCAGCTTCGAATTATTAACCGATCGATCCCCACCCAGCAGGCGTAGAAAATCACTGGTGAAATCAACCGCGATTCGAGCCCCGGTTCGCTGCAACATCGAAACCCCCGCATTGGCTTGACGAGTGAATGAATTAGTCGCCACCAGGTTATCCACGCCTCGCTCGATATTGCTGGCTAACTGCGCAGACGAGCTGCCTGTAGCTCCGCTGGTTTCCCTACCTCGAGCCAATGACCCATCCCCTGAGAAAATGGGAGCAAAATCCCACCGGGCGAGTGTTAATTCCAAGGCCTGCAGATAAATCGTCTCCTTGCGGGTCAGGTAGTTGCGGTTGTGCTTGATGGCTAATCCCAAGGCATCTGACATCTCCAACACCTCCGCCCCCTTCTCCAGGCGCTGGCCATCCTCTCCGAGGAAGTCCGAGCGCTGATGACTCCTTGCCAGATTTTTTAATATGATCTTTGGCTCATGCTCAATCGAAAAATCGGAATCCACATTGTCCACCTGAGCCGCATCCTCAGACAAAATGCCATAAGTCTCTTTATCCGCCGATTCTCTGTAATGAGAAGACGTGCACGCCGATAAAACCAGACACAGTGCTATTGCCACTATTCCGGGAAAATAACGAACTCGTTCATTGGTCTTGGTTTCAAGTGGCATGCGCAACTCGAATTTTGACCACCGACCCGTCACTTTGTTCATATTTCTTTACTATCTGCCTCAAAAAGAAAGGCCAGATCTTCTTTTTTCAGATTGCGGGCAAAACCTTCCTCACCCAGCACCCCGGTCATCATCTGCCTTTTCTGCTGCTGCAAAATGCGAATTTTCTCCTCCACGGTATCTTTCATCAGCAAACGGTAGGCAATCACCTTGCTTTCCTGCCCAATACGGTGCGTCCGGTCAATCGCCTGCGCTTCAACCGCAGGGTTCCACCATGGGTCGTAAAGCACCACATAAGAAGCGGCAGTCAGATTCAAACCACTACCACCGGCTTTTAACGACAGCAGGAACACTTCAGGATCTTCCGATTGCTGGAATTTCTCGATCACTTGCTCACGATCCTGGGTCTGTCCGGTCAAATAACAATAAGGACGATCCTCTTTGTCCAGACGGTCGCGAATAATATCCAGCATTTTTACAAACTGACTGAACACCAAAACTTTGTGCCCCTCTTCTTTCAATTGATCCAGAACATAAAACAAAGCCGTCATTTTAGCGCTCGTTGCCTCTTTCAAAGACGGGTCAATCAAGCCTGGATGACAACAGATCTGACGCAAGCGCATCAAACCCTGCAGAATAACAAAGCTGTTTTTGCGCAGTGACTCATCATTCTCGATCCCCATGAGGATCTTCTGGATGCGCTCCAGCTCATCTTGATACATTTCGCCCTGCACCGCTTCCAAATCACAGAACACATCTTCTTCGGTTTTTGGCGGCAGATCGAGCGCCACCTCGCCCTTTGTGCGTCGCAACAAAAACGGTCGCAAGCGAGCTGACAAACGAAGCTCTGCCTGTTCGTCCTTGCGGTTATCAAAACGGTCCTTGAAATACTTTCTATTACCCAGGATGCCCGGCATGGAGAAAGCCATCAGGCTCCAAATATCCAATAAACGGTTTTCGATCGGCGTTCCGGTCAATACCAGTCGATTAGTCGCCCGCAACAGTCTGGCAGCCTTGGCTGCTTTTGAATCCGGATTTTTGATCTGCTGCCCCTCATCGAGAATCACCGCCAACCACTCAACCGTCAGCATTTCCTCAGAACAAGAACGCAACTGCGAATAATTGATCACCAACAGGTCGATTTCGTTCTCCACCCGCGCCATGTCGAGCTCCTGACGATTTCTCAGCACCTGCACCCTGATTTCCGGGGCTGCCTTTTTGACCTCTGCCGCCCACACGTCCAAAACCGACTTAGGACATACCACCAACGAAGGAGACCGGCCCTCTGCGGGAGTATTCTCCCTCAGCCATAATAACCAGCACAGTGCCTGGATCGTTTTACCCAAACCCATGTCATCTGCCAAAATACCACCAAAATGGTTGGCAGATAAGTAGGCCAAAAAATGAAATCCTTCTTCCTGATAGGGCCGCAAATCCACCGATAAATTGCCAGGAACCGCAGGGCGCACTTCCAATTTCAACTGGTTAGAACGTTGCGATATTTTTTTCCAGGTTTCCTCGTCAAACACTTCTTCCGCCATCGGCTCAGCCAATTGCAGCACGTGCATGCGATGGGTTTCCCCGGAGAGATCAAAAGGATCGATGCCGATTTTGCTCACCGCCACCCGCTGTTCTTCGCTCATCTTCATCTGCAAGCGCAGCCAGCCGCCATCTTTCATGCGCACATAGCCCCCGCGTGCAGCCACCAGGTCCTTGATCTCGCCCTCGGACAAGTCATGCCCATCGACTTTGACCACCACCTTCAAATCGAACCAATCAATCTCCTGGTTCACCACTTCAAAACTGACACTGGCCTCGACCGGTGCCGCGCTCAAAGTCGCCAGGCCTTCATCCGGCCGTATCGTGATCTCCTCGGGCAAGCTCTCCAGCCATTCTGCGTATTTTTCAGGAAAATTCTTAGTCACCCGACTGCGAAACGCTCCGGCCGTCCGGTCAAAAGTCAAAGCCATGGGCTCTAACAACTCCGCAATCTGAAATAACACATTACGGTCATAGCGAAACAAAAACTCCTCTTCCTGTTGATCCTTCACCACTTCCCAGCCCTCTTTGCCCAATACCTCTTCGCGTGTCCCTTCTTCATTTCTCGCCACCACTCTCACCAACAAATGCTCGCTGGCCGCCCCGGTCGCCTGGTCGGACAAACCGACCTCTAAAGTAACCGCCAAGCCCTCATCCTTGACCCGCCCTTCCAACGAAGCCGGCAGTGTCGATCCGACACTTGCTAAAAACTTAATTCCAGCCTCACTTTCCACCGTCTCGCGGGGAATCACATAACGAGGTTGCACTTCTGTGCCTTCGATCCAACAAGCCGGGCCGCTGAACAAAGTTTCATCCGACAAATACAAATTGCGCTCACCTGGCAACAAACGCAGAAAGTGGGTCACATCCACCGCTTCGCCCGTCTGCAACTGCAACTCCAAATCACTGCTGCCCTGCAAGTCATCCTGACACACCCAGCTCAAAGGAGCCTCTATCCGGCGGAAAGGCTCCTCGTCCAGAGTCACAATGAGGCCCTGCAATACTTCCTGATGAAACAAACGGTTCAACAAACGGCAGTCCACCAGTCGATCCAAACGCAGAACCCCTTCAAACTCATCATCATCCCTGCTCGCATCCATTTCCGCGGCCAAACCCAACACACTCGTCCATAACAACTCCGAGGCTGCACCCAACCTCACTGACCCGCCTTCATACTGCTCTTTGAGCATCTCAAAGGCATCCAAATCCTTAACTACCCCAAAACTCCCCTGCTCATCCTTTTTCCATAACAGACGCCCCTCGCGTCCACCAATGCGCAAGCGGAATTCACCCTGGACTACCTCCTGGGTGCTAGGACGCTCATCCGCAAAACCCATCGTCCGGCGCCATTGACTGACTTCCCTCTCACGTTCCCAGGCCCGCAACTGCTGTTCCGTCCACCCGAAATCCGTCACCTCATCCATGAAACCCGGATACTCCATGCCCGCCTTGCGGAATGTATAAGCGAGATAGTTCCAGAATTCCTTGATGTTCTTAGGCAGGGTTGGCCACAAAGACAAAGCATCAAAAGACTCCACCGGCCAACGCGGACACAACCTCACCAGGTCCGAATCAAAAATTTCCTGCTCCATCTCAAAACGACGGTAACGACGTTCAAGTTTATTGATGAACTCATCCTCTTCCGTATTCAGAGTTCGGCCCAAGCCACCTTCGATCAAGTCTGTCAGTGATTCTTCCCCCACTTCATTGGGCACCTCGGGCAACTCCGCCCCACGCGCCATGCGTTCAAGCATCGTCGCATACAGCGCGGCATCTCCTCCCTCGTTCGCCGGACAAGTGCTCTCACCCGTCCAATCGTTGCCTTGCAGCTTCAAAGTCGTACGACAAGTCCACGACTGATCGTCCACCCGACCTTGTATATAAAGATGATTACCAAAGATCTGCGCCACAGCCCCTTCGTCGTGCAAACGCTGCCCCTCCTTACGAATAGGCTCTGAAAAAGAATTGAGATAGTTTAAAGTCGCGCGGTCTGGATTCATGTAAAAGGAAATGTGGCAGTCTAAAAAGACATTATTATATGACTCTCCGCTCTCCAATTTTTGCAAGCAGCGAAGGAGGCTCCCTTACCATCAAAGCCCCCCTCCAGCAAGCCCCCCTTTCACGAAACACCCAATTCTGATGCAAAAAACGACATCTACAGGAAAAAAAGTCCGATAAACGACTCGAAGCCGTAAATACGCCGCCCCACAAAGATCAAATCCACGGGGCTCAAAAAAACGATGCTTACAACTATCGCACGTCAAACCCTGACTCAAACTCTGGGGCCGTGGTAATTGATGAATAGCTCAAAATACGCAGAATTTTTGATTTCTGCCAAGCCCCTTGGATTTCCCAACAGCTGAGCTCACCCTCTTTTTCATCATTCTGGGAATCTCTCCCCTGAAACATCAACTCGCTCAAATCCCTAGCATTTTTGATATAAAATCCCAGTATCCACGTTTTATCAAAATAATCGCGATTTCCCAAATTCAGGGCGAAATATATAACTTTTTTTCATAAAAATAGCCAGTTTCTCCGATAGGAAGCAAAAAACCAGCCCCACTAAGCATAGTTTTTCTTGACGTACTGTGAAAAATAGCGATATATACAATATACGAATAGAGCGATACACCCTATTCCGACCTAACCGGAGGCTCCCGGCTCCACAACCTACCCAAGAAAAATGGCTAAGAAAAAAGCAGTAAAAAAGAAAGTCGCCGCAAAAAAAACGGCAGCTAAGAAAAAGGCTCCAGCTAGAAAAGTGGCAGCTAAGAAGAAAGCTCCGGCTAAAAAAGCAGCAGCCAAGAAAAAGGCTCCAGCTAAGAAAGCAACAGCTAAAAAGAAAGCTCCGGCTAAAAAAGCAGCAGCCAAAAAGGCGCCTGCAAAAAAAGCGACTCGTAAAAAGCCTGTTTCGCCTAAAAAGCGCACGCGCAACAAGCAGTCCGTTAAAAACATCAAACGTATTGATTCCACCAAAACCCATGGTTGGCAGGTTCACGTCCGTCGTGGCGGCCGCTTGAGAACTAAATTGTTCAGTGACCGCATCCACAAAGGGAAAACCAAAGCGCTCACCGCAGCTAAAGCTTACCGTGATGGCTTGGTCGACGAAATGGCAAAATTTGCCAAACCATTGTGGCGCATCAAACGCACCGCACGGACCAATACCGGTGAACTGGGTGTTTCACAAACCCATTACACCAACCGTTCTGGCAAAAAACGTAAAGTGATCACGGTCACCGTTCGCTCAGAACTGGGCAAAGCCGTTAACCGCAAATTCTCTGTCGACAAGCTCGGCTATGATGAAGCTGTGAAACAGGCGGTTACCTGGCGTAACAAAGTTCTTAGAGCTCGTCTCAAAGAAGACAAATCACAAGGTCGCCCAGTATAGACACTGGTAACCCTGGAAAAGTTAATAAAGAGTCGTCCCTCAACGGGGCGGCTCTTTTTTTATGACGTAACCTTGTCCAATCAAGGTTTCGCCGCCTTCACTGCTTGGGTTTTTTTCTCTGTAGCCGCTCCAGCACTTGCGCCTGGCTTGGCTTTTCCTACAGCAGGTGCAGGCGGAACGGAAGCAAGCGCCGCAGGCTTTGGTGCAGGCTTTGATACTGGAGCTGCCGCTGCCCGTTTTTTGGCAATCAAATCCTCCCACTGATGCAACTGGTAACCCTCACCCAATCCACCCATGCGACCGAGCAAGTCCGAGCACCGTTGATGCCATTTTTTCAAATCAGGCGCATCCTTCTTTTCCTCTTTTGATCCTGGAAAAAGCAGATACGTCACTTTCAGGTCACTCACCGGACGGCTGTAGGGGTTGGATTTGGGATTCAATTGTTTAGCGATGCGTAAAGAAGCCTCCCCCATCTGGAAAGCCGGCCCCGCATCCCCCACGATTGCAGGATAAATCTTATCCTGATAAACCACCGCCGCATAGTCGCCAAACGATGGGGCAAATTCATTCTCCTTGGTTTTTCCCACCATTGATAAAGGAATCACAATAAAAGGGTCCGCCTCGGCGATTAAAAAACTGCGCCCCTTCAAATCGGCAACCTCACGTTTCAGCAAGTCGATATTTGATTTTAAAAAACGATTTCTCTCAATACTCAACCCTTTGATCTTAAACTCGGTTTCATATTTTTTGAGCTTGGCCACCCGCACCGCCAACAAGGGATTGGGCGTTTTGGTTTTTTTCGCCCAGCCATAACTGGTGAATGGCTGGTAATTGGCCGACATCGAAATATATTCGTCTAATTTTGGCCAGCGATCCCCGTCCGAGCCATCCGACACCACATCCATCTCCCCCTGCATCAGCAATACCTTCTGCTGGGTTTCAGGGTGCTGCAGTTCTAATATAGTCTCACAATCAAAAAAATGATGACGGGACAAAACCCGGTTCAGGCGGGTGATATAATGCTGCACTCGTTGCTGTTTCAAATCATACAAATGATAATAAAAAGGCGAAACCTTGCCGCTCTCCACCATCGATCCCAGACCTGGCAACATCTTCGGCAAATGTTCGTTCAGGCCGGCCAATTCCTGCAAACTCTGATTCGCCTTGGGCACCTTGATTTTAATCACCAGCTCAATCATATAACTGGACGGATCCTCCCGCTCGACAGAAGCCGAACGCCCTTCTTCGGTCTGCAATTCGGAGCGTATCTCAATACCATTATACAATTGGGCCGTATCAATTTTTTTGTAAGCCACAAACTTCGAAGGCATCGGCTCGGGCTCTGCCTCGACTGGAACCCTGATGATTTTCTCCACCACCCGCTCGACAATTTTCTCCACCACCACCGGATCCGCTGTGCCTTCCTGCTCTTTTTCCACCTCGCTGACCGCTTCCACCATTGCGCTGTCCTCCGGTTTCATCTTGCCAACTTCCCCACCACCAAAAAAATACACCATACCGGGTGCCAAGACCACAGCAAGCAACACAACAAACAGCAATATTCGCCCTGCCGTCAAACCACGCGATTGACGTTTACTTTTCGATTCCCCTGCTCCGGATTCTGAACTCATCTTGACAACTTGTTATATCTTAATTTCCTTATCAATAAATAAACCATCTATTGCCAAAGCTCAAGATTCCCCTGCCCGACTTTTAAAAAAAAGCCAACCTCCGTATTCAAAAAGATCGACTACCTCGTCAGCCTCCCTCCCCATCACGAAGCTGCTGCCACATCTCGCTGTGTCACCTCGGAAAAACGAAGACACTAAGAAAACATCTTAGCCACCGCAGGGAAAACCTTTTCGCTAGCCGTGTAAATCGACATACCAACCAATAAAAGCAGGCCTGTTCCCGCCGCTAGATTCATCCACAGACTATTACAGCGATCACCCATCACCGCTTTTAGATTGGTCAAATAGAGCATCACTCCAGCGATCAGCGGGGCAGCGATCACCGTCACTGCCTGAGCCATCACAATCGCCGTCACTGGCTTGATCCCCGTCTTGATCACATAAAGAGCCACACCCATGCCTGTCAACAATACCGCGGCCGTCAGCAATCTAGGCCAGCGGTCCTGGGGCGAACTGCCTAGATTCAAGGCATCCGAGAGAACAAACCCACCCGTCATGGAGTTCACAATGAAAGAGGAGAAAGCCGCCGCAAAAAGCCCGGCACAAAAGATCGCTCGACCTTTCTCCCCAAACAAAGGCTGCAACTGATTGGCGACATCCGCCACACTTGAAAGATCCGCCCCTTTCAATACTGCTGCTGCCGTTGACATGATCACGATGGTGATCACTCCCATGATGAGTGCCGAAACTCGAGCGTCCACTTCCCCTTGGTGCAGATTTTTTTCCGTCCACCCTTTGAAGCGCACCAAGTAGGACTGATAAAATGCCGCATTTATCACAAAGGTCGTGCCGATCAAGCCGAGTAAGGGCAAACCAAAACTCGATAAACCGCCCGAAGGCAAAAAGCCTGAGGCAAATTCTACAGGATCTGGTTTGGCGAAAAACAAATTAACAAAAAAGGCAATCAACATCAAAGCCACAAAAAAGGCCATCAACCGTTCGACAAAACCGTAGAGATTGCGAAAACCGAAAAGGAAAAATAATACCAAGCCGTTGAGAATAAATATCCAATAGTCAAAATTGCCATAAGCCACCAGAGCCGAGTGAGCACCTAAATTATTACCAAACTGAAAAGCCGCTGCGATGAAAAATACGCACACACCAATCACCACCGCCATGCCCTTGCCCAAATGCTGGCGAATCAGATCCCCATTTGATTTGCCTGACACCGTACCTAAGTGCATGCCGAGATTCACATAAATCAACATGAACAAAGCAGCCAGGACCACCACCCATATTTTAGTGAAGCCATCATCGGCCCCCACTTTGGAACTGGTCAGAATACTACCCGGTCCAATGACGACACAAGCCGTCACCAAACCTGGACCTAGTAATTTAAGCAAACGTGAACCTATGCTTTGTGATTTCATTTTAAATAAGTGGGGAAATTAGTGCCAGTAGCTTCATGCCATCATGCAAACAGACCTCTAGACCTCTAGACCTCTAGATCAGAGTGTCAAATCCTGCCCCATACCAACAGATCTAACAACCCCTCTTTGTCTATAAATATACCACTTTTTGATCATTGCCTTTCAAATTTGTCACCTTAAAGTGAACCCATGCCCACTGCTCGCGTCGCGCTGTTCGTCGAAACTTCCCGTGAATATGGTCGCGGATTATTGAGAGGCATTATTCGCTATCAACAGGAACACGGCCCTTGGTCTATTTATTTCAAACCTCACGGCCTGAACGATCCGTCACCCTCGTGGCTCGCCAAATGGCAAGGTGACGGCATCCTAGCACGCATCGACAATCGAGCCATGGCTAATGCCGTGCTTTCAGCCAAAGTGCCTGTAATCGATTTGCGCGCTTCACTGCGAGACCTGAATTTGCCCAATGTAGGCATCGACAATCAACTCGTGGTCAAATTAGCCGTCGAACATTTCCTGGAACGCGGGCATCGACACTTTGCTTTTTATGGAACCCCAAAAGGCGAACACTATTACCAGGATCTACGCTCAAGCAGCTTCGTTGATGCACTCGCAGAGCGCAGCTTCTCATGCTCCGTTTTTAAACACCCGACCGCCACGCTACCTTGGGAGCAAGAACAATCACATTTGGCAACATGGCTACAAGCCCTGCCCAAACCCGTCGCCATCATGACCTGCCACGATGATCGCGGTCAGCAATTACTCGACGCCTGCCTGCGTGCCAGCTTGAGAGTGCCCGACGACATCGCCATCCTCGGCGTGGATAACGACCCCTTTCTCTGCAATCTCT
>JAJRVS010000311.1 GCA_024277195.1 Verrucomicrobiota bacterium | reverse complement strand
CCGGTGCGCGCACTGGTGGATCATCAGTTGAGAGATCGTTCGAAGGTGTTTGTGCCTGAGATGATTCGTCGTTCGAAAGAGGGGCCCGCCGATTGGCTGCAGAAAAAATCGAAGGCGCTGAGAGGAACCCTGCCCAAAATGATAGAAGCGGCCAAGGCTTTGGCGGAAAAGAACGCTGCGGATGTCCGCAGTGAAGCGGTTGCGGCGATGGAAAAACAACTCGACGGCGAAATCGAACGTTTGAAAAAATTGCAGCAGATGGGTCATCCGGTAAGGGAATCGGAGATCAGTATGGCGGTTGAGGAGCGGGAAGCTTTGAAAACCCATTTGCAAGGAGCGACCTTGAGAATGGATTCGGTGAGGATGATTTTGGCCACCCCCGGCACATGAGTGCGGACGGGGATGCTGAGCGGGACACCGGGCCAGTTTGTGACGATTTGAGCTCACGGCAGGCAGCGCTCGAAATGAGCGCTGAGGAATTTCGTGCCACGGGTCGCCAACTGGTTGACCAGATTGCCGATTTTTTGCAATCGCTGCCTTCGCGTCCGGTTAATCCCAACGAATCGGTGGCCGAGCTGGCTGCGCTTTTGCCGGATACTTCGCTGCCACAGGACGGTGCGCCTGCGGGTGAGATTCTCGAACAGACGGCAAGTATGCTTTTTGATCATTCTCTTTTTAACGGCCATCCCGACTTCATGGCTTATGTCACTTCGTCAGCTGCGCCGATCGGGGCGCTGGGCGATTTGTTGGCCTCGGCGGTCAATCCCAATGTTGGAGCCTGGTCCTTGTCGCCGATGGCTACTGAGATCGAAAAACAGACGGTTGAGTGGATTCGCGAGGCCGTGGGCTGTTCACAGGGGTATGGAGGTTTGCTGGTCAGTGGTGGCACCATGGCGAATTTTGTCGGCTTTCTTGCTGCTAGAAAAGCGAAAGCTAACTGGGATATCCGCAGCAAGGGGGCGCGTGGCGGAGAGCGGGCGATGCGGCTTTATGCATCGAAAGAAACCCATACCTGGGTACAAAAGGCGGCCGATCTGTTTGGTTTGGGAACGGATGCGATCAGCTGGGTTGCCGTCGATGATCAGCAGAAAATGGATTTGGTTGATTTGGAAGAAAAAATCGCCAAGGATCGTGAAGCCGGGCATCAGCCTTTTTTGGTCGTGGCTTCCGCTGGCACGGTCAGCACCGGTGCGGTCGACCCCTTGCAGGCGATCGCCAAGATCTGTGAGGCTGACGATTTATGGTTTCATGTGGATGGGGCCTACGGGGCATTTGCCGCGATGTTGCCCGAGGCTTCGGCGGATTTACAGGCTTTGGCCCGGGCGGATTCGATTGCCTTGGATCCGCACAAGTGGCTCTACACTCCGTTGGAAGCGGGCTGTGTTTTGGTACGCGATGCGCAATTTTTGGTGGATGCCTTCAGTTTCCATCCGGACTATTATTTGTTTGAAGATGAGGACGAAGCGGTCGGTGATGAAGTGAGTGAGCCGAGTGGGCAGGGGGCGATCAACTATTACGAATACGGTCTGCAGAACTCGCGCGGATTCCGCGCTTTGAAGGTGTGGCTGGCTTGGCGGCAAGCGGGGCGCAAGGGTTACATTCGCATGATCCGTGATGACATCGCCCTGGCAAGAGCCTTGGCGGATAAGCTTGCGCAGCAAGCTGAAATAGAGTTGTTCACCCAGAACCTCAGCATCACGACTTTTCGTTATTTGCCGAG
Organism: Verrucomicrobiota bacterium; assembly: GCA_024277195.1. Classification (GTDB taxonomy): domain Bacteria; phylum Verrucomicrobiota; class Verrucomicrobiia; order Verrucomicrobiales; family DEV007; genus JAADHD01. Next base: position 18,904 of record JAJRVS010000311.1, on the reverse strand, counting down.
CCGACTGCCGGCGGGGCTCAGTGCGGAGGATCGTGATGAATGGTTGAATGAATTGAACCGTGACTTACTCAAACAATTACAATCGGGAGGCGGAGCTTATTTGTCGAATGCCGTGATCGACAGGACTTTTGTCCTGCGGGCTTGCATTGTGAATTTCCGTACCACCCTGCGGGAAATCGAAAAATTGCCGCAGCGGGTGGTTGAGATTGGAAGGGGAATGTTATGAAAAAATAGCTTCCTCTTTTTTGCGTATCCTTTAATATAAGGGATTGGAAATCTATGAAGAGGGTAAGAGAAAAATTTCAAAAGCAGGCAAGGGTGAAGGCTTTTGTTTGGCTGGGTGCTTTAGGGCTGGCGGTCTGTTTGCTGTTTCCATCGATGGCGCGGGCTCAGTTCCACCAACCTAACGGCAAAGGGGGAGCTCAGCGGGTGCAGCCACCTTCCCATGTGGACATGCGCAACTGGAAGTATGGGGAGATGGACAGGCGCGAAGCAAAGGTGTGGGGCCGGACGATTTTTCATCCCAATGGCAACTATACCGAGTCCAAGCTGGACGAAGCGCAGCGAACGTTGCAGCAACACACCTTCCGGGCGAAAAAACAAGATAGTGACAAGTCGATCCTGATGCAAAAGCGTTTGGTCCGTTTGAACGCGGCCGGGCGACCGGTGGAAGTCTTGATTTATGATGCCAATGGTCAACTGACCAACCGTGGCACCTTGTTTTACGATCCCTTGGGGCGACTGACCGAAGAGCGTCTTTTTGATACAAATAACCAGATCGTGCGGCGAAAAATTCAAACTTATATGTCGGATGGCACTAAGTTGCCGCTGCGCACTTTTAACTATGGCAAGGGTTTGGCGGATGATGTGGATTTATTGATCACCAATGCGTCGGTGAAGGCCGCCGCTGCCGCCGCCGCAAAACCTAAAAAGAAGAGTTTTCTTAAAAAACTCCAGTGGTGGAAAAAGAAAGACGCGAAGTGAAGTTAGTAAATGGAAGCTAAACAAATTTTTTATACCGGGCGGGTGCAGGGGGTGGGTTTTCGTTTTTCGGTCAAGCAGCTGGCCAAGGGTTTTGAATTGCAGGGCTGGGTCAAAAACCTGGCCGATGGCAGGGTGGAGCTGCAGATTATGGGAGAAGGGGAGGAGCTGGATGAGTTCATCGAGGAAATCCAGGATTCTCACTTGGGGGGATTTATCAAGGAAAGTGAGGTGCACGACATTTCCTTGCTTGAAAACTGCAGGGGTTTTTCTATAAGATAGATGCATTACACCCCTTGTCGCTTTCAGAGCCACAAGGATCATCACTATGAGTTCGCCTGCCGTTGAAGTTGATAACCTGACCAAGATTTTTAGCCTTTCATTACGAAGGGACTACTTGGTCGCGGTGCAAAATCTTTCGTTCACGGTGGCGGCGGGTGAAGTTTATGGTTTGATCGGCCCCAACGGCTCAGGCAAGTCGACGACGATGAAGGTGATCCTTGGCTTGATGAAGGCCACACGGGGTTCGACTCGTATTTTTGGTCTCGATAGTCGCGATGTGCGCAGCCGGCACCAGGTGGGTTTCTTGCCGGAGAACCCTTATTTTTACAAACACCTCACGGGTAAAGAGACCCTGCATTTTTACGGCAAGTTGTGCGGGCTCAAAAAACGCGATCGTAATGAACGCTGTGCGGAACTGCTGGCTTTGGTGGATCTGGAGGACGCTGCAGATAGGCGTTTGGGGGGGTATTCAAAAGGGATGTTGCAGCGCATCGGCCTGGCGCAGGCGATCATCCAGCGTCCGCAACTGGTGATTCTCGACGAACCCACGGCGGGGGTGGATCCGTCGGGTTCACGGAAAATCCGCGATTTGATTTTTCAGCTCAAGGAGGACGGGGTGGCGGTGATTCTTTGCTCGCACCTGCTCGAGCAGGTGCAGGAAGTGTGTGACCGTGTGGCCATCATGCAAAAGGGCAAAATGCTCAGGGAAGGAGCGCTGAATGAACTGATTGCGATTGAGGATGAAGTGGAACTGGTGATGAAAAATCTGCCGCCTGATTTGCAGGCACAAATAGAAAAACTGGTGAATGATGATGCGCAGGCCCAGATGGTCAGGGCGGGACATCCGCGCACCACCTTAGAGCGTTTGTTTCTGTCGGAAACCGAAGGGGAGGAGGGAAGCGCACATGAGTGATACAGTTACTTACCGCCCACCGATCTTTTCACTACAGCGGGTGTGGACTCTGGCGAGCAGTACCTTCACCCAATTGGTGAGGATGAAGACGTTCTATTTTTTAGCGGTATTTGCGGTTTTGGTGATTGCGGCTAGTAATCTGAATCTGCTCTACACTCCGGTGCAGCAGTTGAAAGTCATTCGCGAGACGTCGCTGGGCGCGATGTCGATTTTTTCCTGGTTGTTTGCGATCAGCGCCACGGCGGTTTTGATTCCACGTGATCTGGAGGACCGCACGCTCTACACGATTCTCTCCAAGCCGGTGCCGCGGTTGGAGTATCTAGTGGGTAAGTTGATGGGGGTGTTGTTGGTGATCGGGGTGGCTCTGGCTTTGATGTATGCCTTTTTCTCAGTGATTTTATACTTCCAGGAATACCGCATCATCTCTAATGAGATGGCTCACATGGCCCAAAATCCGCGTTATACGGATCAAGACCGAGCCAGTGAAGCGGCAATGATCGCGGCGTACGGCCCGGATTTGAATTTGTTGATAGCGGTGTTGGCAGTGTTTCTCAAATCGGCGGTGCTGGCGGCGGTGGCGATGTTGGTTTCTACTTTTGCTTCTAGCTCACTGTTCACCATCATTATCAGCACGGTGATTTTTCTGATTGGTCATTTCCACAAGATGGCTACGGATTTCTGGGTGGTGGAACAGCAGGGGGGGATGATCACCCGGATTTTAGGTGAAATCCTGGTGCTGGTGATTCCGGACTTTCAGATTTTTAATATTGCTGACAGCGTTTCCGGCGGGCAAACGGTGTCATTGAACCTGGTCACCCAGATGAGCGCTCTGGCGCTGATGTATGTGGCTATATTCACCATTGCTTCGTGGTTTTTGTTTTCAGACAAAGAGTTTTGAGGCTGCTGGGTTTCGTCCTTTTCAATAATGAAAAAATATTTCATGGTCATCGTATTACTGCTGGTCAGCGGGATGTTGCGGGTGCCTTGGGAGAAACAATTAACCGGTCAATTGACTGAGGAGGGGTTGCTCTTAGCGCCGCCGGGTGAGACCCTACGCGAGCAGTTGGGGCAGTCGGCCACGCTGGCAGCATTGGGTGGTTTGAGGTCGCTGGTATCGATCTACATGGTGCTGCATGCGCATGAGGCGTGGCAGATGACCGATTGGGAAACGGTGGAGCGGGATTACCGGATGATCACCACGCTGGAGCCGCGTGATGTGGATAACTGGATCAAGGGAGGCTGGCATATGTGGGCCAATGCCAGTGCCAGTGTGGAGGTCGATGAGTCGATTCCACTAGGGTTAAGGGAAAAATTGCGCCAGCAGTATATCGATAAAGGCATCGAATTCCTCCAGCAGGGGATAAAAAACAATCCCGCTACGGCCAAACCCTGGTTGGAGCTGGGTTTTGTGTTGCGGGAGAAAAAAAAGGACTTCTGTGCGGCGGCCGAAGTTTATCGTGAAGCCAACAAGCGTCCCGATGCGCCAGCTTACACCATTCGATTTGTGGGATATTTGTCGGCGCTTTGCCCGGGCAAAGAGCGTGAGGCCTACGATTATCTGCGGGCGCTGTATGACCAGGGTGAAAAACACCGTCGTTTGCCCTCGGTGATCGCTTCGTTGAAAGAGCTGGAGGAGAAGTTGGATATCCCTCTGATTCAGAGGATTCCAGAAATTCATCCTGAAGTTCTGCGCCGGGAACGAGCTGAAAAGCAGAAGAAAAGGCTTCCTGCTGGCATCCATATCAAATAAATTTTCGACGCATGCCCCTTTTAACTGTAATAAGGTTGCCAACAGGTGCTTATTTTTTTGGTCAAGCCATTGCGGTTCGGTCAGGTTGTGCTTCAGTTCTCAACTCGCTTGCTGAGAAAGATGTTGTCTTGAAAAGAACGCATGTGGTAGAACAGTTGGTAGAGAAAATATACAGGCAATGAAATTCGCCATCTTTGGAGACATACACGCCAATTTAGAGGCACTGGAAACCGTTTTAACCGACGCGGCAGATAACGACTGTACAGATTTTGTCTGTATCGGCGATGTGGTTGGCTATAATGCCAACCCCCATGAATGCCTGCAGATCATTCGCGATCTTGATTGCCCCATGGTCAAGGGCAACCATGACGAAGAGGCTTCGACCACCGCTCCCTTGGGAGGGATGAATCCGCTGGCCAAACAAGCGCTTGAGTGGACGCGTGATAATTTATCGCGTGACGACAAGGAGTATCTGATGAACGTCAAGCTGGTGCGTCAGGTGCGTCATTTTACTATCGTGCACGCCACCCTCGATACGCCAGGCAGCTGGGGTTATGTGACCAACAAGTTCGACGCCATGGCGAGCTTCAGTTACCAGTTCACCCCGGTGTGTTTTTATGGCCACACCCATACACCGAAAGTTTATGCCAAGGGGGATAGTGTGGAAGTGATGGACGGCGAGGAAGCACACATTGATCCGGCGAAAAAATATTTCATCAACGTGGGCAGTGTTGGCCAACCACGTGACGGGGACTGGAGGTCTTCCTATGCGATTTACGATGTAGGTAACCAAAAGGTCACCTTTCGTCGTCTGGATTATGATTTGAAAACCGCGCAGTCAAAAATCATCGATGCCGGACTGCCTGAAATGCTGGCTAACCGACTGGCGGTTGGCAAATAAACGCGGTGAAAACCGCAAGTTGATCACAATCCAAACTCCCTCCTGATGATTGAAGAACCCGCCGGAAAAGAGCGCGTTCTGGTGATCAAACCCAGCTCGTTTGGCGATGTGATCCACACCTTGCCAGCGGTAGCAGCGATCAAAGCCGCTTTTCCTGCGTGGCAATTGCATTGGTTGGTCAATGAGGAGTGGTCTCCTCTATTGCAGGGTAATCCGGATCTGGAGCAGGTGATTGCCTTTCCGCGAAAGAGTTTCCGTGGCATGGGCGCTTTGCTGCAGGCTAGGCAGTGGGCCAAAGATAATCTAGCGCCGCTGCAATTTGACCGGGTGCTGGACTTTCAAGGTTTGTTGCGCTCGGCTCTGCTTGCCAAGGCCAGTGGGGCTGCGTCGATTACAGGATTCAGCCAGGCACGCGAGGGAGCGCCTTTTTTTTACGATGAAAAAATAGAGCTTCCCCAGGGTGCGCGGTTGCATGCGATTGACCGTTATCTGCATCTGGCCAAGGCATTGGGGGCAGAGGTTAACAAGGCAGGCATTGGGGATTTCAAACTGCCGGAGGGTGAAGTGATCGATTCCCTGCCATTGGATCGCCCGCTGATTGCTTTGCATCCATTTTCCCGAGGTCAGGGCAAATCGCTGACAGCTTTGGAGGTGATGGAATTTTGTCAGACGCTGCAGGCGGAGGCGCCGCAATCAGGGGTGTTATTACTTGGCGCCGAATCCTGGCAGGGTGAAACCTTGCCTTCGAATGTGATTGATCAAATGGGTAAGACCAGTATGGCTCAATTGATTTGGGTATTGCGTCAGGTGGATACGGTGGTCAGTGTTGATAGTGGGCCGATGCATTTGGCTGCTGCCATCACAGAGCGTCTGATATCGATTCACACCTGGACTGATCCGGCGGTGGTGGGGCCGTGGCAAAAAGAAGCCTGGATCTGGCGTGATGGTTTGCTGTTGAAAGCCGGAGACTTGCAAGCGGGACAGTTGCCTGAGAAGAGAAGGCGCAGAGCCTTGATCGAGCAATTGCGTCAGCGCACCGGCCGTTTGTTGCCGCCAGGCAGTATGCAACGAATCGCACAGGCGGCGGGACCCGGTGGGGTCTTTAGTGGCTGAATCTTTAAGTTTGCATTGCCGCAATGCAACGCACTGGCTCAGTGAACCAGCTGTGGCAGCAATTTGGCAACACGCTCTTTCAATTCCTTGCCAGGTTTGAATTTCACCACCGCACGCTCTGGAATGACCACTTCGTCCTCTGGGCGGTTGGGGTTGCGACCCACTTTGGCACGGGTTTTTTTAACGCTGAACGCGCCAAAGTTGCGAATCACCACATCGTCGCCTTGGGCCAGGTTGCGGGTGATATTTTCAACTGTGTGTTGGATCACATCAAAAACCTGTTGTTGGGTGAGCCCTGTTTCGTTACTGATTTGCACGACAAGGTCGCGCTTGGTTATAGTAGCCATGTGGTATAGAAAAGTAGTTAGTAAGGATAGGGAGAAAGTTTACCAAACTTGATTGTTCGGTATTTCAATTTGCTTGATTTTGAGCTTCCCGCAACTGCTACTTTATCCAATTGTGTAAATATTGCGGTAAAAGATGGAAAATCCCGATGACTTGTGACGTGCTTGATGACAGGCTAGCGGCAGTGAGTCATTTGAATCAACAGAAAGCAAAACAAAGCAGGGATAGTCTGGCGGACGGTGGCCGCGCTTTCCGTAAGAGTTTGCTCAATTGGTTTGCCATTAATGCAAAAAAATACCCCTGGCGATCGACCCGGGATCCCTATGCGATTTTGGTCAGTGAATTGATGCTGCAACAGACGCAGGTTGTCACTGTATTGGAGCGTGGGTTTTACGATCGCTGGATGAAGCGTTTTCCGGACACTCAAACCCTGGCCTGCGCACCGCCGCAGGAGGTATTAAAACTGTGGGAGGGATTGGGTTATTATTCCCGCGCACGGAACTTGCAAGCGGCGGCGCGTCTGATCGAAACAGAGCTTGAGGGAGAGTTTCCGGGCAGTGTGTCAGAAATCAAAAAGTTACCCGGAGTGGGGCCATACACCGCAGGAGCGGTGGCGAGTTTTGCCTTTGATCATCCGGCGGCCATTGTCGATGGCAATGTCGCCCGGGTACTGGCGCGGGTTTTTGATTTTGATCAAGCGGTGGACAGCAGTGGTGGGTTAAAAACTATTTGGGATCTGGCGGGCCAACTGATGCCGAGGCGTAAAAACGCCAAATCCCGGGAGTATAATTCGGCGCTGATGGAACTCGGGCAGACTCTATGCAAGCGTGCCGCGCCGCTTTGTGATCGTTGTCCTGTCGCGCGTTTTTGTGTCACCCGTGATCCCGAGTCCTTGCCAGTGAAAAAAACACGGCAGAAAACGGTTTTGCTTGAGGAGGATGTGCTGTTTGCCAGGCGCAAGGATGCAATTTTACTAGAACTAGAATCGGGATCGCGTAGAAAAGGTCTGTGGAAGCTGCCGGCTTTGAACCGCGCGGAGACAAATAAACGTCCCTCGGATCAGGAGCGGATTTTGCTTACCTTGAAATATTCGATCACTAAATACCGGGTGTCCCTTTATGTGCATCAAGTGAAGGGAAGCTTGGCTGACGTTTCTGAGCAAGGCAGGCAATGGGTTGACCTGACAGAGTTAGAAACGCTTACCTTGGGTGCGCCTTATCGGCGGGTTTTGGAGAAATTGTTGTAGGGGTAGGGGGTTAAGGGGATTCGTCTTAAACAAGACAAACTTCTGGTATTGTTAATTGTATTTCCCAACAATTTGCTGGCGTTGTTTGCCAGTAAATTTGCTATATTGACGGCTTAGGAAGAAGCTCTGAATAGTTGCATTTAATTTTTGAGATTGTGTGATATTAGCATAGGAAATATTTCGGAATGGAGGGAAAGCCGAATATAGAGGTATGCTGAAGTGTTCCACTAAAGCGAACCAATCATTCGGTGGGGATACCAATCAAATTCCATCAAAAAAACAATGAGTAATCCAATAGCCCGAATCCTCAAAGAGCCGCTGCTGCATTTCATGTTGCTCGGTGCGTGTATCTATGCTGCTTATGCCTTGTTCGGTAAGCCAGAGCAGGATTCGCTGGATAGAACGATCAACATTAATGAAGAGCGCATTGATGCTTTCATCGGCCAGTGGCAAAGCCGCTGGAACCGACCTCCGACGGTCAAGGAAATCGATGGGGTGATTACGCAATACGTCAATGAAGAGGTGCGCTATCGCCAGGCGGTCGCCATGGGATTGAACGAAAACGATCCGATCACCCGGCGGCGTATGGCGCAGAAGCTGGAGTTCTTGACTGGTGATTTGTCGCAGATGCAAAAGCCTGTCGGAGGTGAGCTTGAGAAGTATTTCGAGGATCATCTGAATGCCTATCGTGGGGATGACTTGATCACCTTCTCCCAGGTGTTTTTTGATCCGGACAAACGTGAAGAAAAAACTCTCGATGATGCGGCGAAGGTTTTGAAGGAACTTCAGTCAGCCGGAAAACCCGATCCGGTGAAATTGGGAGCAGGGGACAAGTTCATGCTGCAGAACTATTTCAAGGCAATGGATGAAAGACAGATCAGCCGACAGTTGGGAACAGGATTCACTGAATCGGTGATGAAGTTGGAGGCGGGGAAATGGCACGGGCCGGTGTTGTCAGGCTATGGGGTGCATTTGGTTTATGTGTATGAGATCGAGAAAGCCCCAGCTCCGGAATTTAAGAAGGTTAAAGACAAAGTGCTGGCTCAATGGCATGAGGAAAAGAGTATAAAGTTTAAAGCTGATTTTTTGAAAAATCTCAAGGATCGTTATCAAATTAACATTGCTGAGATCCCTGCTGATCGTTTGATAGGTGGCACTGAAGAGGCAAAAACCAAAACCAAAGATGAAGCCAAAGACGTGACGGGGGGAGCTGCTACGAAATAGTAAAGCAAGCAAAACACATAGGCGACAGTTAACAGGCCCGAGGGGGCGACAATGAGATAGCCCGGGGCATCACCCCGGGGAATGAAATAACGAAATCACCCAGCCCTGAAAGGGCGACACAATTCTTTACGCTTTAGTTTCGCCCTTACAGGGCTGAATAAATATTTCACCTACCCACCCAGGGTTTCACCCCGGGCTGTCACATGGCCGGTCTTTCAGGCCGCAAAGATTATGAAATTTAAATTCGTAGCCCTAATATTGAGCATTCTATTTGCCCTGTGCCCGTCAACAAGAGCTGACGAGTTCCGTCCGGCTTTGCTGGAAATCATCGAGCGGGATGGCGGTTGGGTGGATGTGACCTGGAAGGTTCCTATGCGTTCGGATAAGGTGCTGGCGGTCAAGCCGGTGTTACCTGATTTTCTTAAAGCAATGGGCCCCGGATCCGGCCGCCGTGCTTCAGGTGCTTGGATCGAGACCGCTTCATATCGTGCGGGAGATAGGACGATGAATGGATCAACTTTGAAGATGGAGGGGCTTGCGGCTGTGCCAGTGGATGTGTTGGTGAGAATTACCTTGAAGGACGGGACGCAGCATTCAACCATTATGCGCTCCACTAGCACCAGCTACACCATTCCTAAAAAAGCGACCAATAAACAATTGGCTTTTTCCTATTTGCGCATGGGGACCATTCATATTTTGGAAGGTTACGATCACCTTTTATTTCTAGTGGCGCTTCTGCTGATCGTATCCGGCTTTCGCAAGCTACTCTGGACGATCACCGCCTTTACCCTGGCTCACAGCATCACCCTGGGGCTGGCAACTTTGGGTTTGGTGAATGTTCCCTCGGCACCTACCGAGGCAGTCATCTCCTTGAGTATTCTTTTTCTCGCGGCAGAGGTCATTCGCCTGCGGGCAGGTGAAAAACCGCTCACGGCGAAGTATCCCTGGGTGGTGGCCTTTTCATTCGGGCTCATTCACGGTTTGGGATTTGCTGGAGCTTTGTCCGAAATCGGAGTGCCGCAAAATGCGGTTCCATTGGCACTGGTGATGTTCAACGTCGGGGTGGAAATCGGGCAGATTGCTTTTGTGACGGTGGTGGCGGGATTGATCGCTTTGACCAAGCGCTATCTCATGCCGAGCCACGAATTTTCAGGCAAGTTGGTGCCGTATGCGATCGGGGCGGTGGCCGCGTTCTGGACGATTGAGCGAACGCTTTGTTTTTTGTGAGCGTGCTGTTTAGAAATACAAACGCAGGCCGCCGTACCACGTCCATCCTGAAAAATCTTCACTTCCGCTTCCGCCCACCATGTCGGAGTATTCGATTCCACTCATTACTTTGAGTTTGTTGCCGTAGATGTACCAGTTCAATCCCAGGTAGCCGGCTTGGTAGCGATTGCCAAATTCAGAATTGGCAAAGTTGGGCGTTTCCTGCTCGTAGTGTCTTTGCAAACGCAAGCCATCGAGGTTGCTGGAGTTGGCATATTGATAACGAAGCACGACTTGTAATTTGTCTGAATAAATAAACCAGGCTGGAGTCATAGTAAGCCCCCAGACATTGCCTATGTTATCGTATCCTTCGGCATAGAAAGCTTGAATGAGATTTGATGCACGTCTTTCCTGAAGATCCATGCTCAATGAATACGAGTTGCGGTAGGGTCTGGCATTTTCGCTGCGTGAAGTCGAGTTGTGAAGGTAGTAGAAGCGAAAGTTGGCTTTTTCTACTTTTAATTTTTCGCTCATATTGTATCCCAGTCTCGCTAGAGCAAAAGGATTGTCATAGGTTTCCGTAAAAGTATTTCCAGAGTATCCGCCGATCAGATAAGTCCACTTATCCATTTTCATTTCCAGGGAAGCTCCGGGGCTTTTTGAGGGAGATAATTGGTCGACGAGCAGGGAGCGTTCAAGGGTCAGGATTCGACTTGATGAGGTATTGTATTCATCGGAAAATCCAGCTTTTTGTTTGCCGAGCCTTATCTGAAAATTGTCAGTGGGGCGCCAGGCAAGGGTGAAGGTGTCGAGCGCATTCACGTCAAAGGAGTTATTGCTGACTCCGTCGGTTTTGATATTGAGGTTTCCCGCCAACGTGAAGTTTTTAAAGAAAATGGTTCGCAGGCCTAATCGGGCACGGCGTGCCTCCAGTTCACTGGCGCTTCCTGCCGAAGAGTCGATGGCATAGGATTCTATTTGGTAGAGGCCGAAGAATGATATTTCCTGAATAAAAGGATTATCGGAATTGGAATAAATAAGAGGGTAGGACCACAGGCGGTCAAGGTAGGGGTGTTCTGCCTCATCGGGAGCGCCTGTGCCGGTGATGTCAAGTTCTTCATTGGCTTCCCCATAATACTGAGCGCGTCGCATGAGGGGAAACCCTAACGGCGCAAGTGTTGCCAAGTTAGTATGGGAGGAAGGGGTGGCAACGTTAGCGGAGGGGGCTCCTTCGGGCTTTGCCGCCTGTTGAGCTTGGGCTGGGGTTAGTTTCCAAAAAATCATCAAGCAGATCACAAGATAAAATACCCGCATTGGGCATTTTGTGATCAATGTTATATGGCATGTCTCGGTCTGACTTTTGCTCATGAGTTGAAGGGGGCAATGTAGACCAAATCAGCAATCGAACAAGTAATACAATCGGGAGAAATACGATTCAAATATGAAGTTATTTTTATCGGTCGGCAAGTGTTCAAGTCGTTGACAGTATGATCATTATTGCCTTGGCTTTAGCTGGCATTTATTGCAATGAGGCGTAGCCTGTAGGCTAAATTCGGAGCTGCATTTCACCATATTCAAATAGAGAACAAAAATGAAAGATGATCCAGAAAAAAAGCGTCATATCGTCAAGGTTCTCATCAGCTGGGTGCTGCATTTTTTGCTGATCGCGTTAGCGGTGGTGATGACGATAGTCCTGGTATCGGCATTCGCTTCGCGAAATATGTTGACGATTGAAAAGTGGCATCACCAGCCTTTTAAGAATGAATTTGTCGCGAAGGATCTCACTGAGGATTATGGGTTTGAGCAATATCTCGAGCTGGAAGAATCGATGTTTAATAGTCTAGCGGATTACATGCTGGATCCCGATAAGCTTGAAGGGCACTCACCTTATTCTCGATTTGTCAATGGCGGGCCGCAGGATCCTGCACGGCAGCCGGTTAATTGGAACCGTACGGTTGAATTACTGCCTTCAGGTAAGCTGAAAGGGGGGGTGTTGCTGCTTCACGGTTTGTCCGATTCTCCTTATAGTTTACGAAGTCAGGCAGAGTTGTTTCATTCGCAGGGCTTTTATGTACTGGTCATGCGTATGCCTGGGCACGGCACGGTGCCTGCCGGACTATTGAATGTGACCTGGCAGGATTGGGCAGCTGCGGTGAAGCTGGGAGCTCGGCATGTGAAAAATAAGCTAGGTGATTCGCTGCCGTTTTATATCGGCGGATACTCGAACGGAGGAGCCTTGGCGGTGCAGCATACCTTGGCAGCAGTGGCCAATGGGGAGCCTGTTCCTGATCGCCTTTTCCTTTTTTCTCCGGCGATTGGCATCACGGCTTTTGCCCGTGCCGCCTGGTGGGATTCTTTATACGCCTTCATTCCTTATTTTGAGAAATCAAACTGGCTCGGTATTGAGATTGAGTATGATCCTTACAAATACAATTCGTTCACCAAAAATGCAGGCACCCAGAGCTGGGAATTGGCCAATCAAATCCGGGTGAGCTTGGCGGCGGTCGAGGAGAAGGGGAGGCTAGACAAAATCCCTCCGATTTTGGCTTTCCAATCCATTGTGGATGCTACGGTTCAGGCTGGGGTGCTGGTCAGCGGGCTATTTGATCACCTCGAAGGAAAAGGCAACGAAGTGGTGTTTTTTGACATCAATCGCTCTGAGCAGATGGACAGCTTTTTGTCCTTGAAATTCGCAGATAAACTTGAGCTATTGATGAAGGAAAAAGATTTGAATTACACGGTTACAAAAATAAGTAATCGTGATCGTCAAACTCATGAAATCAGCGCTCACTCCAGACTACCGGGAGTGGCTAAACTTGAAGTGAAGGCGCTCGACCTCAAGTGGCCTCAAGGAGTATTTTCTCTTGCTCATGTGGCGATTCCCTTTCCGGCAGATGACCCGCTTTACGGAGCAGTGATTCCAGACCCTTCTCTTTTCGGTCTGAATATCGGTGCGTTCCATCCGATTGGCGAGAAACATGTGCTGAAGGTGCCTCCTAGTCAATTGATCCGGATTCGCCATAACCCTTTTCACGCTTATATGAATGAACGTATGATGGAAGTGGTGGAGAAGGATTTAGGAGACAGGAAATAGGCAATGCAAAATAATCGTATTCGTGGGTATTTGTTTTCCGTAGGTGGCTGGGTCGCGGCTGCGGGGTTGTTCATGCTGATCCGTTATATTGGACTGGCTTCAGTTCCGGAGTTCGAGGGCTTTGATTTGAGCCAAATCGGCTATGCCAACATTTTTGTCAAAAGTTTGATAATCGGTTGTATTTTGGGCAGTGTGTTTTATCTGCTCGATCGGGTGCTTAACCGCCCTGCGCTGCGACGCAAGCCGTTCGGAGTCCTGATGATCGTTCAGACAGCGGGCAACTTGGTTCTTGTGGTGGTCGCCCTGGTAAGCGTGGCGCTGTTGGAGCTGGCACAGACCGAGCAGGGGGTCAATTTCGAGGGTCTGGCTCGCCGGGTTATCAGCACCAATTTTTTGGGCGCTGCTACCTATGTCACGGTGGTAAGTTTTCTGTTTGGTTTTTTCAAACAAGTGGATCGCAAATTTGGACCGGGTAATTTGTGGAAGCTGTTGATAGGCATGTATCATCACCCTCGGGAGGAGAAGCGCATTTTCATGTTTCTTGATCTTGAGGCGTCCACCACCCATGCCGAGCGCCTTGGGCATGTGAAATTTAGTCGATTGATCCAAGACTGTTTCATTGATTTATCTGTGGTTATCGATCATTACGCCCAGATTTATCAGTACGTGGGGGATGAAGCAATTTTGTTCTGGGATCTCGAAGATGGCTTGCGGGATGCCAATTGTTTGCGGGCTTATTTCAGGTTTGTCGATCAATTGGATTCCCGCAGTAACTATTACCAATCGGAGTATGGGGTGGTCCCGGTTTTTAAGGCAGGGATAAATATTGGCAGTGTCACGGTTTTGGAAGTGGGGGAGATCAAACGTGAAATTTCCTATCTTGGGGATGTTCTTAATACCGCAGCCCGCATTCAGGGCAAGTGTGGTGAATTGGGCGAGTTGCTGCTGATATCCGAAAAACTTCACCAACAGCTCACTAATATACCTGATAACCTCACGATGAAATCCATCGGCAGCATTGGCTTGCGGGGACGTGAGCAGGCGGTTGATATTATAAGTGTTAGACGACGATAGCGGGGCGTTGGCAATTGACAGTTGGCAATTGAGATACCTGCTCGTCAAACTCTTAATGAGCCTGGTCGGGCACTAGGGTTTTCCATGTGTCATCACCGGCGGCGATCATTTTTTGCACGTCACGGCCGGTGTATTTCAGCAGGTCAAAATCGCTGCATAAAATCGGATGGATTTTCTGGTTTTTACGAAAGTAAGCGTAAAGTTGCTCAAGGTGCTGGGCGACTTTGAAATTTTCTGCTGTCACCAGTTCGTTGGTGCTTCGGTTCAGCCATGGGTAAACGTAGAGCGCAAGTTCGTTTTTAAAAAGCCTCCCGAACGATTCGAGGATGCCGCCTGCTAGATTTTTTGACCATTTTTCCTTAAACAGCTCGTTCAACAATCCGATGCTGAGCACGATGCCAATCGGGCTGGTGGTGTTCATGCTTAGATAGGTGGCTATGCGGTGAAATTCAGGGCAACGCGAGATCAGCACCGTTTTGCCTAAAGCCTGAAGCGCATCGGCACGATCTAAAAAAGCGAGGTGATCGACTCCGCCCTCGCGGAGCAGGTTATTCATCGATATCTCGCAAAGCTCGATGGTGTCTTTATTTTGCTCCGCTGTCAGGTGTTTTTTGAACTCCCCTCGTGTCTGACGAATCATATCCAGATGAAGATTGGTCACTGGGTCAAAACTGCCTCGCAGCAGGATAATGGGTTTTTTGTATAAAACTTCTGCTGGCTGCACCACCTCACCATTGGGCAGGAACAGCGCAGCATCGGTGAGCCCACTTTGTACCAGTTGCAGATGGCACAGACGGTTGTCGACCATTTCAAAGCCCTTGCCGCTGAATTTTAGCATATCCACCTCGACCCGGCCTTCGTTCAGGCCGTCGACCAGTGAGTCGACAAAAATCTTCAGACGGTCGCGATGATAAAATGCCGCGTGCAGTAAATTGACTCCTACCCGGCCGAGAGCTTCCATTTGGTCAACATTTTTGCGGTCCAGCAGTCGCACGTGGATGAGAATTTGGCAGGGCTCCTGTTGCGGTTTGAGTTGCAAGCGCACGCCCAGCCAACCGTGACATTCGGCAGAGTCTTTGTAACCACGGGCCCGAACGGTATTACAAAAACTAAAAAAAGTGGTATTGTCCCCGCGCCCTCCGGCTAGGCGTTCGAGTAGCAGATCGTATTCGTATTCGAGCATAGCGCTGACCCGTTCGCGCGACACATAACGCTCAGCTTTGCCATAAATGGCATCGCTCACCGTCATGTCGTAAGCAGAGATTGCCTTTGCTACGGTGCCGGCTGTGGCTGATGCGCGGAAAAACCAGTTGGCGACCTCTTGACCTGCTCCGATTTCGGCGAAGGTGCCGTAGGTGGCCGCATCGAGATTGATGCGCAGGGCTTTGTCGTAGGTTGAAGCGACTTTCTTCTTTCTCTTTTTCATCTCCGGTGGTGAGTCATCATTGATTCTACGCGAATGCAGTGAGCTGGTTTTTAGCCTGACGCGTGATTGTCGAACCTTAGAGAGAGCTTCCGGATTTGCAATCGTTGTTGTGATGAATCTCGAGCATTAAGGGCTGCGGCAATTTGATTGCCGAGGTCCTTAATTACTGCGGCGCTTGAAAGGGTCGTAATCACCGTGACGGAGCAGTGAGATGCCTTGTTTTTTCCAGACTTGACGAATTTCGCTCGCGAGTTGTGGATAGGTGCGTTGGCGCAGTAAGTGTAACTTTTCGGCTTCAGGGGCAGGAACCCCTTGCCTGATAGCATGAAGATAAGCGGCCAGATGGGCGCCATTGCCTTGGTTGTCATGGTGAATAAAAAAATGAACCAGCAAAGCAGCACTGTTGTATTCAAGAATGGGGGTGTTGCGTTGTAGGCGGGCGTCCCAGTCGCCGTATTGACTGGACATCAAGTCTTCCAATTTCATCATCGGGATGCGTTTAGGGTCTTCGTTGAAGCGCCATTTGTTAAGGTACTGATGCAAGTGCCGGTCGATGGAGGTGAAACGGTAGCGTCCTTGGGAGTAGGGGGCCGCCCCTATGTATTCGGCAAAACCTTCTTGGAACCATAGTGGCAAATAAGGAGACCAGTCGTGGAGAAGGTGATGGGTGATTTCGTGTTTCAAGACAAAGGCGTTTTTCATGTAATCAGAGCGCGACAAAGTTTTGTCCTTATGGATGCCAAGATTGGTCAGGGATAAAAAAGTGCGATTTTTCAGAGGATCGTAAAAACCACCACTGCCTGATGCGGCTCCCGACTGGGCGAAGGATTCACGGTTGTGGTAGAATTGAATCCGCAAAAGATCCGGGTCATATTTCAAGGAGGGATACTTATGTTGCCAACGCAGTTGCATCTCGGATGCGGGAGGGCTGGCGGCCAGGCCTAGGGGCAGGCTGTGCAGGACGATTCGGGTGGCTTCAAAAACGGTGGCGATGTCAGACACGGCAAATAAAGGCAATTCGATATCAGAACGCAGTTCAAAATGGGGGCTGCGGTAGATATAATCTGAGCTTTGTTCATCGGATGGCATTCGGCGAACTTTGACTGGGCCTTGACCCAGGTTTTGCGGCCATGCGGGCATGGTCTCGGGATCCACCCACGGAGCTTGTGGGTACTGCTTGCGCCAATTTGCGATGAATTGGCGATCCGCTTCACATAAAAAAGTCAGTGGCAGCACTTTTTTAGAATTGTCTTCCACTCGCAGGGTTACTCGCAGCCCATCACTGGCCACCAGTTCGCCAATGATTTCGCGGCCTTTGATGTCTTTCCAGAAGCGCAGAGGTTCTGTATCGGAGGCTTGTAATGATGCCAGCCAAGTCGAGGCTAACAGCAATAGAAAGAATTTCCACCTGGCCATCATAATTTCGGGTAGAAGGTGTAATACACCGTGCCCTCCATTTCTTCGAAACGCATTCGACGATTGCGGGCTTCTTCGCCCCAGCTCTCGGTGAAAATAATCTCGCCGCGCTTGGCATTATAACCGGTGATCACTGAGGCATGGCTGAAAGCCTTTTTGTCCGGCCAGGTCGCACGGTCACGGCTGTCCGGCTTGGGTAATAGGGCGTTGGGATCCTGGGCAAAACGGGCGGCAAAGGTGGTGTGTACATAATCCCGTTCTTTAGCCCAGCGACGCCAGACAATGATAGGTAATCCGGAATCCAGCACGGCCTGTGCTTTGCGAAAATCAAATTTTGTCGAGCGGGAGAGGCGCATGTTGGCCTCTCGGCCCGCAGCTTCGTAAACTTCTTTGATCTTTGATCCCTTGGTGCTGCCGTAGCGGATGCCGGCGGCGGCGGCATAGTCCTCGGTATCGAGATTGAGTCCCATGTATTGCATGCTCATTGCCAGCGCCGATACTCCGCAATAGGCGCGGTCACCCTGTGGGAAAAGGGGGATACTGGCCAGTCGGCGATCTCCGTTCTCAGCCGTGAATACGTTCTCAGCCAATTGTTTGATCCGGTCGCGGCGTTTTAGAGTCGCTTTGGCAGGGTCCAGCCAAAGTGATTGGGCTTGATTGGCGTCGCGATAAAAGGTGACCTTGACCAATTGCTCGGGAATAGAATAATAGCGTGCGGTTAAATTGCCGGAGGTGAATAACAGAACATCCTGGCGTAGCATGGGAGTCAGGCCGAGAGAGGTCGGGTGTCCTTTAGCGCCGGTCAGTTGTTGCAACCCCTGTTGGACTTTGTTTGACGTTTCTGCGTGCAAGGCTTGAAAGCTCTCGCGGTTCATTTTTTTGGTCGCGGCGGCTTGCTCCCGGGGAACATAACCAAAATGAGTGCCCGAGTCTAAAAAAAGCAAGGTGATCGACTCCAGTTTTTCACCAATGAAGTGACCTGAAATTTGATGCGGACGCAAGCCGAAAATCAGCGGTGGTTCGGGCCAGGTTTTATGTGCGATTTTGGCTGCCGCCTTTTGCGGTTGCCACGCGGCGATAAAGTCTGCGTCATCCCAGGTTTTCGGGTCTTTTAGAGCTGAGGGAAGGGGGAAGCTGGTGCCCTTGGCCTGGGCTTGTATTTGCCCAGTCACCAATAGACTTATGAGTAATGCTGCTCTAACAAAGAGTCGAGTGATCTGGGAATGGTCGAGATTCACCGCGAAGTTACTGCTGTGGTTTGTGGGCGGATAGTGACGATCACTGCTCCGTTGGCTGATTTCTGAACGCGAATGTTGATCTTTTTAAAATTGAAAGATTCCTGATCGGATTCAGACGTATTGCCGGTGAAGCTTTGAATGTTGGTGATCACTTGATCGACCAGGTTATGGGTTTGCTTGGTGCTTTTTCCAAAAATGATTTTAAAAAGTGAAATTTTGTCATCTTTGACCTGCGCGGTTATTTGGGAAGCGCTGATACCAAATACTTCGGCACTCATGTTGAGCCGGTATAGTATGACGTGGTTATCTTTGTTTAGTGGATCCTGCCAATCTTGCCAATCACCTGGCAGTTTGGCATTGGCCTTCCAAGTATTGCTTAAGACTGCAAAATTTTCAAAACGCATGCCAGCTGGATTGACAAAGCCGACCCCGCCAATTTGATTGGGGATAGCTTGTGCAGGCTTCGGCCATAGAGCCAATGCCAAAGCTATAAATAAGGAAGTCACATTATTTTTCATGAACTCGAATAGGAATAGGGTTATAGGGTTGTAGTTACAATATGCAATTGTTGTATGGCCAATGTCAATACTGGATTTTTAACAAGGAGCAGGAGCTAGTCGGAGTTTCCCAGCAGGAAAGTGAATTTCCTTGCGCAGTGATAAAAATAGTCAAAACTGTTCAAATAAACAGTGTTG
>JAJRVS010000310.1 GCA_024277195.1 Verrucomicrobiota bacterium | reverse complement strand
ACGGCGATTCGTCCAACGCAGTCACTATCGCATGTTCGCGCCCACCTTTTCCAACGACCAGAATTTTCATGTTGTTCGCATCATTTAGAGGGTCAGCCGACTGCTTGCAAGCATCATTCTCAAAAAGCGTGTTTTTTGACAAAACAACGATCCATACGAATCTATCCCAACACCTCTCATCCAAACCATGCTCACCCGTCGAAATTTCCTCCTCACCAGCGCCACCGGCTCCGCCGCCAGCTTGCTCCCCCCCCTCGCTCCACAAGCCGCTCAAGCCGCCAATGAAGAAAAGCCGCTGTTCTCCGTCGGCCTGATCGCCGATGCTCAATACGCCGACGCCGATCCGGGCGGCATCCGTTATTACCGCAAGAGCATCGACAAACTGACCACCGCAGTGAAAGACATCAACGCTGACGAGGTCGACTTCTCCATCCACCTCGGCGACCTCATTGATCGCGAATTTTCCAGCTTCGACGACATCCTCGAACCGCTGCGCGAACTGAAAAAGCCCGTGCATCAAATCCTCGGCAACCATGACTTCACAGTGAGTGAGGACAAAAAGCCGGAAGTCGCTGGCAAGATAGGAATTAAAGAGACTTATTACGCTTTTTCAAAATCAGGATTCCGCTTCATTTTTCTCGACGGCACCGAGCTCAGCACCTTCGCCCACCCCGAAGACAGCCCCATTCATCAGGAAGCCACCGCCATGTTGACCGAGTTCCAAGCGAAGAAGCGCAAAAATGCCCAGGACTGGAATTCCGCGATCGGCCCCAAGCAAGTTGCCTGGCTCAAAAAACAACTCGCCCAAACCGCCAAAGCCGACGAAAAAGCGATCGTCTCCTGCCACTACCCCATCCTGCCCGACAACGTGCACAACCTGTGGAACGACCAGGAAATGCTCACTCTGATGGGTCAACACTCCAATACCGTCATTGCCTGGCTCAACGGCCACAACCATGCCGGCAACTACGAGCAACACAACGGCGTCCACTACGTCACCGTGCAAGGCATGGTCGACACCGCCGACACCAATGCCTACGCCACCCTCGACGTGCTGCCCAATGCCCTGCGCATCCGAGGCCATGGCCGCGTGCCCAGCCGCCTATTGACCTTCTAGCCGATCAAAGCAAAAGCCTTCTTCATCGCCGCCGCCGTCGCCGCCACCGCCGCCTCCGCATCCATCTTCCTCAGCACCGCATTAAACGGCTCCGCCCTCACCGGCCCGTCGTAACCAAGCTGGTTCAACGCTTTCAAAAAAGCCGCCACATCGATCACCCTCGTAGCCATCGGCAGTTCACGTTTATTATCAATCTGATCATCAAGCTCGATCCCCTTGGGTGCGTCATTCAAATCCACCGCCACAATTTGATCATTGCTCAGCGAAAGAATATCCTCACCCGTTTCGTTCGCGGTGAACCAATGCCAGCTGTCCAAAACAAAACCCACCGTCGGCACATTGATCTCTGCTAGCAGCTCCTTGGTCTCCGCCATGGTGTGGACAAAGGAATATTTCTTACTCGTCCACAAAGTCTTCGTGCCGACGTATTCCAGCCCGAAACGCAAACCGTGATCCGCTAGAATTTTCCCCACCTCACGCAACCGCACCCCATGCTGGCGAAAGTTCTGCATGTAAGTGAGCTCATCACTAAACGGTTTCAACCAAGTCCCAATCCGCGTCACTCCAGCTCGTTGCAATGCCGCCGCTTCAGCAGGCAGATCCGCCAGACCCTTTTTGAACTTATCTTCATCCCCCCGAAAATCCACCGGCATGCCTGCTGCCGAAAACACCAGCTTTTTTGCTTTCAACTCCGCTTTTAACTCCGTCAACTGTTGATCCGAAAACTTGGCCAGCTCTTTAGCATTCGGCCCCACCGATTCAAAACCATGCCGGGCGGCAAAATCAATCGCCTGCTTTTGATTGGCCTTCACCCCCAATCGACCGCAAATCAGATCCATCGTCATTTTACGCGAAGGACTTGTCGCTGCCGCAACAGCTGCTTTGGAAAATGAAGCCGCAGCAATCGCCCCGGCACCGGCTGCTAGAAATTGACGTCGATCAGTTTTTTTCATGCCCAAGGCTTAGTCACTCCAACAACAATAAACAAGTTTTTTCCGCCTTCCTTCAGTAGCGCGAGTGCAGGGCAAAAAAGTTAGCTATTGACTATTGAAAGCTACCTTATCACCCAGCAACATCATTTCGCCAGCCTTTAGGGCTGGTAATAAAACCGATTTAACCCCAGTGCTTCGCACTGCGCTATCACATTCCGTCCTTACAGGACAATTTACTTTCGTCTCTTCGCACCAACGGTGCTCAATGAGATAGCCCAGTGCGAAGCGCTGGGTAAAAAATCCAACTCTTCCAGCCCTGCAAGGGCGAAACTCATAACAATCAGCAGCTTAACTATTTCATCTTACACCCCGGTAGTGCCCACCCACTTCATAAGCGCCCACCCTACTTTGCCGCACAGCTTGCCAAAGCCCTCTCCCCCCTTATCTTCCATCCCGTGAAAACCACCAAGCCCCTCTCTCAACAAACACCCTTTTCAATCCCCTCCCTTATCCTTGCGCTGGCGCTGGCACTCTGCGTCACCGCCCACAGCGCGGAAAAACCCAACGTGCTCTTCATCGCCATCGACGACCTCAACGACTGGGTCGGTGTGCTCGACGGTCACCCACAAGTGCAAACACCCAACATCGACCGCCTCGCCACCCGTGGCGTGAATTTCACCAACGCCCACTGCCAGGCTCCTATCTGCATGCCGTCCCGCGCCAGCTTGCTCACCGGAACCTATCCTCACCGTAACGGCATCTACATGATCGAGCAAAACCTGCACGAAGCCCCGCTGCTCAAAAACGTCACCACCCTGCCCAGCTATTTCAAACAGAACGGCTACCGCATTTTACGTTCGGGGAAAATCTATCACCGGGTCAAAGAAGGCGACGCCGACGACTGGGACGAATCCGGCAAACGTTATGGCTGGGGCTGGATGGGAAAACTCGCCGGCCCGCAAGGCGTCAGCGGCTTGCCCGAACCCAGCATTTTCGACTTTGGCCCGATCCCAGTTGAAACCGCAGAAATGAACGATTCCAAAGTCACCGACTGGGCGGTAGAACGAATCGATAAACCGGCCACCGACAAACCTTTCTTTCTTGCCGTCGGCCTAGTGACCCCTCACCTACCGCATTTCACTCCTGAAGAGTTTTATAATCGTTATCCGCTCGATCAGGTAAAGCTCCCCGAAACCCAACCCGGCGATCTCGATGACCTGCCACCGATGGGATTAAAATTCACCCGCTATTTCGATACCACCCCGATGAGTCATCACAACATCACTCGTTATGGACTGTGGAACAAAGCCGTCGCCTCCTATCTCGCTACCGCCACCTTCACCGACCACTGTGTCGGCCGCCTGCTTGACGCCCTCGAAAACAGCCCGCATGCCGACAATACCATCATCGTCTTGTGGTCGGATCACGGTTTCCACATCGGCGAAAAAATGCACTGGGAGAAACGCTCACTGTGGGAAGAGTCCACCCGGGTTCCGCTGATTTTTTCTGTGCCTGGAAAAAATCAACTCCGCAATGCCCGCAGCACCCGCCCCGTAGGCTTGATCGATATCTACCCCACCCTGGTCGAACTCTGCAAGCTTCCCAAAAATAAAAACCTGCAAGGCCGCAGCTTGGTGCCACTGTTAAACAACCCCTCACTCCCTTGGGATCACCCAGTGCTGACCACTCACCACCCCGGCAATCACGCCATCCGCTCCGAACGCTGGCGCTACATCCATTACGCCAACGGCGACGAAGAACTCTACGACCACCGCTACGACCCCAACGAATTCCGCAACCTCGCCGAAGACCCGGAATACGCAGCAGTGAAAAAACGCCTCTCCACCTACCTCCCCAAAGAAACCGTGCCCTACGCCCCACGCCTTCCCCACCAAAAATTCACCCAGGAGTTTGATTGGTTTAAGCCCTGACCTCACCTCTGAACAATACCAAATAAACGTCACCTAATTTATTCTCCATCAGTTACGCGGAGGCGGTGATCTGGACAGACTCAACCACTGCGCCAAAACCTACCTCGACTGGATCAAATCACAGATTTTTTTCTAAAACCGATGAGAACTACTGCGGCTAGAGCTTAGACGACCTTTCGACTTCACTTCACCATTGACGGCTTCGTTCAATGCCGGCTGTAGCGACTGGTGCATATATTTCATCACGGTCTGGACATCTGCTTCATCTGTTTCCAGCCACTTGGGGAAATTTTGTCCCGCATAGGAAAACTCATTGCCCATAATATCAAAATGCACCGCCAGGGAAACGCTCCAAGGCAAATCATCTTCGCGAATCCTATAACCTTCCTCAGCCAGATACTTCCTGTAACCCACAATCTGTGCCAACTCAGATTCATCCTGCGGCAACAGCGGTTGTTTCATAATCAAAATCACCAAGGACAGCACCAAACCTGGAAAAAAAGCAGCAAGAAAATACAATCCGGAAAAACGATCCGCCGAAAAAATCACCGCTATCCCAATCAAAGGAAAAATAAAGGAAACCGCCATCATAAAATACCCCATCACTTTTGATTCAGTGAACAATAGAAAAAACACATAACTGAACGCATAAGCTGGAATTGAGGTCAACAAGGTTGAAAATACAACCATCGGCAGCAAGGCCACATGTTCACCTTCCAAGCTCGCGCTATAAAAAGGGATCTCAGCTATCAATCCTATCAGGATCAACCAAGCCAACCATGATTTCTTTTGCTTCTGGCTCTTGCCCTTACTTTCTCGACCCACCTCCTTAATCAATTCATATGAGAGCGCCTGCATCTCCGTATTGGGCGACTCCATCCAAGACTTCAATATCACGCTATCACCTTTCCCAAATAAAGTTTTTATCCGCTCTTGATCGACCGAATTGATCTGCGCATCTCTTTTATACCCCAAGGCCCAAGGATGAGCGCCTTTGGTATAGCGCAAGGTAAGTCCACCCTGATCGCACAACTGCATGATCCAAGCTAACAAACAACGCACCTTATCCTGTTGAAAATAATAAGCCGATTGTATTAACGGTATTTGCGGCCGCACATCAAGCACCACACTCCCCCGTAAAATCTGTGAAAACCGACGGTAGCCAAAATACACACTTCGATAATAAAACATTAACAAAAGAAACACCGCAAAAATGACCAACATTCTGTAATCCTGCCAGATTTGCGGCAACGCCTGATCACTCTTCGGGCTGAGCAAAAATCTCATGGCATTCTTAAACTCCACCGTATTCTGGTATTTGAGCAAAATATATACCACCGCGCCCATCCCCGCCAGATTCAACACCTTCGATATTTGGATTTTGCTTTTCATATCAGCCCACCAGCCCTTTTTCTCATCACGGCATTATGTTAGACAAGCATAGCTACACATGCAAAAAGAACCTTGTGCTTCGCCCTCACCCCCGACATCGCTTCGAAACCATTGAAGTCCCTAGCATTTGTGCCACATTTCAATCCTTATGAAACCCTCACCTCCCCGCTCTTTCTGGATCCCTTCCATCCTGACCCTTTCACTCACGCTGTTTTGCACTTCGCTCTACGCTCAGGACAAAACTTTCCGCGCCGGCGCCTACTCCATGGACATCACTCCGTTAAAATTTCCGGTCAGTTCTGCCGGCAGTATGGCCCATCGCACCGCAGACTCTGCCCATGACCCTCTCAACGCCCGCTGTATCGTGCTCGATGATGGCCAGAACAAACTCGCCATCGCGGTCAGTGACTCCTGCATGATCCCGCGGAAAGTTTACGACGATGCAAAAAAGATCGCATCCAAAGCAACCGGCATTCCCGTCTCCAACATGCTCTGCTCAGCCACCCACACCCACACCGCAGTGACTGCAGGTTATACCTTCCGCTCCCTGGTGCAGGAAGACTACCTACCCTTCCTGACCCAACGCATTGCCCAAAGCATCATCAAAGCCAACCAGCGTCTGGCACCCGCGCGCATCGGCTGGGCAGTGGGCAACAATCCTAATCAGGTATTTAACCGCCGCTGGTTCATGCGCGAGGGCTTCGACCTGAGCAATCCCTTCGGCAAACAAGACAAGGTTCGCATGAACCCTCCGGCCAATAGCGAGCAACTGCTGAAACCCGCCGGCCCCATCGACCCCGACGTCATGGTGCTCGCGGTGCAAAGCGCGGATGGCAAAACCCCCATCGCCATGTTATCCAACTACTCCCTGCACTACTGTGGCGGAGTTCCTGGCAAACAGCTGTCCGCTGATTATTTCGGCGAATTTGCCAAACAGTTTGCTGAGCTCATCGATGCCGGCCCTGACTTTGTCGGCATCATGTCCAATGGCACCAGCGGTGACATCAATAACATCAACTTTTTCGAAGGCCGTCACGGCAAAAAACCCTTCGAGCAAATCCGCCACGTCGCCGGCGATGTCGCCAAATCCGCCAAAGTCGCTTACGACCGGATCAAATACCACGACTGGGTGCCGCTAAAAGTCGCCGAGACAGAAATCGAACTCGGTGTGCGCAAAGCCGATGCCGCGGGTTTGGCTCGAGCAGAAAAAATCGTCGCTGCCGTCGGTGACAAAAAACCGCGCGGCAAAGATGAAATCTACGCATTCGAGACCCTCGACCTGGCCAAATACCCCGACACCGTCAAAGTGAAACTACAAGCCTTGCGCATCGGCGAACTCGGCATCGCCAGCAGCCCTTGCGAAACTTTTGTCGAAACGGGGCTCGCCATCAAAAAACAAAGCCCCCTGCGCACCACTTTTGTGATCGAACTGGCCAACGGCTACAACGGCTACCTGCCCACCCCCGAACAACATCAACTCGGTGGATACGAAACCTGGCGCGCCAAGTCCAGCTACCTCAGCACCGACT
Organism: Verrucomicrobiota bacterium; assembly: GCA_024277195.1. Lineage (GTDB taxonomy): Bacteria > Verrucomicrobiota > Verrucomicrobiia > Verrucomicrobiales > DEV007 > JAADHD01. The sequence goes on along the minus strand of JAJRVS010000310.1, from coordinate 753 downwards.
CCGAACCAAAAATTCGCGCCACTCTGCTGGAACTGCTCAATCAAGTCGCCAAGGATTAAACCCTGCAGCCTAGCAGTTAAATGTGCAAAAAAAGCCCTCATGAATCAAATTCATCAATAAGATGAGGGCTGGCGAAGAGTGAAATTTCGCTATTTTTAAAAGCTGGCACGGGCTGTGCTTTTTAGCTCAGTCGATGAGCGGCACTTTCAGCATCAAACAGAAAAAATACCTAGAACAACATATTCTAGGCGGCATTCCCTTCCTCGGCAAAAATGCCGCTGGGCAGTTCACTGCCGATGCGGATGAAGCGATCGAGGAAGAACTGCTCTACGGCACTCCGGTGGACGAGCTGTGTAAAGAAGAGCAAATCAAGCACCAACGCAACGGTCTTGACGTCTGGGATGAAATCGTCGCCAATGCCGATCAGGACATATTCCCCGAAGGCGGCGACGTTTTCCGCTACAAATTTTACGGCCTGTTTCACGTCAAACCCGCGCAAGACTCCTTCATGCTGCGCTGTCGCATCCCCGGTTGCCAACTCAACAGCCAACAGTTACACGGACTGGCTGAGATCGCCCAGGACTGGGGCGGCGGTTACGCCGACGTCACCACCCGTGGCAACCTACAGATCCGCGAGATCATGCCCCGCAACACCGTTTCCACCCTGATCAAACTCACTGGTCTCGGCCTCACCTCCAAAGGCTCCGGAGCCGACAACCTGCGCAACATCACCGCCACCCCGACTTCGGGTTT
>JAJRVS010000309.1 GCA_024277195.1 Verrucomicrobiota bacterium | reverse complement strand
TTTATTGTAAAAAAGGTAGCTTATTTTAATCGAACACAATGTAACTACACATTTTCCAAAAGATCAGGTTCAGCTCGGCTTGCGAACATTGGTTTTTGGAAGAAGGAAAAACTCAACTCACAACTATTAATGAGTATCATCAAAACCGCATTTTTCTTACTGGTTCTTGTTTCCATCGCGATGGGAGGCATTTATATGAAAGGTAATGCCTCTTCACGTGCCAACGCCAATCGCATTGCGCAAATAGCACCCATCATTATTGGAAACAATGGAGCAGTCAGATTCCCCGGTCGGATTCCCTCACCTGAAACCGTGTATCAGATCCAAATGGCAGTCCAAACAGACGATGCCCAGGCTCTGAATGACATTTTAGTCAAACACCGTTTCTACGTGCTTCCTGGAAGAACGAACTAAGGCGCCCACATACACCCAAAAAGGGATCTTAAAATAAGATTCACAGATGCATGCCGAGATCCCGGTTCGGCGGTATGTGAAATTATTTCGACAAAAGTAGCCCCTCTCCCACATTGACAACTGCTTGACATCAGGCGGCTGGCAATTTTTTTGTTTATAGGCCCTGCGTTTTTTGCTTTCGATTCAGGCAAGAGCTCTTTACATTCACTTCCGTAGTTTCTACACCGACGCAAATCCCCTTCTCAAAGCCCATGAAGATCCTCCCCCCTTTTTTTGAATTTTCAACATTGTTAGCAGCCTCCTTCACTTTGATCGGCTTCGCCCCTTCCTTGATCGCCCAGGATGATCCTGACGATGTCGACCCTTTCACTGTCATCGACACCCCTCCGGTCGTGATTAAAACCAACGGAGCCCTCTTTGAAGAAGGGCGGATTGAAAAACTCACCGAAAAATCACTACCCTCTCTAGTAACTATCACCCACTCCAGCCGTGAAGGCAAAGTGCGCGGCACCGGCACCGGATTCATCATTTCAGCTGATGGCCTGATCGCTACCAATCTGCACGTCATCGGCGATAGCCGTCCGATCCAAGTCGAGCTTCACGACGGCAGCACTTACGGTGCCGTAGCAGTGCACGCCTGGGATCGTCGCGCCGATATCGCCATTCTCAAAATAGAAGCCAAACAAAAGCTACAAGCTCTGGAAATCGGCGACTCGGATAAAATCAAACAAGGGCAAGCCATCGTTGCTTTTGGCAATCCCCGGGGTTTGCAATTCAGTGTCGTCAACGGAGTAATTTCTGCCATCCGCAAACTAGAAGATGATTTTACCATAGAGGGTGGCACCCCCGACTTCCCGATGATCCAAGTAGCCATCCCCATTGAGATGGGCAACAGCGGAGGCCCCATCGTCGACCTCGATGGCAAGGTGCTAGGGATAGTGACGATCAAATCCCTGGTAACGCCTAATCTGGGTTTTGCCACCCCTGTCAACATTCTCAAGTCAATGATCGACAAGCCTAACCCGGTTCCGATGAAAAGCTGGCTGACGATCGGCAACCTTGACCCCAACCAATGGCAGCCCATCATGGGCGGCGAATGGAAACAACACGCCGGCGTCATCACCATCGACGCCTACGGCAGCGGATTTGGCGGACGCACCCTGTGCCTGTCTGAACGCTCGGTGCCCAAGTTGCCCTACGACGTGAAGGTCAAGGTCAAACTCGATGACGAAAGTGGTGCCGCTGGTCTGGCTTTTGCGTCCAATGGAGACGAAGTGCATTACGGCTTTTATCCCAGCAACGGCCAACTGCGTCTCACCCGCTTCGAAGGTCCCGACATTTATTCCTGGAAAATCCTCAAACAAGTTGAGTCCGATGCCTATCGACCCGGCGAATGGAATCAAATCCGTGCCCGCATCGACAAAGACAAGATCAGCTGCTTTGTCAACGGCCAGTTAGTTTTCGAAGTCAACGACGATCGCCTGCGCGGCGGCAAGGTCGGTTTGTGTCGTTTCCGCAAGCCGACTGCCCATTTCGAAGCCTTTCAAGTGGGCTCGGATCTGGCAGAAAAACCCGTCGCCAAGGAATTGATGAGCGAGCTTTCCAAACAGATCAATACCTTTTCCCGCAATGGCGGTGACCGCCGCAAAGTCGCTGCCGCACTAGCCTCGCACGTCGTGCCCAGTCGGAAGTTATTAAGCCAGAAAGCTGCCGAACTCGAAAGCCGGGCACTCGAATTGCGCAAGCTCACCGATATCATGAATGAAACCGACATCCAACAAAAATTACTCAAGATTCTCGCCCTTGAAGAAAACCAGATCAATCTACTCGAAGCGGGTCTATTGATTGCCAAACTCGCTAATGTTGAACTCGACATCGATGGTTATCTGTTGGAATTCAAACGCCTTGCGGCAGCGGCTCGCCAAACCCTGTCCGAAGAGTTTTCGGATCAGGAAAAAGTTGAGCGGTTAGGACGTTTCCTATTTCAAGAAAGTGGTTTCCACGGCAGTCGCGGAGAATACTACCACCGCTCCAACAGCTTCCTCAATGAAGTGCTCGATGACCGCGAGGGCATTCCCATCACCCTCTCCGTGGTATATATCGAGCTCGCCCGCCTGCTCGACATCCCCCACGTTTACGGCATTCCCCTGCCCGGACATTTTGTGGTGGGCTATCGACCGACAAAAAAACAACTGCAAATGTTCGACACCTTCGAAGCAGGCAAAGTCATCAGCCAAAAAGAGGCCGCCGACTTGGTGATGGGAATCACCGGCCAGGCTCTGGATCCACGCTCGCTCGAACCCGCAAGCAAACGCAGCATCGTAATACGCATGCTCAGCAACTTGATCAATGTCGAAATCAATAGCGATGACCCGACCAAATCCCTGCCCTACTTCGATTTGCTACTCGCCATTGAACCCGACCGCGCTCCGGAACATTTCGAACGCAGCCGGGTGCGCTTCCAAGCCGACGACCGCGATGGAGCCATAGCCGATCTGCAATGGATGGTTGATAATGAACCCGCTGGTGTGAACATCGGCATGATCCGCCAGTTGCTGGAACGATTGCAGTAAGATCTGCCGCTCAGAATTTCTCTTAACCCTATCGATATGGATACTCCCGCTCTCACTCGCAGAAAATTTGTCGAAACCTCGCTGGCCGCCAGCCTGCTCGGTGCCATCCGGCCGCTGTCCCGCGCCCAAGCGCAGAATCAAAACCAGAGCTCGTCTTATCAACTTTACTGGGGGGATTTGCACAATCACAATGCCATCGGTTATGGCAAAGGCTCCCTCGAAAGATCGATAGAAATCGCCCAGGAACACCTGGATTTTTTCGCGTTTACCGGCCATGCCTCATGGCACGACCTGCCCAAGATGCCCGGTGACCGCCACATGAAGTGGGTCAACGGTTTCAAAGTCCACAGTGATCACTGGAAAAAAACCCGTGGCCTCATTCAAGAAGCCAACAATGATACCTTTGCCGCCTTGTTGGGATACGAATGGCACTCCAGTCAGTTTGGCGACTACTGCATGATCTTTCCAGATGATCAGCCCGACCTCTATTTGCCCGATCATGTGGAAAAATTGCTGAAGTTTTCCGGTGAAAAAAACGCTCTGGCTATTCCCCACCACCTAGCCTACGCCCGTGGCTGGCGCGGCGCCAACTTCGACCACTTCAAAGCCTCGGCTTCGCCGGTGGTAGAGATTTTCTCCGAACACGGCTGCAGTGAATCGGTCAACGCCCCCGGTGATTTCATCCGCCACTCGATGGGCGGGCGCTCCACCCACAACACCGTTGAACGCCAACTGGCTCAAGGTTTGCGTTTTGGTTTTGTCGCCTCAACCGATGATCATCGGGGTTACCCCGGAGCTTACGGCGAAGGCCTGGTCGCGGTGTGGGCCAGTGACCCCTCCCCCGCAGCCATCGTCGATGCGGTGCGCAAACGCCGCACTTACGCCATCACCGGCGACCGCATCGAAGTGGACTTCACTCTTAACTATCAAGCCATGGGCTCCGAGCTGAAAGCCACCAATGACCGCCAGATCGACATCAAGGTCAGTGCTCCGGACAGCATCAAAATGATCGAACTGATCCGCAACGGCCAAGTCATCAAACGTCACTTCCCAGAAGACAGCGCCAGTCTGCCCGCAGCCCTGCCCGGCCAAGTGCAATGCCGCCTGCGTTACGGATGGGGCCCCTGGGGCGACCTCAGTCTCGGCCGCATCTGCGATTGGGATATGGATATCCACCTGCAAGGCGGACATTTTATCAATGCCATCCCCTGTTTCCAATCCGCCCCTTTCGATGTCAAACGACGGGATCGATTAAGAGTAGTGACCCCCTCCCACCTCAAACTGGAATCTCACACCACCCGGGTCAAAGCTTTTGCCGAAGACCCCACCAAAGCGATTGTGCTGGAAATCGAAGCCAAGCGCCCCGACGCCTCCCTAACGATTGACCTGCACAGCCCCACTGCAGAAAAACTCACCACGCCCCTAAAGGATCTGCAACAGGACAATCAGATCCATTTCACCGGCACCTTCACCGCCGAGAGTTTTTCGCTGCAACGTTTGGTCGCCCCCTCGGAGCGCAGCGCCACCATCCGCTGGCAAGATCAACGCCAGGATCCCAAACAAGCGGAATATTATTACGTCCGCGTGCAACAACACAACGGCCACATGGCCTGGTCCAGCCCGATCTGGGTGGGGTGATGGTGGGTTCACTGTGCGCACTTGGCTGTTGATCTAGTAGGCTCTACTCTAGAATTGAGAAAATGGTTTAAAACGCGCTTGATCGTTAAGAGCGTATTCTGTATACTGCGACTGTGAGTGTGATTGATCAATTAAAGGTGCTATCGGAAGCGGAGGCCTTAGAGGCGATGGAAGCATTGTGGGGGCAACTTAGGTCTGTTGACTGTGAACCTCCGTCTCCTGAATGGCATAAGGATGAGCTCGATTATAGGGATCGCTTGATTGATTCGGGAGAAGCTAATTTCTCATCATGGAACGAAGCAAAGGAACGAATCCAAAAACGTTGTGAGAACGGTTGAAATTCTCAGTGAAGCGGAAGAGGATTTAGTGGAGGCGTTTCATTTTTATGAAAAACAAGAGAGTGGAGTAGGCGATCATTTTCTTGTTACGTTGTTTACAGAAATCGATTGTCTTGCAGTGGATGCAGGTATTCATAAAATAGTTTGGAGGCGTTACCGGAAGCTCTCGGAGGTATTTCCGTTTGGTATATTTTATACGATCAATGAAAATGTCGTTCAGGTTAGAGCTGTGCTGGATCTCAGGCAAGAACCTGCATGGGTGCGACAAATGACAAAATCAAATTACTTGGCGCTGATGCGATTGAAGGCGGCTTGCCGCGACTTCGTCCTTGGATAGTCTAAAAGGTAAAAGGGTTCTCTACCTTGACACCCGTATGCTTAAAATCTCTTTCGTTTCTGGTCGCAATCACAAGCGAGTGTCGAAGGGCGGTCGCCGCAATTTGGCTGTCAAGGCTTGGAAGACGGACGCCTTCTGTTTCACACTTAGCCTGCAACTGTCCCCAAACGGTAGCTACCGAGGTGTTGTAATTCAAAACACGCCCCTTCATCCGAGAAGTCAGTGTCGAGAGCCATACCTGAAACGCTCTTTTACGCTTTCCCTCAGCTAGGCGATCAATTCCGTATTTCAATTCTCCAACCGTCACGGTAGAGATGTAGAGTGCAGACTCGTGCTGTCTCATCCACGTGACAACGCAAGGGGCTGGCACCGCCTTTAATGTCTCGCTCCAAACATTGGTATCAACTAGATACGAAGTCATATCAGTCTTCGATCAAGGGGATATCTGGCGTGTCACTGTAACGATCAGGGATATTGAGTTCTCCCGGAGCACTGAGTAGGAGATCGACTAACCCTGAATTCGGAGGACTAGAGACCCGCTTTAGGAGGATGGTATCACCATCCTCAATGAAAATTTCAAAATCGTCTCCCGGACGAAGTTCGAGGCGCTCCCTCACTGATGCGGGTAGAACTAATTGTCCCTTTTGGGATAATACCGTTATCATAAGGTAAGAATATCTTACCTTGCATTATGGGTCAAGTTTCTTTTTTGACGAACGTCGAGCTCAGGCAACCCGCTACTGCCAAGAGAAAATACACCCAGTAGGAATCGAACCTACATCTATGGTTCCGGAAACCAT
>JAJRVS010000308.1 GCA_024277195.1 Verrucomicrobiota bacterium | reverse complement strand
CAAGAGCAAACCTGAGAATGGTGCGGGCACGAACGGGGGATTGAGCATCACGGGAGGAGCTTCCAGTGATCAGCGTGGTAAAGTGAAAACGCGGGTGATTCGTCGCAGCGGGGAAGTGGTGGCATGGAATCATAACAAGATTGAGATTGCAGTGCGCAGTGCTTTTTTATCGCTGCACATGGATTCAGGAGCGGCGACCGAAGTGGCAAACGCGCTGACGACTCAAATCAAGAAGAGCAATCAGGAATACATTCATATCGAGGATTTGCAGGACCGGGTGCAGGAGACTTTGATGAAACTAGGGCATTATAAAGTAGCTGAAGCGTTCATTCTTTATCGCGCTCATCGTTTTGCCCAGCGCTTGCAGGAAGAGCAGGAAATTTCATCCCAGGAAATCGACGATGACGCACAGGATTCGATGATTCTGGTCAAAAAACCGGATGGTGAAACTTTTTTGTGGGACGGAGCGGATCTCAAAAAGCGTATCGACTTTGGTAGGATGGGGCTCGACTTGTGTTTGAGCGCTGAGGAAATTGATCATGAGCTACGCCGTGCTTTGTTTCCGGAAATGACCACCGAGGACTTGCAAAAAACGGTGGTGCTGAATGCCAAGAGCCTGATCGAAAAAGATGCAGATTTTGCTAAGTTCGCCGGACGGATTCTGCTGACTTATATTTACGAAGAGGTTTTGGGTTGGGACATCATCAAGGATGGCGTCGAAAAACTGCCGATGTTTCATCGCCGTGCATTCAAAGCAAATCTGGCACGAGGCATTCAGATTGAGCGTTTGAGCGAGCGCCTGACGCATTACAATCTTGATAAGCTGTCAGCAGCGATTGATCCGGCGGCGGATATGGATTTTGATTACCTCGGTATTCAGACTTTGTATGATCGTTATCTGGTGGTTGATAAAACCGGTGACAAACATCGCCGGATCGAAACTCCCCAGCTTTTCTGGATGCGGGTATCGATGGGGCTTTTCATCGCCGAGGAAGAGAATGCCGAGGACAAGATCATCGATCTTTATAACCTCTATCGCAGTCGTCGTTTCTGCTCGTCCACCCCGACTTTGTTCAACTCAGGCACTTTGCATTCGCAGTTGTCGTCTTGTTACCTCTATAAAGTGGAGGACAGCATCGAGTCGATCATGCAGCGTGGTATTTCCGAAAATGCCTACCTTTCCAAGTGGGCAGGTGGTTTGGGTGGAAGCTGGACAGCTGTTCGTGGCACTGGTGGATACATCAAAGGCACCAATGGCGAGAGCCAGGGAGTGATCCCGTTCTTGAAGTTGCACAATGACCAGTTGGTGGCAGTCAACCAAGGCGGTAAACGGCGTGGATCGGGTTGTGCTTATTTGGAAACCTGGCACAACGACATCGAAGACTTTTTGGAGTTGCGTAAAAACACCGGCGACGAGCGTCGTCGCACGCACGACATGAACACCGCGAACTGGATTCCCGATTTGTTCATGAAGCGTCTCGAAAAACGCAAAAACTGGACTTTGTTCCGTGCTAACGAAACACCTGATTTGCATGAATTGTATGGTGCGGCCTTCGAAACGCGTTATGCGGAGTATGAAGAAAAAGCCAAAGCAGGTGAGATATTTGGGCGGGAGATACCGGCCGTGGATCTGTGGAAAAAGATGCTGAAGATGCTGTTTGAAACCGGGCATCCATGGATCACTTTCAAGGATCCTTGCAATGTGCGCAGTCCTCAGGATCACGCGGGTATTATTCACAGTTCAAACTTGTGCACTGAGATCACTCTGAATACCAATGAAGAAGAGACAGCGGTTTGTAATCTCGGTTCGGTGGTGCTCGATTCGCATCTTGATGACGAGGGTAACCTTGATCATGACAAGTTGCGTGAGACGGTCAGGATCGCTGTTCGTGCTTTGGACAATGTGATTGGGATTAATTTTTACCCCACCGAAGCGGCGCGCACGGCTAACGGTCGTCACCGCCCGATTGGACTCGGTGTGATGGGTGTGCAGAATGCTCTGTATCAACGTGATACGTCATTTTCATCGCAGGAAGCGGTTGAGTTTAATGATGAGTTCATGGAGGCGATTGCTTATTACGCTTACGAAGCTTCTTCGGATTTGGCCGGCGAGCGTGGCAGTTATTCTTCTTTCGAAGGTTCAAAATGGCAACGTGGCCTGATGCCGCTGGATACGCTGGCTTTGTTGGAGGAAGAACGTGGACAGGTGATCGATGTGCCGCGTGACAGCAAAATGGACTGGGATGCCTTGCGGAAAAAAATCACCTCACAAGGTATGCGCAACAGCAACGTGCTGGCGATTGCGCCTACGGCGACTATCTCTAATATCATGGGTAGCACGCCTTGCATCGAGCCGACCTTCAAAAATTTGTTTGTTAAAGGCAACTTGTCCGGAGATTTCATCGTACTGAATCAATACTTGGCGCGTGATTTGAAGGAGCTGGGTTTGTGGGGTGAGGAAATGGTTGAGCGCTTGAAGTATTATGATGGAGAGCTTGCTGACATCGATGAGATCCCTGCGGATTTGAAGAAAAAATACGCCACGGCATTTTCCATTGAATACTCTTGGTTTATTGACTCGGCGGCTCGCCGTCAGAAATGGATCGATCAATCGCAGTCGGTGAATTTATTCTTGAATACTCCAGACCTCAAAAGCATGTCTCACATGTATCGTGCCGCATGGCATCAGGGTTTGAAAACGACTTATTACTTGCGCACCCTGCAAGCATCCAATGTCGAAAAAGCCACCACCAAAGTGCAAAAAGATGTGCGTGGAGTGATGGGCGATAAGCAATACAGTGAAGAAGAAAAGGCGGCTTGCAGCATTGAAGCGATGCGGAATGGCGAGGAGTGCGAAGCCTGCCAGTGAGCTGGGAGGGAGGGATGCCTCCTGCTAATCCTATTTAAGATCCTATGTTACACTACGACTAGTAGTGTAACATAGGGGGGATTGCATCCAGAGGGCGCATTTGAAAGAGCATGTGTTTTTTATAAGAGTTCCATCTAGTTTTGGACGGTTGCCCCAGAAAGACAGTATCT
>JAJRVS010000307.1 GCA_024277195.1 Verrucomicrobiota bacterium | reverse complement strand
CAGGCTCCTGATTTTGATCGTGCTTTGGCTCGTCTGTTGACTGATCTGGATGATCGCGGTTTGCTTGATGAAACACTGGTGATGGTTTCTTCCGAGTTTGGACGGACTCCGAAAATTAATAAAACCAATGGTCGGGATCACTGGCCAAAAGTGTTCAGTGTGATGCTGGCTGGTGGCGGAATCAAACGCGGCATGGCCTACGGCACGTCGGATTCGTTAGGTGCGGAGCCAGATCAGAATCCGGTGCATGTGCCGGATTTGGCAAAAACGGTTTATCACCAGTTGGGGATTAATTCTGACAAGGAATTGATCGCTCCTGGACCGCGTCCGATTGAGATTGTGAATGGTGGCAACCTGCTGACTGATATCATTGCTTAAATTAACCCTGCTATAGTTTTCCTAGAAGGCGGAGCGGCTTGCAAGTAAGCAGGCTGACTCCGGCTTTTGTGGGATAACGCCCCCATTTTCTCAATATCTGTAAATGTAGTTCCTGCCTTAACTAATAATCATGAAGCATCATTCCGTTGAATTTAAAAATCTGAACAGCTCATTACGCAGAGGCGTGGTGAGTTTTTTCTCTGCCATGGCGCTTGTGTTGTTTGCGACGTCGGTGTTGCAAGCGGCCTCGCCTGATTTGCGAACGACTGTTCCGCGAGGCGGGCAACGAGGCACGGAGGTTAAAGTGGCTTTCACCGGCACGCGTTTGGATGGTGCCAAGGAAGTATTGTTTCATCAGAAAGGCATGAGTTTTAAGGATCTGGTAGTGGTCGCCGATGTGGTCAAGGCAAAGGCGCAGGCGGCTTTTGATCTAGCTAACAAGAATGCGGTAGCCGCTGCTGCCACTATCAAGGCTGACCAGGCAAAAAAAGTGGCCGCCGCCAAGGCTGCCCTGGATGTAGCAATCAAAAATGATGCCACCACCACGCCACCAACAGCGGCTGCCAAAACCAAGGCGCAAGCGGCTTTTGATCTGGCTAAAAAGAACGCGGTTGCAGCTGAGGCTGCCACCAAGGCTGCACAAGCGAAAAAAGTTGCCGCGGCTAAAGTCGCTTTGGATAAGGCGAACAAAGCCCCTGCGAATAAAGTTGAAGCCACTTTGGTGATCGCTCCCGATTGCGAGTTGGGAGAGCATCACATTCGTCTGAGAACAGCCAGTGGCAGTAGCTACGCCCGCACCTTCTGGGTATCGCAATTTGCGACCGTGGAAGAAGTCGAGCCGAATGACGATTTTGACAAACCGCAGGAGATTGCTCTGAATGTGACCGTTGAAGGTGCGGCTAAGCCAGAAGAAGTGGATTATTACCGGATTAAAGCGAAAAAAGGGCAGCGCATCAGCGTGGAAGTTGAAGGCATGAGGATCAATGATTCGAAGTCGGGAAATATTATGATTGATCCTTATGTGGCGATCCTTGATGACAAACGTTTTGAATTGGCAGTATCGGATGACTCGGCATTGCTCAAACAGGATTCGGTGACCTCGATCATTGCACCCAAGGATGGTGAATATACCATTGAAGTGAGAGACAGTGCCTACCAGGGACGAGGTCGTTACCGTGTGCATATCGGGACATTTCCGCGTCCGTTGGGAGTCTATCCTGCAGGGGGCAAGGCGGGATCCGAGGTCGAGGTGACTCTACTGGGGGATCAAAAGGGCGACTATAAGACTAAGATCAAATTGCCGGCCGAAGGTCAGGATACAGTAAATGTTTTTGGCGCGCATGAAGGCCAGTTGCCACCATCAGGAAATAAAATTCGGGTGTCAAAATATGACAACATCTTGGAAAAAGAGCCTAACAATACCAGCAAGGAAGCCACTCCGGGAGCAGCTTTGCCGCTGGCTTTCAACGGCATCTTGCAAGAGCAGGGAGACACGGATTATTTTAAATTTACCGCCAAAAAAGGTCAGAAATACAGGTTCCGTTCCTATGCGAATAAAATTGGAACAGCGGTGGATACGGTGATTTATATTTACGATGCCAAGGGCAAGCAGATCGGTTCCAACGATGATGCCGATGGGTCGAGTGACAGTCGTTTGGATTTCACTGCAGCCGCCGATGGGGAGTATGTGTTGCGGGTTCGTGATATGCTGGATCGTGGGGGTAAGGATTTTATTTACCGTATCGAGACGGAAGCCCCGACGCCTAATGTGGTGGTGACCATGCCCGAGCAGATCCGTCGCGACAGTCAGTTTCGCAAGCAGTTTGATGTCCCGAAGGGCAATCACTTTGCGATGGTGGTGAATGTCAGTCGTCAGAACTACTCGGGCGAGTTGCAATTCGATCTGCCTAAATTACCCAAAGGGGTGACTTGGGAAGCCGGCACGATTCCGGCGAACTTGAGTCAGTTTCCAATCATATTGCACGCTGCTGCGGATGCGCCGGTAGCGGGGGCTTTGTATAATTTGTATGTGAAGAATGTAGATCCTAAAAAGCCGGTTAGAGGTATGTATAAGCAGGATCTTGACATCATCCGAGGCAACCCGAATAACATCACTTATTATTCCAGTCCTAGTAACTGGCTGGAAGTAGGGGTGGTGGAAGAAGCGCCGTTCAGTATTTCGATTGATCAGCCAGCCGTGCCAATCGTGCGTAATGGCACCATGAAGTTAAAGATTCGCGCCAAGCGTAAAGAGGGTTTTGAAAAGGCGATTTTGTTACGCATGTTATGGCGTCCGCCGGGCATCGGTTGCCCGAGTACCATGAGCATTCCGGCAAAAGCGAACGAGGTTGAATACGAGTTGAACGCCAACGCAACGGCTGAGTTGAAAACCTGGAAGTTGACAGTGATCGCTGAAGCTGACGCAGGTAAAGGTTTGGTAACGGTCGCGGCACCTTTCACCAACCTGACGGTTGAGGAGCCTTACGCCACCATGAAAATCAATCTGGCTACGGTGAAACAAGGGGAAAAAGCAGAAGTGATTTGTGATTTGGCCCAGTTAAGAGCCTTTGAAGGTAAAGCCGAGCTTAAGTTGTTTGGATTGCCAGCCAATACCGAATTCAAGCCGATCGAGATCACCAAGGATACCAAGCAAGTGGTGATTCCTGTGGGAACCAATGCCAAGACTCCGGTGGGCAAGCATAAAAATATTTACGGCAACTTGATCGTGATGAAAAACAAAGAGCCTATTTTGCACAAACTGGGAATGGGCGGCGTTTTTCGAGTGGATCCTGCGCCGAAAAAAGCTGTGGCAAAACCGGCAGTGGCTAAAAAAGCCGCGCCAGCCAAAAAAGTCGTGGTTGCCAAGGCGGCACCGAAAAAACCCCTTTCCCGTCTGGAACAACTCAGGCTTGAAGCGAAAAAGAAATTGGAAGCTGCGAATAAATAATAGATCAATATGAAGATTAGAAAATTTTTTGCCATTGTTAGCGTGTTGCTCGCTAGCAGCATGATCGGAGTGGCTGCGGATGCGGCCAAAGTAATTAAAGCCCCTGCGAAAGCTGCACCGAGTGCGGTAAAACCAGCGGTCAAAGCTCCGGCTAAGCCAGCTTCAAAGCCAGTGGTCAAAGCACCTGCTAAACCAGCTCCTACGCCAGCGGCTAAAGCGCCGACCAAGCCAGCGGCTAAACCCGCGCCAAAGCCTGTGGTCAAAGCTCCGGCCAAGCCGGCGGCGGTGGACTTCGTGCGGGACATCAAGCCGATCCTTGAGTTTAATTGTGTGGGTTGTCACCGTGAGGGTAAGATCAAAGGGGAATTGCGTTACGATCGTCATGACCTGTTTCTCGAGGGTGGTGAAAATGGCCCGGCGTTTGTGGCTGGAAAGCCCGCTGAGAGTTCGATGATCGAATTGGTATCGTTGCCAAAAGACGACGATGATGTGATGCCGTCCAAAGGCCGGGTTTTGACCAAGGCTGAGATTGATAAACTGAGCAAGTGGATCGCGGCTGGTGCGCCGTGGCCGGAGGGTATCAATTTGGTCGAAAAGAAAGAAGCTGACTTTGTGGTGAAGCCTTTGCCTAAACGTGATGGCAAAATCGTATCGGTGAAGGTGTATCCAGCGGATGTGCATCTGCAAACTAACAAGGATATACAAGCTTTGGTGGTGATGGCGACTTACGATGATGATACCACAGCGGATGTTACCGCCAGTTCAACCTATACTTTGGCGAACGCGTCTTTGGTGGAAAAGCAGAAGCCGTATTTGTATTTGCCTAGGAAAGCAGGCAAGACTGAATTAAGCGTCAAGGTTTCAGGTTTTGAAGTGAAGGTTCCTGTGGAGGTGAAAGATCCTGCCAAGGAT
>JAJRVS010000306.1 GCA_024277195.1 Verrucomicrobiota bacterium | reverse complement strand
AGTCACGACTTTGATATTTTTCACGAGACAGCGGAGGCTGTGGAGAAAGCCAGTTTGGAAGATGCGGCTTTGCTTCGTTTGGCAGGTTTTGAAGTGTTGCCGACCCAAGAATGGGAAAAGCCAGAAACTTTCCGCAAGGCAAGAATCACCAAGGATGGGCAAATCATGAAAATTGATTGGGCTGCGGATTCTGCTTTTCGATTTTTTCCGATTGAACAAGATGCTGAAATGGGTTGGCGTTTGCATCTCTTTGATATGGCTACCAACAAAGCTCTCGCACTGTCGGCACGATCGGAGACACGCGATTACATTGATATATTGGAGTTGGGAAAAACTTATCCTTTGGCAGCCATTATCTGGGCGGCTTGTGGGAAAGATCCTGGTTTTGCGCCGTTATCACTGTTGAAAATGATGCTGCGTTTTGCACGTATTAGACCCGAGACGCTTGACGAGATCAAAGCTCGCGAGCTGGACCCGATAGAGATGAAGGAAGAGTGGATCGCAATGTCAGATGAAGCTGCAGAAGTGATCGAGCGTGTGAGCAATGAGCAACCCGATCTACCGATTGGCTGTGCCTTTCTCGATGCGGACTTCAAACCTTGCTGGATTGAGGATAGTGCTGATCTGCAAATTCACTTTGGCTCACTACGAGGCTGTTGGCCTCGGTTTTCGGATTAGAAGTGTCATTGGAATGGGGGGAGCGGTCGCTTTGGCTGAGGGATGCGCTGGCAATTGGACAAACAGCAGCTACAGCTTTGTAGAAAAGCTCATACTATTTTGTTATAATTTGTTCATTTTTTGATCTGTTCCGGCTTGACATGATGAGCTGAAAACGGAATAAAGGCCAGCTATTACGCGCTGAAGCGCGGTTTCCTAACTCAATCCTCCTATAATCATGCATCTGTTTAAATCTCTCGTTATAGCTATTTTTGTAGTTTTATTAAGCTTGTCACCTGTCTATAGTCAGGAAGAGGCGCCGGGTAAGGAGGTTTCAGCCAAAGCTGTGGCGGTCAGTGAGGTGCAGATGGGTTGGACCACGCAGGCGGTTCTTTCTTCTTATGTTGGAGACAGCCAAGCGGAAGGATATATCGATCTGTTGATTCCTTTGCTGCAGAATGATAACGGCATGATTTTTCTCTATCCGCGGTTTGGATTGAGCAGCGACATTGACCCTGGTTACAGCATGGGACTGGGAGTTCGTCATTATATCCCGGCGATTGATGCGATTATCGGTGCCAACGTTTTTTACGACCGCTACGCCAGTCCTGGTGGAAATTATTACAATCAGCTTGGTTTGGGGCTCGAAGTGTTGACCCGCTGGGTGGATGCGCGTTTTAACTATTATATTCCTGACAGCAGCCCGAATGTGATTGATTCTCAGAATGTGCGCTCTCGTTCGGTGGCCACATCGTCCGCCTGGGGACAGCCTTATGCGACGGGTTATAATATTCGTCAGCCATATACCACCACCACCCGCACCACCACGGTGAACCAGTTGTTCGAGCGTTTCGAGGATACGATGCAGGGCTTTGATGCTGAAATCGGAGTGCTGACTCCATGGTTGGAGCGCTATGTCGCCTTGCGTTGGTTTGCGGGTTATTACAATTTTAACAACAGTTACGGTAGTGATATCGGCGGCTTGAAGGGCAGGGCGGAAATACGCTTTTCGCAAAAATTGGCGATTGATGCCACTTATTATGCAGACGAGGAGATCACCGGTAGCAACTGGTTGTTTGGTATTCGGATGACGATTCCGATTTTTATGGAAAATCTGGCTGATGGGCGCAGTCCCTTTCAAGGATCGTTTTCAGGTATGTTTGACGGGGTGAATATGGGTAATCGCAACCGTGAAAATGCGATTCTGCGTGGGGGGTCGGCTTCGACCTATCCTAGCGGCTACGCAGCTCTCAGTCCCTTTGCGGCGATGGCACCCGCACCATCCTTTGCCTCAGCTTCCAGAAAAGGCAGCACGGTGCGAGATCGTATGACCGAGCAGACCCTGCGCTTGTCAAGCGGCGCGCGCACTAGCCAGTCGGGTTTCATCGAGGATCCAAATAAACGTAGAGTGAATACGGAAACCAAAACCAAAACTCGCATCGTGGTGATCAACGATTCGATTGTCTTTGTGGACAACGCACGCGGCACGGTGGGCGGACCGGGAACTTTTGAGAATCCGCTCAGTGGGATC
The DNA here is from genome assembly GCA_024277195.1 of Verrucomicrobiota bacterium. GTDB lineage: Bacteria > Verrucomicrobiota > Verrucomicrobiia > Verrucomicrobiales > DEV007 > JAADHD01. The sequence goes on along the minus strand of JAJRVS010000306.1, from coordinate 4,804 downwards.
CAGGGCGGGGTGAATCGGGCGAGTGTGCTGTTTGGTAATCGCGGGGATGTGTTTGTGACGGGCAGGGGAACGACTTACACCGAGGATGTGGTGGATGCGGGATCGAGCGTGAAGATTTGGGGCGGAGGCAGGGGGATTCCTGCGAATGGTGGGCGGAGATTTACTAGTGGATCACAGCCGGTGCTAGATGGAGGTTTTCAGATGGCAAATATACCGCAGTTTTCACTCAGTGGTTTTACTGTTATCAATGGATATGCGGGTGGGATAGGGGTTTCCACTGCTGATGTGGCTAATGTAACACTTGATGCAAATACCATTACAGGGACCGGTGCTGAAGGGGTTAGGCTGTTTTTTGATAGTCTCAACAATGCAGCCTTTAGTGTGACTAATAATGTGTTGAGCAACAATGCGAGTGATGGCTTAGCGATTGCCATTGATGCGGGCTTAACGGATCCCGGCTACGTTGCTGGTACGATCTCGGGCAATACATTTATGGGAAATGGGGCGAATGGATTTAGCGTGCAGGTGGATTCTGACGTTGGTAGTGTAATTGATCTGGGCATTCGGAATAACGTCAGTTCGGGGAACGCAAACAATGGAGGTCAGTTAGATATAAATTCATCTGGCGATGTTGGGGATCCAAATAATCCAGTGATCAATGTGATGATATCTGGAAATCAATTTACGGGTAATACCGATGGGTTTAATTTGACTATCGATTCAGACAACAACGCGGTGCAGAACATTGTAGCTCAAGGAAATAATTTCTCGGGAAATACATCGAACGGGTTCAGCCTCATTGCTGATATGGACGATGCCATGTTCAGCGCTACTTTTATCAGCAATGCTTTCCTTAATAATGGCAGTCGTGGGCTTGATATCAATATCGATGCAGATGGAGAGGATACGGCCGAATTCGGCATCAAACTTGTCGGGAATCGGTTCGAATCGAATCAAAGTGATGGTTTCAGGCTTGACCTCCGAGCTGACGATGGGGACATAGTGACGGTGGATTTTGAGGCTACAGGTAATACTTTCCTGAATAACCTGGGTCGAGGAGCTAACGTGCACTTGAGTTTTGATGGCATTGATGATGATCTGGTGGTTAACGGAATTTTCTCTAATAACATAGTGTCAGGCAATACTGGCGACGGGTTGAACTTACGAATTGATTCTGATGACATTGACACGGCTAGCGGTAGTTTTGACATGTCAGGCAACCAATTTTTGAGTAACGGGGGGGATTCCGTAGTTCTCAGCGTGGATCTTGATGGGGATGAGGTGACGTTCTCTAGTACACTGGATAATATCAGCACAGGAGCAGGAGGCGTTTCGTTGCGCGACAATGGGACATCTGATGCGGATGGTTTTATTTTGCTGAATGGTGCCATTATTAACTTCCCGAACCCGGGAGATGTTCCCTAGGCGGATCTGTGGATGCCATAAACGGTTTTTTAGTCTCGTGCTTGCGGGATAGGGGGAGTCGCCTATATTTTGCTTGAATGAATCTTCAACCAGCTAAAAACAAGGGGCTGATTGATTGGTTTTATCTGCCGGTTGACGCCGCCACACTTGGTTTGTTTCGCTTGTTGTGGGGGGCTTTGATGGTGGCCGAAGCGGTGACCCGTTTTCCCAAGGTCACCGGCGTATATTCTGCGACTTTTTTTCATTTCAAGTATCCTATATTCACTTGGGTAAATGGCTTTCCCGAGCATTGGATGGGTTATGCGGAAATAGCGGTCTTGTCACTGGCGGCTATCGGGGTTTGTCTGGGCGTATTCTTCCGCTTTTCAAGCATCGTTTTTTCTTTGGTTTACACGCACTTATTTTTGATTGATACGGTGTATTACAATAATCATTTTTACCTAACTTGTATGATGTCTTTTTTGTTGGCATTTACTGGAGCTGACAAAACGTATAGTTTGCGTTCCTATTTTTCGCGTGATGATGAGGGCTATGCGTTGCCGCAGGTCGTGCCTTTTTGGAATTACATCCAAATTCGCGCATTGTTGTGTATCCTCTACTTTTATGGAGCGATTGCTAAAATGAACGTCGACTGGCTCAACGCTGACCCAGTGAAATATTGGTTCAAGACCTCCACCGGCGTCCGTCCGCCGCTGACGTGGGTGATACGACAAGAGTGGTTTGCCTGGGTTGCGGCTTATGGTGGGATAGTGATTGATCTTGGAGCTCCTTTTCTTTTGCTGTGGAGGCGAACACGGCCTTATGCGATCGCTGTCTTAGTGGTGTTCCATTTGATGAACAGTCGTATTTTCAAGATTGGGTTTTTCCCTTATATTGGCATTGTTTCTACTTTGATTTTTTTACACCCAGCAACCGGTCGGTGGATTTGGGGGAAATTTCAGAAATTTATTGCTGGAGCCAGCAGGGTGCGTTCGCCTGACTTGAATGCGCTGGGAGGAAGACGTTCAAATAATATGGCCCTGTGGTTGCTGCTGGTATTTTTTTCCATTCAAATGGCATTTCCGTTACGGGCTTATTTTTTCGGTCATAACCCAGCTTGGACAGAGGTGAGCCATAAGTTCTCCTGGCGGATGATGCTTCGCAGTAAGGAGGGATACATCAAATTTAAGTTTAGCCATCCTGAAGCGGAAGCCTGGCTCAATGAACATCCCGACTTGCGGCCGACACTTGCACCTGAGCATGTATCGGCGATGTCAAAACATCCATGGATGATTCTTCAATACGCCCATGAACTGGATCAGGTGTTAGCAAGAAACGGCATGCCTGATACCAAGATCACGGTGATATCCGTGGTGTCTCTGAATGATCGGCCTTATAGAGTGATGATCGATCCTACGGCAGATTTGACCGAGATGGACTATCCTCTCTGGGGGGTGCCAGATTGGATCGTCCCTTTGGGACCGAGAGTAAAGGGAGAAAGTCGCCCATTGAGCAAGGAGGCACGTATGGCATCCATTGCGGCAGCTGTGGAGTTATACGTAGATGCCTATCCCGGCAAGATTACGAAGGAGGAGTTGTTAGAAGGGCTTGTGCCGGTAGCGCAAGCACCTCCGGTGTCGACCGCAAAACCCGGCAGGGTGATTATCAAGGATTGATAGGTGAGGTAGAACAGATTTCCATATCTGTTTTATTTGAGGAGGACAGATTTGGAAATCTATCCTACGAGCAATGCCCTGTTGCAGCTGGCTTGCCAGCCATAGCCTTCGGCGAAGGCTGGTACGCGAAGAGGGATTTGAATTGCATCATTGCCTTGCAGGACAATGATGCTCTGCAAAATAGGCTTCGCAAAATAATATCATCTGCTTCGCTAGGGCTCATCAGATCGGCAGTCCCGACCTGCGTTCGGCGGGCCGCAATGCCCAATTACAGCTGGCTTGCCAGCCATAGCCTTCGGCGAAGGCTGGTACGCGAAGAGGGATTTGAACCCCCGACCGCCTCGGTGTAAACGAGATGCTCTACCGCTGAGCTATTCGCGCGTCGTATCGTTCGCGATCTTACTACGCTTTTGCTTGGCTTCAAGGAAAATTGCGTAAAAGTGGGGGAGAATGAGATTTGACCACAGCCGAACCCGCGAATGCAGGGGAACCGGAACGCAGTAAAGATAGACAATCGAACGTAGTGAGATAGGTGTCCTGAAAGGTCAAGCGTAGCGCCCAAAGTCAAACAGCAGAAGGGCACTGCCTGAAGGTAAAAATCGCGGGAAAGTACGGAAATGGAGGGAGGAGGGCAATGACGAATTAGGAATTAAGAATTAAGAATCGAGGGCACGGTGAGGAAAAGTTGAGGGCTGTAGGGCGGGGGCTTCCCCTGTCTGGTGCGTGAACCTAATGCAGTGGATTGGCAAATAATGGGGGTGCTAGGTTGAGACCTCCGAGGGAGTTAGTGTGGTGGTGACTGGAGGATGAGCTGTCGGAGTGGTTGAGACGGTTCAAGGGATGGCTGATGCCATCGAGCGGAAGTGGGCTTAAGAGCTTGTGGCTGCGCGAAGTGCGAGAACTCACACTGGGTTTGGTGCCGTATTGGAAAGTGCTACAATTGAGTCCGTCGCTGCTACTCGTCGTCGAATAGTCGTCGCCATAACGGAAGGTATTGTAGGTGGTGGTTTTGCCGCTTTGAGTGACTTGTGTGGTGGTGAAATCGTCGCTGATATGGGTGACGTTGATTTGGCTGCCGTCATTGCACTGGGTGTTGCTGTCACGCCGGCTGTAGCTGAAAGCAGGAAGCACCGTAAGAGTTGGCTCGGTATCTTTTTGTTGTGTCGAGCTTGCTGACTCTGAACTTACGGACGGCAGGCTTGCATAGCCTGCGTAACTTGACGCGCTAGGGTAGGATGAATAGCGGGTGGGGCTGATGCTTTTGGTAGTTTTGCTAACAATGGGGGCTGGTGGTGCTGTGCGAAGTGACGTTTCGATTTCCAATAGGCGGCACGCTTTTGTGCTAGGTATAGAGTCTGTTGATCTTGACGTGTATCGCTAGCGTGAGCAAAAGTCGTAAGGATGGCAAAGGTCAAAAACAGGAATGAGGCTAGGATGGACTTGTGCATGCTGTATGTTTGGCTTGTGATTATGGGTTTAGTCGTATTTTGAATGGTGCTTATTCATTTTTTCTGATTCAATCAGAAAATGAGATCGATCTTGTTGTCATTCATTTTATCCGAGGGGGTGGGACGTGAGCGGGGTGAAGCTTGTGATTTACAAAAAAGGAGGGGAATAATTAATAGAGCTGCCAGATACGTATACATGTGGATTGAACTATCAAATACTTGGCAAGGGGCAGCGGAGGCATATTTTTGTGGATCTTGATGAGACTCTGATTCATT
>JAJRVS010000305.1 GCA_024277195.1 Verrucomicrobiota bacterium | reverse complement strand
GTCGGCATGAACAAACGTTACGCCTCGGCCAAACTGCCCGGTCTGGAGTCCCTGCTAAAAACAAAGCTCAGCGACGCCATCCCCGAACAAAGCACTCTCGTTGTATCCAAACCCTGCGCCAGCCTAGAAGAACTGTCCCCTCTGCTGTCCGACCACCACCACATCGTCGACGTCAACGGCTGGCGCGACCTCGAGGATTTACCCGGCCACTACCACGGCCTCTGCTGGTGAAGGGGGCTTTGTTTTTTGTTTTTCCAACGAAGCACTAAGAACTAGGAACCAAAAACGAATTACCCTTTCATTTTCCTCAAGATAGCGGAACATTATTAGCTAATTCCCCTCAATTTACCGCATCTCAACAAGCCCTTTATTTAAGCCATCTCCAAAAAATACAACATGGACCTCACCTTTGTTTTCCCTTGCCTCAACGAAGAAGGCACCCTAGCCGAATGCATCAAGGCGGTGCAAGCTTCTCTCGATAGCGGCGATGGTTCGGTGAAATACGAAATCGTGGTTGCCGACAACGGCAGCACCGATCGCTCCGCAGAAATCGCCACCGAGCTTGGAGCCCGGGTCATCCCAGTTCCCCAGCGTGGCTACGGAGCCGCCCTGCGCGGAGGCATCGAGGCTGCCAAGGGTGAATACGTCATGTTCGCCGATGCCGACAGCACCTACCTATATGAGCACTGCCTGCCGCTTTACCTGAAAGCCATCGAAGTCGATGCCGACATGTCGATCGCCTCACGGATGAACGGCGAAATCGAAGACAGCGCCATGCCGCCATTGCATCGCTACCTCGGCACCCCCGTGCTGACAACCCTGATCAACGTCTTATTCAAAGGCAATCTCAGCGACTGCAACTCCGGCTTCCGCTGCATCCGCAAAACCGCCTACGCCCAATGGGACATTCGTGCCAGCGGCATGGAGTTTGCTTCCGAGTTGCTGATCAAAGCATTAAAAAACGACGCCAAAACCGTAGAAATCCCATCCGGACTGCGCAAAGGCCCCGAAGGCCGCGTCGCCCATCTGCGCACCTGGCGCGACGGCATGCGCCACTTACTCTTCATTCTGTCCGAGCGCCCGCGCCTATTTGAAAAAATTGGGCTCTTGCTCGTATTGATCAGCACCTTACTTCAAGTCACAGCCCTGGTCATGGGTCCCACCAATCTGCTAGGTCTCAATATTTTTGACCTCCATAGTAAAGCGTTGCTTTTATTAGCAGGTTTAACAGGCATTCAACTTTATCTGTTCGCCTGTGTTTTATTTCTTCGCGAAAGAGAGCAGCCCTCCAAGTTGACTCAAAAACTCATAACCATCGACGAAGGCAGTCTCTTTTTTCTCTTGCTCACCCTTTTTTCGATCGAAGGACTCGTCATCGCAGCCGTAGTGCTCAACTGGGCACTGAATGATTTTGCCAACCTCAACTTGTCCAATGCCCTCATTCCTGGGATCCACCTCATAAGCATACCCAGCATGTTAGCAATCGGACTATTAGGAATCCACGTTTTTAAAAAAAGCGACAACGGATAAGGATCCGCCGAGCCCGCCGTATTTGAAACCCTCTTCCCAAAGCCTACAGACTACAGCCTAAAAAGCTACCGCCTCCTTTTCCGGCACAAAACCAAATACTGACCTCCTAACGGCACTTTACAAAGCATCGGCTCCATCCATCTGAATAATTTTAGAAAACGAGGGAAATAAAACACAAAATCCACCGCAATTACCTCAAAACCCGCTTCGCGCAATCGCCGCTTGGACTCCTTCGGCCATAAGACGATCGCATCAGCATCAAAGGCCACCTGACTCATGCTATACATCGTGCCAGGATTCATCGGGTTATTTTCCCAAAAAGCAAAATACCCTCCCTCTTTCACATTACGATAAATATAAGCGAAAGCAGCCTCTCGCTCCTCTGGAATAATATGGTGAAACACACCGTTGCAAAATGCCAAATCTACTGGCTGCTCCAGATCCTCTTTCACCTCTGTGAAATCAGCCTTATACTTCGACCACGTTTTACGAGCCACCTCCAGGGAATCACTGGAAGGGTCTACCCCCCACAAACGTTCAATGTCCAAGCAATTAAAAAAAAATGGCGTCGCACTACCAGTGCCACAGCCAAAATCCAAAGCCTTTTTTGGCTGCACCCCGAGAACCTCAAGCCTTTTCCTCACCCACTGCATGCGCCCCTCGGCAAAATAATCCTTACTCTCCCCACTAAACTTCAGTCCCTTATTCAACTGAGCATCATAATCCCCGGCATAACCGTCGAACTCAGCATTATTTCCCCCTTCTTGATCCATTGATGTTTTATCCCTAGTAATAAGTCTGCCGCAGTAACTGTTTTCCCAATGCAACAATGCAAGCCGGTTTTCAACCGAATGCCAAGCAACGCCCGACTTCCGCTATCCGTCAACCCACAACGTCGCATGGATTGGCAGTGGCATGGATTGGCAGTGGCATGGATTGGCAGTGGCATGGATTGGCAATTTGCCTTCGGGTAGATTCCTCCGGCTGTCTTCGCTTCGCTACGGCTGTGTTCTTTCCAAACCACCCCAAGACCCACGCAATACCATTGCGTCCCACATCCTACTCACT
>JAJRVS010000304.1 GCA_024277195.1 Verrucomicrobiota bacterium | reverse complement strand
GAGATAGCCTCAAACACCGGCTTGATCACTTCCCAACTCTCTTTTGGTCCACCCGGCATGATCGACGGGCCTTTCAGCGCGCCTTCTTCTCCGCCCGACACCCCCGTGCCGATGAACAGCAATCCGGTAGGCTCAAGGTATTCCGAACGACGCTCGGTATCAGTATAAAGCGAATTCCCCCCGTCGATGATCAAATCCCCTTTATCCAGCAGCGAAATCAAATCTTCGATCACCGCATCCACCGGAGCTCCAGCCTGCACCATGATCATCACCTTGCGGGGCTGTTCGAGGCTTTCGACAAATTCCTCCAGCGATTTTGCTCCCACCAGATTTTTATCCGGGTTCTCCGCGACAAAATCTTCCATTTTTGAAGTCGTACGGTTATAAACCGATACTTGAAAGCCTCGGCTTTCGACATTCAATACCAAATTTTGCCCCATCACTGCGAGACCGATCAATCCAAAGTCGCTTTTACTCATGATATCTGTTTTTGTGTGCTACTGATTCGTGCTAGCTTTAGCCCAAGACCATGTCGGGATCATTTTCCACCACATCAAACCGTATAGCACACTACCCAGCTTCAAAAAATGGCAAGCAGTGATTTAAAAGTTTCTATTTCTGAAAAAACCGTAAGCTCGGTGGAGGCAGGCTTTCCTCCCTCCAAACACCACGGAGCCGACATTCGTTTCCACGGCGTGGTGCGCGATGAAGAAGACGGCCGCATCATCACCGGCATCGACTACTCCTGCTATCCAGACATGGCTGGAGGAGAACTCGACAAAATCGTCGCAACCATGCTGGATGAAAATCCCGAGCATCTGGTGGCCATTCATCACCGCATCGGTTTTGTCGCAGCGGGGGAAGCTTCTCTTCTCATCCGAGTGCAAACCGCCCACAGCCAGGCCGCTTTCGACATCTCCCGCGAATACCTCAGACGCATCAAAAAAACCGTGCCTATTTGGAAAAAACCCATTTTCGCCAAAAACCCCTCCTAAACCGTCATGAATCTGCCCAACCAACTCACTGTAAGCCGTTTGGTCCTGACTGGCTTTTTTGTCGCCGCGCTGTCCATTGATTTGCCCTACGGAAAAACCGCCGCCCTGCTGTTGTTCAGCATCGCCGCGATCACCGACTTCCTCGACGGCTACCTGGCACGCAAGCACAACCTCATCACCGACTTCGGAAAATTAATGGATCCACTCGCTGACAAAGTCCTGATGGCCTCCGGTTTTGTCATGCTCTGTTCCCTCGAACCCACCCGCGCCCTGTTCCCCGCCTGGGTAGTGATCGCCATCCTTGCCCGAGAATTCATGGTCACCGGACTGCGGCTAGTCGCCGCGGCCGAAGGCAAAGTGCTGGCCGCAGAAAAACTCGGCAAACACAAAACCATCTGGCAGATCATCACCGTGATCTACTTCCTGGTTTTCCTCGCTTCGGAGGACCCCGGCCTGCAATGGCTCGACGCCTTGTTTGACTCGAAAATTTTCGGCCCCACCATCGTCGGCAACCTACTCATCGCTACCACCCTCATCCTTACCGTCTGGTCCGGAGTCGGTTATTTGTGGAAAAATAAAAGTCTGCTGAAAGATATGTGAAAACCACTGCCCATGTGGATGCCGCTTGAGACAAAAATATTAAGGCGATGTCGGAGAGCTACTGGCTGCGCGCTTCCGGCACGATGTTGAAGTTTTAGAGCTGTCATTGCGACTTCGACTTCACAGCGGTAGCGGATCGGTCAGCTCCTCCTTGTTCGGTCTATTAGTTATGTTTTCAAATTTACATGAACGTTTCAGCTCGTGACGAGTGGCCTGTTCGCAGTCACGCCTTGTTCGGATTTTGATTTCGTTACAGGCAGGATCAGAATGGATTCTAGAATTCATCTTTAGCTTCATTGACGCTCGGCTCCTTCGCTGGCGCTCGCTCCTGCTTCTTAATTCTTTTTTTCTCTAACATTTGCTCAATCGTCATGACAATTTCGGGACGCTCTCTCCCAAACCGCTCGAAGTAGAGATCCTCAATGAATATCGGAAGTGGAGACTTCCATCTCTCTTGACCATGATTAGCAAGGCTCCCAAACTTCTTGGGGTTGAGTCCCAGTTCTCTTGCCATCTGAATGTGATCATGTGACAGGCGAAATCGTTTCCGTGCATCCACCCATACCTGAAACTTGAGTGGCAATGTTTTCTTCTTGTGAGCCATTCTTTTATTCACCTGACGTCATCCATGAGCCGCGCTTGGTGGCGCGTTGGCTCCACATTCTTGTTATGCTTTTTCATCTTTCTTGAAGCCAAAGTCAAGCTTCTCTTCGCGGATTAGCATATCCATGAATTTTTTAAACCTCCTCTGCCTGGTTTCCGATTTCTTTGCAGATTCCAATCCATAAGCAATTACGTAGCGATTTGATTTGGTTAGCGTCTCATAGAACTGTTTAGCCTTTGGCCTATTATCCAGAGCTGCTAGAAAGTCCGCTGGAACCTTCATCTCACTAGCCGAATAGGCGTTCTCCCAACGACCGTCCGCTTTCGCGGCACGAACAGGCACGAGTCCCGGCTCCTCCATCCGTCCTGCAATTATCAGGCGCTCGATATGTTCTGTATTTCTCTTCGACCAATTGCTTCTTGGCTTTCTCGGAGTAATGCGTTGAAGGTAGGCTTGGTCATCGACTGACTTCTTGATGCCGTCGATCCAGCCCCAGCACAGCGCCTCGATCACGACTTCGTTCCAAGTCACGCTCGGAACACCTGACCCCTTTTTAAAAATCTTCAGCCAAAGTTCGCTATCGGAAGCGTGGTTCGCTTGTAGCCACTTACTCAGATCTTCCGGTGACTCAAAGCTCATTATTTCCGACGTATCGGGTTTAAACATAAAATTAGATTTTTTAACATAACGTCGCGCCCAGACAGCCATCTACAGGTTGCGAGTTTTCGTATCCAAGTTGAGGGTTAAAAATTTTATTTAGATTTCGACTGGAGGCGAGTAGCGGGCTGCTCTGTTGCGTTTTGAGAGACATGTGATATTAACGCGCCCATAACCTTTCATTACTGCCACTTTCATAACTGACCGATGCATCAAAAATCCACTCTGATGGATCGGAACGGGTTAGTTTCGCCCACGCCTCTTTATGAGGATATAGGAGAGATTCACACCACAGGTCTAACGACTTCGGCATGAGACTAGGGTCTGCTATGACTGTGTGAAAAAAATCCTTTCCCTTTGCTACGACGTAACATCGAGCATAGAGAAACGCGTCGTCGGAATCTCTAGATTCGCCCGAATTGTCAGCAAAAACCTCTCCATCTAGAGCGTGTAGCTTTTGTGATAAATATTCGTGGTATGCCTCTAAATCGGGTTCTGACAGCTTCTCTAAAATTTCTTTAAGCGGTAATACAGCCGTGTCGTCATCGCCGGACTCAAGGGCAGAAACATTAATTTCAGATATCAGATGCCAGAATTGACCTTGAGTCATTTTTCCTGAGCGAACGTCGAGCTCACCCAGCACTGAGCAAGGAGCGAGCGTGAACGAAGGAGTTAGTGTTTAAAGTCATGTTAATTTTTCAACATCGGGGCGGCTCAGTGCTTGGTGTGCAGCGTCTTGTTCGCATTGTTTTGTTTGCCACTTCTGTCTTGTAAAATTGGCTCCCATTCCCACGGGTCTTTGGACTCTTCTTCATATATGAGAGAACCCGTCAGCGTATTAACGTAAATCGATTGAAACCCAGGAATGTCGTAAATTTTGATAACCAAATTCGCCCAGTTTCGTAGTTCACCTTCGTCCGGAACCCTACCCGTAAGTCTTTTCAAGTATTCCTCGAGTTCCGTCGGATTCCAATAGAGCCTGTCTCCTCGAATATGCACCCTGATCCACTCGATTCCTTCATCGATCAACTTTCCTACATACGGATGCTTAATGGCGGTCTTGATTGTATCGTGAATTTCGGTGGGCACAACGGTAGCCCTAAGCTTCTTGCTATCGATGATTGGAATCGCAATACTCACTTCGACTTCTTCCTTGAGGAATACTTCCTCATCATATAGCCACCCGTCATTACTGTTAAAATTTGCTATCCAGACTGCGCTATCCCCCCGGCCACTTAAATATGATATTTCCGGGATTTCATAAATATCAGTTAACTCAAGTTGTTCTAGAAAAGATCTCTTGATAAGGCCTCCCTCCAAAAGTTCAGCCATTCGCTCCTTTGCTGTTGCTGCATCCTTTCCTGAGAGTTGATTCGTCAACGCCTTGCTATCACGCACTACTCCCAAATCCTTCCGGGAAATTATTATTTCACCAGTTTCATAATCGAAGCTGTATGTCATCTTGTCTATCATGGCTAAGTGAAACGTTCCACCCTTAAAACCATTCGGTTTTGTTTGATTGGCAGCCTTCCAATCGTAATGACTCGTTGAATATGTGAGTAGTTCAGGTCTCTTAATAAGGTCCCGAACTCGATATTTCATCAGCAACTTCCCACGGTCATAAAAGGCTATCGCCAGATCCGTATGCTTCTTCTGATCGCTTGCCCACGGGCCGAATCGCACAAAATACTGACCATCCTCAGAGAGGTATCCTTCAAATGTATACCAGCCCTCGGTGCGCCAAATTTCATCAAGCTCACCATCTTCTGTAACCTTGTAGGCGACTCCAAATGCTTCGCGGCCGATGACATACTTCTCATCATCCTTACGCCATTTCGCAGGCACCATCTTGAATAAGTATTCGCCTCTCTCAGAGGTTGCTACCCACGGACGAGGAGTTGCAGGGCTATCAGCTCTCACTGCATTGGGAATGATGCCCCAAGCCGCAAACACAATGATCGCTAGGTTCTTCATTTTATGTATGCGAACATCATAATATACAACTGTGTTGGATAACTGTTATTCAACACAGTTGTATAACAAGTTACAAATCCCTCCCGAATGGACAGAATTCGCCCCTGAAACTTTATGTGGCGAGATTACCTTCGCTAAAGTTTCATGACAAGCAAATAACCTAAAAAGTTAGATTTTTACGAATTTTCATCCTTTTAAAAAATACCACAACTAGAAACCATTCCAACTCTTCATATCCGATCACTCTCCCCTCCCCATTTTTCATCCGAATAGCAAAAATATCACCCTTGTTGTTTCACAACGGGAAGCGGAGGACGCCCGGTCACATTTCTCAAGACTTCCGGGTGGACTTCGATTAGCTGCCCCCCTCGCTCAAGGTATAGCTCGTAATGCTGATACAGCAAATGAAAGCCGGCGTACATCGCAAGCGTACTGACTAAGACCGCTCCCACGAAAAGCACCAACATCCCGGCCACAGATGCCACCATTGAAATTACCCACAGAATCACCATCCAAAAGAAAAAGCTCATTCCTACCTTCTTAATAAAATCAAAAACAAAGCCCATTGAAAATCCACTTTGAAAACGCTTCATCAAACTGGATCTTAATACTACAGGGGCACCAAAAAACATCAGCAGCAAACTTATCAGGATGATCAGTCCATAACTAAGGGCCATTGCCGCAATGATCGGCGCAAAAGAAGCTGGTTCAGGCTCCAGGTTTATCATCACCATGAGCACGGGCAGTTCGGCTAATAAGATCAACGGCATCGCAAACAGGGCCATTGCAAAATAAGCTAAAGCAGGCCATAACCCTATCTGCAAATAATCGCCAAAGTCCTCGAACTTAAAATCCGGCGCTTCACTGCCGGATCGCGTCAAAGCAAAACGGCGAGTAAAATAACCAATCATCACCACCGGTCCGACAAGCGGAATAAACTGGCAAAGCGACAAAAACAGCAGCGTCATCCACTTTTCCGGAGTTTCAAAAAAGTCCCCTACTGCATCTTTCAGGCTGATTCTCATACTAAGCTTTCCGACTATTTCGCATGCGGATGCTCCTTGAGCAAATCCGCGGGCACATACATGTCTTTTTTATCCTTGATCGCTTCCCGCACTGCTTTGACTTGCTCAGGCTTGATAACGCTCGCTTTATTACCAAAGGAATTACGTACATAAGTCAAGGTCGCAGCGAGTTCGTCGTCTTTGAGAATATATTCAAAGGGCGTCATCGGCACCACGCCCGGAAGTTTTTTCCCGTTAACTTCGATGGGGCCAAACATCCCTTTCATGGCCAATTTGATAAGTCGGTCGGGGTCCCCCGTAGCCCATTTTGTTCCAGCGAGTGGCGGAAACCCTGCTGCAGGCAGCCCTTTACCGTTGGCCTGGTGACATGTGCCGCAATGCGCTTCACGCGAATAGATCTCTGCACCCTTTGAATACAACTTGGCATCTTTCCCCTTAAGGTGTTTGGGCGCGCCAACCGGACGCTCTTTAGCCAAGCCTGCTAGAATTTCTCCGCTGAGCGCTGCTTTGGCTATCTTAAACGATTCTTCCGAATATTTATCCACCCCCTTTTGCTCAGCCACAGTCAGAATAGCCAGACCATTGCCTTTGTTTTCACGTGATCCGGCGGTGACCGCTTCCAGCCGAACCCTGCCATGCTCATCCCCTGCCGCAGCCAGTAACAACGGCTGACGATTCTTGACTTCAGGATTGTAACGCAATACCCGCACCGCAGCGGCGCGCACTCGGTGATCTTTTGCCTGCAGCAACTCACCCAACAGATCCTCATCTACACGATCAACTCCCCAACTGACCCACAGAGCTTCGAGCTTGAGGCGTTCATCTTTTTGTTTGGCTACCCATGTTTTGAGCGCCGCACTGACTTCACCGGCATCACGCCCACGCAACTCCCGTTTGGTCCGGTAACGTGTACGGTATTCTGGCAACTTGAGATTCTCAAGTAAGTCCGCGATGCTCGCACCCGCCACTTTGGCAGGTTTCACCAAAGGACGCGAAGGATAGGTCACCCGGTAAATTCTTCCATGTTCGTGATCACGCAGAGGATCGCGCGCGCTGTGCTGCATGTGCCCGATGAGCGCATTGTGCCAGTCAACGACATAAAGCGAACCATCGGGAGCGAACTCGAGATCCACTGGACGAAAATTAAGATCCTTGGAAACAAAAAGGTCCTGACGGAACTTGGTAGTGAAACCCGTGCCATCTTCGATGACCTGATGCTGCTTCGCCCCCAGATAGCCAATCGCGTTATTGAGCAAAATATCCCCCTGCACGTCATCGGGAAAGTGGCGACTGGAAACAAATTCCAAACCCGAAGTCGGACGCACCGATTCAGATGTTATGAGATTTGGCGCGGCCATGTTCACTCCGTAAACCGGGTCAACCGAGCCGGGCATCATCCAGGAAAGACTGGTGCCCGAGGTGTGCAGAAAAAAGTCCTGCCCATAGTCGTCAAAAGCAATGCCCCAAGGGTTGGGAATGCGAAACTGAGCATAACGAATAACCTGTTTTCGCTGTGGGCTGTAACGATAAAACCCTCCATTGGTTCCGCGCACCGGACCATAAGCTCCCTCGACGTTGGTGTGCAAAAACACCCCTTCTCCCATCATGATCGCTCCCGAAGGATCTGCACAAAAAGCAGAGATCGCATGATGCGTATCATGATCATCAAAACCACTCAGCAGCACTTCCTTGCTATCGTAATGATCATCCCCATCGACATCTTTCAAAAACACCAGGCTACCACTCTGCGAGACATAAACTCCGTCATGGGCGATTTCGAAACCAATCGGAATGTGCAGATCGTCCGCAAATACAATTTGTTTGTCCGCTTTGCCATCATTGTCGGTATCTTCAAATATCAACAACTTGTCTTTGGGCCGGGCATCTCCTATCCGGTAGTGCGGATAACTTGCCATGGTGGACACCCACAAGCGGCCTTTGTTGTCAAAAGACATCTGCACCGGATTGGCCAGATCAGGGAACTGTTTTTCATCAGCAAATAGTTCAATTTTGTAACCTTCGGCCACTTCGATTTTTGTCTCGGAAAGTTTGCCGTCAAGATAATCCACCGTGCCATTCTTTTTGCTCGGTTTGTAATTGGTCTCGACCTTGGCCAGCTTGTGAGTCGTGGCGTCTGCCGCAGCGACATCAAACCGCTCGCCCTTCAGCGCCGCCCAAATGGCATGATCACGGATCACTGTCATTTCACGGGTTTTTTTCAACTCATCCGGATAATTGCCTGGCCCAAAAGGGTTGTAACGACGCCCATAAACATGCACCCCATTGGGAATTTTAAAGTCATTCAACCACGCCCAGTTTTTCTCAGTAACCGCCGCATTGATTCCTGTGCGTCTGGACGCATCAACTTCCTTTTCGCCAAAAAGGGCATCCGCCAGAGTTGGCGCCAAAGACTCGTAACCCGCGCTATTGAGCAGAGCTCCATCAACCGTGAGCTGTTTTCCGTCAGCATACCAGGCTTTGGAAGGGGTGAACGCATCGACAAAAACGATCCCGTTTTCCTTAGCTACCTGGCGGGAAGCCTCGGTGTAGAGTTTGAGATTCTTGTTCTCATTCACCCCGTCCGGCACATGATATTTGACCGACAAATCCTGAAAAGCCGTCGGCGCAACCAAAGCCAGTTGGGGTGCCGATTTTCCGTTGTATTTCTGCCCCAGGGTATATTTGATAAAAGCATCCAGCTCCTTCTTGTAGCGCTCAAGCCCTTCCGCTCCGTCAAAAGAAGAATTAAAGCCAAAAAAAGCAATGATGGTATCGGCCTGCAGGCGGCTCAGCCATTGATCCGGTGTTTCAAAATGTCCATCAGGCTTGGTGTTCGTTTGATACTCCGGCTTAAGCAGCGCTTTAGCGCCGGGAAAAGCATACTGCTCCTCGTAACCACGTCCTGGATGGGGACGAAAAGCCGGAGTATTGCCCTCGTCGGCCATATTGCGGATCGTCAAATCCATATCCGGGAAACGCAGGAACAATTCTGTCTCAAAGTGACCAAAGTGATTCATCCGGCTGCCCATACCTGCCCCGATGATGACGATATGATCGCCTTTTTTGACCGTAAGCTGCTTTTCTCCGGCTTGGACAAACGAAGCAAGAGCCACGAACAAAGTCGCGATGAATAGAGAGTTTAATGTTTTCATTAACGTTAAATTTCGAGCGCCCAACCTAGCACAGGAAAAAAACCCTGCTAGAAATTTGAACCTACGCATTTACGCCCCCACTTTCCCCGGGTAAAACTTGCCGGTGAAAATATTAACCTCGGCGAATCTCAGACCCTTCAAAATAAATGCGAATACGATAAACTGTATTCGGCCGGAAACTTATCTCCCCGCTCTCAAGGTCGATTCTCTCAGGCACACGATTGAGTTGTTTGTCAACAACCGCGTGGAAACCTCGCTCGGAGAATATATCAATCAGCATCGTCAGAGCCAGAGGGTCGGAAAGAAGGGCATCCTCACTATTGACGATCGCACGCCCTGAAATGGCGTGTCGCTTGATGATCGGCATGAATCGCCCGCCAATCAAATCAACCACACAGCCAAAAAGTTCGCCGTGCTCGTGCGAATAACTATCCAGTCTGCGCACCAACTCCTGGCGGGCGTGGATCACTATCTCACTAGCCAAGGGCAAGCCACGCACCTTTTCAAAAGTGCGCGGATCAAGCTCCAGCGAACTCTGGTATTTCAATTCCTTGAGAATATTCTGCTCCACCTCGGCAAAACTGCCTTGCGCATTGACCAGGTGATAAAAGAAAATCTCTTTTAACGACTGCAAGGCATCCCAAGTGCTTTCTTTAAAAACACGATAGCGATGCTGCGCGCGAATCGGATCGAGATCAGTCACCCGCAGCTCCTGTTTTTCCCCAATCCCAGTCGCCTCCACTTCAGCGTTATGGCGTTCGATTTCCTTACCACGACTCAACTGACGTTCAACACTGCTCTTTTCGTCAACAAACAGTACCATCACATGAACCGTAGGACGGCGAAAATTTGCCGCCAGTGCAGTCTCCCGGTATTCCCGATGCAATTGCCCAAGCTTGGCCACCAGCAACTTCATGCACTCAACCTGGACATCCGTTCGGGGAAAGCCGTCAAGCACTGCTCCGTCACGGAAATCCGGTTCAATCAGCTTGCGAAACAATATAGCGACCACCTCACGATCGCCCACCATGTTGCCGCCGTCTTTCAGCCGTTTCATCTCCGGAGTGTCTAGCAGATCACTCACCACAATCGGCGCGCAGGTCAATCCGCGGGCCTTGATAATAAATCCGGTATTAGTGCCTTTGCCCGCTCCTGGTGCCCCTCCAAGCAAAATGATCTCCTTAGGGAAACACAAATTTTTACACCCAAACTCGGACTCCAGCTCGGCCCACGCTTCATTGAAAATCAATAAAGCGTCTTTAATCTCGAGTCCGGCACTTTTGACCTCGCCTACTGACGAAGAATCCAGGGTATTTTTTGATGCGGTAGCAGACGACATATGACAAAATGAACTTTAAATTGCGGGGTCATTCCCTGCAACAAGGTGGATGATGCGTTAAATAGCCATTCTCTTACAACTCTTTAATCCGCAAATTACGAAAACGGTAAGTTGCTCCCTTTTCCCCGTGATGCTGGATACCAATAAAACCTTTGGCATCAATGCTGTTCTCGATTTCGGTAGTGACCACCCCGTTCACTTCAATTTTGATCTTGTTGCCCTTGCAGGTGATCCGGTATTGATTCCAGCCATTGCGTTTGAGCGCATTTTTGACTTCAGGTTTGGCAAAGTGTGCCTGCGATTCCTCGGCCCAAGCCAGTGACTCTTTCAACACGCTGTTGCCTTCTTTGCCCGGCCATACCCACTTATTGCGACTTTCATCATAAAGACCGCCCGACCAACGACGCTCCGAACCATCAACCTCCGCCTGATAACCAAACACCTTGTTCGGCTCCACATGACAGCGAAACATGAAACCTGAATTGGCCTTGCCCTCAGGCAAATGCACTTCCCCCTCAAAAACAAAATCAGAATATTCTTTATCGGTGACGAGAAAAAACTTCTTCTCCGCCGTCAGATGAAACTCACCATCTTTTACTTCAACTTTGCCCCAGTCGTAAGGATTGTGCCAACCGGTCTGATCTTTACCGTTAAAAAGCGAAGTGAATCCACCTGACTCCTTGGCAAGATGAAGGGTCGGAAGGGCAACTACAGCTGCAAGAATTATGAACAATGGCGTTTTTTTCATCCAGCCAACTTGAGCGAATAATCGCGGCTTGCAAGCAAGGAAATGCCAGAGCTCGATTATTCAGCGCTTCGCATGCAGATAAAGGATGCGCTTGATCTCCTCAGTCGCCAGCGGATGTTTGTAAGAACCACTGTGCCCGGTAGGAACAATGATTTCCGAAGCGGCTCCCTGCTGGTGGGAACTCCAATATTCGACCACGCCATCCGAGCTGTCGGGAGTGTCCCCCTTGCCCTTGTCTCCAATAATAGAATGATACACCACACCTTTGCGATACGGCGACGCATCGAGCGCCAAAGCAACCGGCGCATCTGGACGCAAAGACTGAATACTGGTGAGCTTCTTGGAAAAAGGTATTTTCAGATCTTTAATGGCAGGCTCGGCAAGTAAATTAGCTGTATTCAACAGCAAATGCCCCGGCAATTTAACCAAACTTGATAACAAATTAGGCAAATTAGACAAAGCCAGCTTCGCCCCCCGGTGCGGTGCAGCTATAAAAACAACCCGGTTCACCGCCGGATCAGGTTCAAAATAGGCCATCTCCCTAAGCTTGGCTTTAGCCTCTGGCGAAAACCTGGTTTTCTCCAGAGGCACGTCACTGATCTGATTCCAAATCCTGTCATCAAAGTCCGCCACCAATATATGGGACAACACCCCGCCCATGCTGTGACCAATGACCACCATATTGTTCGACAGCGGATCCTGCCCGCGGGGATCATAACGAGCACGCACCTCGGCCAGACTATTGCGAAAAAGCAAGGCCGACTCGCCAATAGAGTACGAACTGGGATATGTGAATACCATGAACTGATAACGCTTGGCAATAGCCGGATCCGAGAGCAATTCCGGAATCATGCTGCGCCAAATCATCGGCACAGACACCAAGCCGTGAACCAAAACCACTGGTATGCGATCCGGATCGTAAGGCTCTAACAAAAACAAACCCGAGGAACTCTCGCGTTGTTCCGCTTCAAAAAACCCCCGCAAGCCTTCTAATAATTCGTTGCTGCCGTTGAGCAGCAATTCAAATGGAGCCGAAAAATTGGCCTCCATGGGCACCGTATGCCCCGCTACGGTGACCATCTCGGTCAATGACGGATTTTTTATCGACAGCGGCACCACAATCGGCGCATCCTTTCCAACTCCCGGGCGAGGATCCCCCATCACCAAAGTTGCCGACACATGCATGCCACGAGCTGGATAAAACTTCAACTCTTCCTCACGCCCGGGCCGCTGCTCACGTATCCCCACCATCGCCGCGCCATAACCCTCGCGGTTTTTTTTCACCACCCCTCTTCCTTTGATGGATCGAGCAGCTACAGCTTTGTCAAAAAAATTGCGGGGGTAATCACTGTCTTTCCCCAACACAATTTCATAAGTGTGATCGGCAAATTTGAAAATATAAGGACCCCGGCCTTTCCGACGAGGATCCACTGTCCAGAATTCAGCAAAACGCGCCAAAGCCCGATTGTGAACCCGCAGCAGCGCCTGTTGCGCAGGCGACTTGCGCGGTTCGACAAAATCAACCAACAACTCCCGGGCATCGAACGCCACCTCAAGAAAGTGCTCGGCAGCAACCTCCCGATCACCGCTGGAGTCCAGCTTTTGTGCTCGTTTTAACAAAGCCACTGTCTGCTTCGAAAAACCGACATATTTTTCATCATCATCTCGCCCCGGAGACTCAACAGCTATTTTTTTCAAACGAATCGCCGAGTTTATGCCCTCTTGGGTGACTCTTTGTGGTTTGGTCGAAACTTTCACCGTGGTGCAAGCAGGCAGAAGCAGCGCAAGCCCCACCAACAACAAACACTTGCTCAAATAGCACATGAAAAAAGAACTGAACTCTCTCCGGCAACTGACATATGGAACAATCGAAGCTTTTTTCATAAATTCAGGATAAGGAGAATCACCCCCTTGCCATAGAGGGGCAACAAACACTCTGCAAGTTAAATGACTGCCCCCGCCCCCATCATTTATGGTTGCCATCCATGCGCAGCCTGCTTTTATATCCCATCATGGAAAAAGTCATCATCATCGGAACGGGTTGCGCAGGTTGGACAGCAGCGATTTACACAGGCAGAGCCAATCTCAAGCCCCTGGTCATCTCCGGTGCGGAACCCGGCGGCCAGTTGACCACCACCACCGAGGTCGAAAACTTCCCAGGCTTCCCTGAAGGCATCATGGGTCCAGAGCTAATGATGCGCATGCAGCAGCAAGCAGAAAAATTTGGTTCACGAGTAGAATACGCCGCTGTCACCGCCATCGAAAAAGCTGACGACGGCACTTTTGTGATCAAAACCGACAGCAAGGAATACCCGACCGAATCCGTCATCATCGCCACCGGTGCCCGCCCTCGTCACCTAGGTCTGCCCAACGAAAAAGAACTCATCGGCCACGGCCTCACCTCCTGCGCCACCTGCGACGGAGCCTTTTACCGCGATGTCCCTGTAGCTGTCATCGGTGGCGGCGATTCCGCCTGCGAAGAAGCCGACTTCCTCACCCGCTTCGCCAGCAAAGTCTATCTCATCCATCGCCGCGACGAACTGCGCGCCTCCAAAATCATGGCAGACCGCGTATTCAAAAATGACAAAATCGAACCCGTCTGGGACAGCACGGTCGCCGCCTACCTCACCGACGACGACGGTGAAATGCGTGCGATTACCCTTAAAAATCTCAAAACGGATGCAGAGAGCGAACTCGAAGTGAAATGTGTCTTTGTCGCCATCGGCCACACCCCCAACACCCAGTTTCTCAACAACGGCATCGGCGTCGATCTCGATGACAACGGTTACATCGTCAAACCCAATGCCAGCAGCGATACCAGCGTGCCCGGCATCTTCGTCTCCGGCGACGTCACCGACCACGTTTACCGCCAAGCCATCACCGCCGCCGGCAGCGGCTGCGCCGCTGCACTGGATGCCGAAAGGTATTTGGCGGAAAGGGAGTGAACTACCGGACAGAATCGGAGTTCTGTCCTACGGCATGCACTTCAACTACTCGTAAAACAAATTTCCATATTTGTTAAACCGTGACTTCACCCCTTCCCGTCCAAATACTTCCACGCCCCTCATAACGGCAAACGCTATCTCGCAAAACGAAGGCAAACTACCGACAGAAACGGAGTTCTATCCTACGCCAGCCATATCACTCAACCGTAAAACAAATTTCCATATTTGTTTAACCGTGACTTCACCCCTTCCCATCCAAATACTTCCACATACCCTTATACCGTCGAAAGCGAGAGCACTCGTGCAATTCAAAACTTCTTAGCTTTTCCTTCGTGCTTTCGTGTCTTCGTGTGAGCCCTTTGATCTTTAATATTCCCATTAAAAGCGTCATTCAATCGAGCATCTCTTTACCGAGTTTGAACCCTTGATCAACAGATTCCCCTTCAGGGAGATTCAAACACACAATCCGGCGAACATATTTACGGAAATTTTTGCATTTCACAAGATCCTGAGAAATAGTTTCTGTGTATTTCAACAAGTCCTCCCAAAGCTTCACACTAGATTTATTGTTTGAACTTAGATGTTTCTCATAACCAAACATCACTAGATAAAGATCATAGCCTGGACAGTCATCCTTTTCAGTTTGAAAATCCTCATCAGGATAGCTGTTTTTTAAGCGCTGGACTTGATTCTGAGTCACCATTTCCGCTGCATGCAGGAGTAACTGAATCAGTGCTAAAAACGGGTTTGCATCCGCCTTCACTTTAATCTCACCGATAATCGGTCGATTGTCTTTTGCGTTTTTTAATAGCAAATCAGCTGAACGATTGTGACTAGAACTTTCATGATATTCAAAAGCTCCTCCCTTGGTACGAGCAGGGACAATTTCCCTGTCTACATAGAGAAAATTTAATTCATCTTTACCTCTCACTGTGCATTCCGTTTTATTTATCTGAACTGCGGCATCCAACGTGGACGTTATTTTATCACATGATGACTCCAGCTTTTTCCTGTTTGCACCATCATAAAATTTTTCATCACGATTCTCATATGACTCAAAATGCTTTACAGATCGGCAAAACTGGTCCGCCAGCTTTTGAGTATTCTTAGCTCGGGCGATCTCTTCGGCAAACGCACAATGAAATCCAGTGCTACTGTAGGATCTAAGCATTTTATAAAAAGTCCGCAACTCGGTGTAAGGTATTATTTTTTTTGTTGCCCCGTCATCTTTAATCATGCTATTTCTTTCTTCTTTCATAAATCTGATTAGTTAGTTTTTTCACGCCTGCCACCACTCTCCAT
>JAJRVS010000303.1 GCA_024277195.1 Verrucomicrobiota bacterium | reverse complement strand
TTTATTATTCTTGAGGTGAATAAAGTTGAAAGCTTTGGCAGCGAAATAGGCAGGTGCCAGCGAGTTCACCATTAGTAGAAAGATGCCCAGATCGATGAAATAAGTGCCGACCAGCATGGCTACCCCTCCCAGCGCCGGGGTGAGGAAGATTAAAAAAATCCTGCGACAAAAATCTGAAGCAAGGACAAGGCCTGCTTTTGAATGTTAATGCTGTCGCGGTGGGAGTCCTTCATGTTGGTGCAGCGGGGATGGAGTTACCGCTCGGCTTATTCAACCAGGGTACCAGATTTTTCTTTCATCACCCTCGCCGCGTTGGTAATCCCAGGAGCTGTCGATGAGTCGGGTCAAATCGTAGTCGGGGCTCCAGTCGAGGCGGTGGCGAGCTTTGCTGTTGTCGAGCCAAGTGGAATAAAAAGGTGTTTTCACACCGACGCAGTTCAGTTGACGGGTGGCTTTGAGGTAATCTGCAGCTAGCTGGTAGTTGACGGGCTCGTCCATTGAGATGTTGAACAGTTGTTGGCGGGCTGCCGGATGTTCGAGCGCACTGAGGATGGCGGAGACGAGGTCTTCGGCATGGACAAAGTTACGTCGCACTGCAGTTCCCTCTGGGTCGAGCATGACGGGGATAGTGGAGTTTTGTTGATGAGCTGCGGCGTCTTCTTTTGCAACAAGATCACACCAGCGAGGCCCTCCGAATACGTCTTCGCCAAATGAGAGGGAGAGCTTGAAGTCATCTTTTTCCATGATCCATGGAGCGCGCAGACAGCAGCCGTCAAAGTCGTATTGATGGTAATACTGTTCGATCATGGTTTCTTCGAGAGCTTTGGACAGTGCATAACATCCTGGGTAAGCTTTCAAAGGGAACTCCTCGGTGATCGGGCGGTCGTAGTTGTAGAAAAAATGCCCGACCGACGCATCACCGCTGATGTGAACAAAACGTTCGAACGTGGGGCTGATGCGGGATTCCTCCAATAACCAGAACAGGCCTTTGATACTGACATCCATGACGGTTTCCGGCACTTCCTTGCAGGTGGCCAGATGCACGACGTGAGTGATGCCATCGAGAGCTTGTTTGACCACTTCCCGTTCCGAGATGGATCCTTTCACCATGTCTAGGCGGTCGTGGGTTTCCACTTCGCGGTTATTGCACAGTGCGCGTGCGGATGCGTGGGAGAAACGCTCGTCGGCGAACAGTTGTCGGAGAAAAACCTGACCTACTTTGCCGGTGGCACCGGTGACTAAAATTTTCATGACGACTAATGAATCATAGATTTCGTCGATGACACGGATAAAGTTGGTGTCTAGGTAGGAATCGCTTATTAATGGCTTGCCGTGAATTCCCCAAGTGATCAGAAAATATCGTGGCCGCACTTTTTTGGCTTGGTTGGCGGTGCGGTAGGCATTGCCTTTGCGCCGATCTTTGCGGTGCTGGGGGCGCAGATCGGGAACCTAGGTCTGATAGAGGTGGCTTTTTGGCGTTTGCTTTTTGGAACGCTGGCGATTGGTCTGGTGTTTTTTTTCAGTGATCGAGCGGGAGATGAAAATGGCAAATCGCGATGGGGGTATTGGATGTGGTTCCCTGGTTTGATTTTTGCGGGGGATTTTGCCGCCTGGCATTGGTCTTTCGAGCACACTTCGGTGGCCAATTCCACTCTGCTGGCCAATGTAGCCATTGTATTCATCACGATTTTTTCGTGGCTGGTGTGGAAGGAAAAGATCAGTCGCGCCTTTTTAGTGGGAGCTTTGGTTGCGGCAGGAGGAGTGGTGTTGTTGGTCGCCAGTTCAGCAGTTAGGGAGAAGCCGCCAGTGGATGGTAATCCGGTTTTTGGAGATTTTCTCGCTTTGGTGACAGCTTGTTTTTACGGCACGTATTTGTTGTTGATCAAATATTTCCGCCGTTGGCATTCGGCTCCACGTTTGCTGTTTTGGGCCAGTGCGGTGGCGGCTGTTTTGATGCTGCCGGTGGCCTTGATTCATCAGGGCCCGATTTTTCCTGATACGCTGGTAGGTTGGTGGCCTTTAGTTGCTTTGGGGGTGATTTCGCATGCGGGCGGGCAGGGTTTGATCGCTTACGGATTAAAAGGCGTGCCCGCTAGTCTGGGGGCGATGACTTTGTTGGTGCAGCCCGTGTGCACGGCGGGACTGGGGGTATGGATTCTTGGCCAGGCTTTGATCCCGATGCAGGTGCTGGGAGGCGGGGTGGTTTTGTTGGGTCTGGCTTTGGCGATTCGCTCAAAGGTTTGATTGATTTGCGGCGTGGATGAGGGAACGTGCATTCACGGTTAGAATACCCCCCTATGAAAAACTCACTGATTCTTGCTGCTGCATGGTTGCTTTTATTGTTGTCTATGGAAAAAATCTGGGCCGCCGACTTGTCGGTGGATCATTTGCCAAAAAACGGTATCTGCGCGGTGATCGGAGATGGTCAGCTCAAGCCGTGGATGATCGATCTGGCCAAAACGGGTGATGTGGTGATTCACTACATCGCTCCGGATGAGGCGGCCGTTCAAGTCATCGCTAAAGCGGCGGACGAAGCCGGGGTGGGCGGCAAGTTGTTGGTTGAAGCGATTGGCATCAAACCTTTCCCTTACCGCGAGAATTTGCTCAACGGGCTGGTGATGGAACGCAGTGGTGATTTTAACCGGGACGCTGCTCTGAAAGCGGTTGCGCCGGGCGGTAAACTTTGTGCTTTGACGGATGGCAAATGGAAGATCACTACTCGTAAACGGCCACAGGGCATGGATATCTGGACGCACAATTACCGTAATGCCGGCGGTAACTCGGGCGCATCAACGGATGAGTTGGTCAAGTTTCCCCTGGGACTGAAATGGAATGACGACCTGCCTTTCAACTTAAAAACAAATCAGGAAAACTCCCATGCCTGGACCAATACGCGGGCGATCGCAGTGGTGGATGGACGGATCTACTACGTCACTAATTGCGCTAGGGAAAACCTAAAACGCACTGCTAACGAGATGGCTGCATCTAAGGAAACCCAAGATATGTATCTGATCGCGCGGGATGCGTGGAACGGAACCCAACTGTGGCGAAAAAAACTGGGTCCGATTTTTTACGGCGGTCTGTTTTACACCGCTCGTGCGCCGATGGTGGCAATGAAGGGCAAGGTCTATGCGGTGAACAAGGATCAGGAGCTGTTGGAATTGGATGGGGCGAGCGGCAAGGTGTTGCGGACTTTTGAGACCACCTTCATGACATCCCACTTGATGCTGATGGATGGGGTGATGGTGGCGGCGACTTGGAAGGGTGGAGATGATGTCGGTGCCAAAACCGGGATTGACCGGCGGCCGCTGGACATGGCGGTTACCGAAGGCACGCTGGAGGCTTTTGATCTGGCCAGTGGTAAAAAGGTTTGGCAAAGATCCGGCTTGGTGACCTCGCTGCGTGGAGCGGACGGGCGGGTTTATCTGGTGGATCGCAATGGGGCGGACGAATATGAACTTGCCAAGACCTTGAAGAAAAAACGTCGAGGGCAACAAGACCAGAAGGTGGACGGTCGCGGGGTGCAAAAGGTGGTGGCGTTGGACTTAAAAAGTGGCGAGATTCTGTGGGAAGCGGGGGCTTTGGCCTTGGGCGCAAAGAGCGTGGATCACCTGGCGGTGGGGGTGGCGGGTTTGGGCGGTTTGGCGGTGAGCAAAAACACCTATGCCATTACCCAGTCGGACCAAAGCAGTGGGCGCGAGGCGATTTGGCTGGATGGCGCGACGGGGAAAGAAGTGATGCGCAAGGGTGGGGTGGGGTTTCCGGTTTTACAAGGTGGTTATGTTCATCTTGGAGGCACCGCGTATGATGCCAAAACTGGTGAAAAAGCGGATGGGATTAAAGGGATCAATGTGGGGGCGACGGTGTGCACACCTCAAGTTTATGTTAATGGCATCATCACTGCCAATCGTTCGAACAAATATAAAGTGGAAGGTCAGATCAAGACTTTTGGCGCAGCACGTGGTTCGTGTATGTTTGCTGCGATTCCGGCCAACGGGGTTTTTTACACCGCGCAGACGTATTGTCTGTGCGCGCCCGGCACGGTGCCGGGTTTCATTTCTTTCGGCCCGATCGGAAGCGAACCGAGCAGTGACGAAATGAAGTCAGGGTCCCGGTTGAAAAAAGGCCCAGCGTATGGTCAGCAAACTTCGTCAGGCACGGATGGGTGGTTCACCTTCATGGGCAATGCCAAGCGCAGCAACGCCAACGGGGCGACCCAGGTGCCAAGCGGTCTGGGGATCGAGTGGGAGAAAGAAATCGCGACAGTGATGACGGATAGCAATATTGAGGGCAGTTGGAAAGATTCACTGGCAGGTTTGATGACGGCTCCGGTGGCTTCCGGTGGCCATGTGTTTGCGGCTGATCTTAATCGACGCAAAATGGTGATGCTGGGAGGTGCGGATGGTGCGGTGATTTGGGAATATTACGTTGGAGGTCGAGTGACCACGCCGCCGACGATTTATGGAGACCTTTGCCTGTTTGGGGCGAATGACGGCTATGTCTATGCTCTGGATATCACTGAGGGCAAGTTGGCGTGGAAATTGCGCATGGGACCGGAGGATCGGCGCATGGTTTCCTATGCCCAGTTGGAATCCCCGTGGGCGGTTTTCTCGAGTGTGCTGGTGGATGAGGATGGCACCGCATACGCCTCGGCAGGACGCTCAACGGGTGCGGAGAGCGGGATCGTGGTGCGGGCGTTTAAGCCAAAAACGGGGGAGCTGCTGTGGTCGCAGGTGATTGCTTATCAAAAAGGTTTTCGTGGTGACCACACCAATGACGTGATGTATCTGGCGGGTGATCACCTGCATTTGATGAAGTCGATCCTTGACCGCAAGACCGGGGAATTGGTGGAAAATGCATACAATGAGTATGTGGTTAAAGTTCGCCAATGGCGGAGGGATCAACGCGAAGCTGTGGCGCAAGGCAAGCCGGCTCCGCCCCAGCCAAAAGCACCCGAGCAACAGCGAATGGTGAATCAGGGCATCGAAGGACTTGCCAATCCCAATTGGACAAAGTTGGGTAACCGTCGTCGGGTATCGACCTCTCTCGAAGGGGTGAAGGGAAATATTCTGGCTTGGGATGATCAATTGATCGTTAATCCTGGACATGCCGTTGACAGGAAGAACTCCAAGCCGTTGTGGAACTCGGCAGGTGCGGACGAACAGGTCACTGCCATTGCGGTGGGCAAAAACGCGGTGGTTTTTGGCGGGGGGTATTATCCGGAGGACGGCACGTCACAGGGGTATGTGCGTATTGTCGATCGTAGCAGTGGTAAGGTTACCAGTTCCCACCGTTTCCCTGCGCCCTTGGTTTATCAGGGTTTGGCGATCGAGGGTGGCAAAGTTTATGCGACCTTTGAGAACGGCAAGTTGGTTTGTCTCGGTGGAGAGTGATCGAATTTGGATTGAGCGAATAGGTCTGGCTGATGTCAGATAATAAAATATTATGAAAGTAGCAGGCAGATTAAAAAGAGCGGGTTTTGTATTTTTGGTATGGGTGCTGTTGGTTCCGTTGACCGGGGCTCAGCAGGATGCGGCGGGCAAAATAGATGGAAGTGCTTGGAAAATAGGCATTGCCAAAGCTAATGTCACGCCGGACAAATTTATTTTCATGGCAGGTTACGGGGGACGCAAAACCCCGGCGGATGGCAAACTGACCAATCTCTGGG
>JAJRVS010000302.1 GCA_024277195.1 Verrucomicrobiota bacterium | reverse complement strand
TGTGATCTTCATGGTGAGTGATGATCATTATCATGCGGACAAACTGATGCCGGAACTTGCGCAATGGTTGCGTGAGACACAAAATCTGCAGGTGACGGTGCTGCATGGGCAAGGAGAGCACAGTATCCCGGGTATGGTGAATTTGAAAACTGCGGATGCGGTGGTGGTTTATGTGAGGCGCTTGAGTTTGCCAGTTGATCAGATGAAGATTCTGCAGGCCTTTGTGGCTGCTGGCAAACCTATCCTGGGTCTGCGCACGGCTAATCATGCTTTTAAGATGAATCTGAAAAATCCAAAGGGCTTTCAAGTGCCAGCAGGTCAAATGGAGTGGGTGGAGTTTGATCGTGAGATATTGGGTGGTAATTATCATAATCACGGTCCTAATGAGGCGGGGACGGATGTCAAGAACGTGGTGGAGAATCATCCGGTGATGAAGAGGGTGGAGCCGAGCGCTTGGCACAGCACGGGGGCTTTGTATATGACGCAACCGCTTGCCAAGGATGCTACACTGTTGATGACAGGAGGTATCAAAGCAGAGGTGGAGCCTTTGACTTGGGTGAGAGGGAAAGTGGCGGGGCGTGGCAAGGTGTTTTACACGGGTTTGGGGCATCCTGATGATTTTAAGGTGCCTGCTTTCCGTCAATTGATGGTGAATGCTATTGCTTGGGCGGTGGAGAAGTGATGAGGAGAACAGCTTGCAAAGCTGTATCACATTGAATGACTTGCTGGACAGGGGGCGATTTCGATTTAGTTTAGGTGGTCTCTGTTTTTTATCTTTTTCAAAAATTAATCATGTCTGATGCTGGAATGAAATACAATGTGCTCGGCACGGAACTGAAGCCGTGCAGTCTCGATCCGGTGACGGGTTTTTATCGCACTGGGGCGTGTCAGGTGGGGCCGGAGGATGTGGGTTGTCACGCGGTGTGTATCATGGCGACGGAGGAGTTTTTGACTTTTTCCAAACAGGCGGGCAATGATTTGTCGACGCCGATGCCGCAGTTTGGTTTTGCTGGATTGAAGGTGGGGGATCGCTGGTGCCTGTGTGCGTCACGTTGGAAAGAAGCGCTGGATGCGGGGGCGGCGCCGATGGTGGTGCTGGAGGCGACGAGTATGGCGGCGCTGGATCATGTGTCGCGTTCGGTGTTGGAGGAATACGCGGTGGAGGATGCTTCGGTTGGGTGATGAACGAAGGTCTGAGACATTGAATCAAGAAGAGTTAGGAGAGTATTTGCGTCAGGGGGACTGGCGGGGGTTGTTTGATGGCGGGGCTTTGAGTCGGGGGGCGAAGGCGGCACGGGGGAGGTCGGTGAGTCAGGTGCGGGCGGAGGTGCTGGATACGGGAGATGTAGAGATCGCCGCTGTGGTGACGGAGAAAAGTGGGCGAGAGTTTCAGCCGTTGGTGGTGGTGTGGCAGGAGGGTGAGCAGTGGTGTTGCGAGGGGGAGTGTGCTTGTGGGGCGGGGACTCATTGCGATCATACGGCGGCGGTTTTGGAGTATTTGGCGGGAAAAAATGAGGCTCGACTGGGTATTGCTTTTGGTGAATCTCCCCATGCGGAAAAGATGAATCAGGGGCAGTTTTTGCAGCTAGCCGATGCGGCGGAAATTGAGTCAGTGGCGGATACGGAGGCGGGGGCTTGTTTTGTGTTGAAGGTCGAGCGGCGGGACGAGGGCGAGCGGCTGGCTTGGTTGCCGGAGGTGTTTGCGGTGGTACGCGTTGTCTATGGGGGACATGAGGTGGATTTGGTGCCTGCTGGTAATGCGCCGCCGATTGTGACGGCTGAGGGTAAGGTTCACCGTGATCGGATGGCGGAGATGCAGGCGTTGCAGATGCTCTATGCGATTGATCTGGTTCCGGGGGCGGAACAGCCGCCGCAGTCGTTGCGGAAGTTGCAGTTGCCTGCTCAGCAGGGAACTCTGTGGGCGCCGGATCGCAAGAAGTGGCCTCATGCGAAATTTTATTGGCAGCGCTTTTTCCATGAAGCGGCTCCGTCACTGGAGCGGAGTGGGTGGCAGGTGGAATTTGCTCAACAGAGTGTGGTGAAGCCACTGGTCTTCCGCACGGAAACGTGGCGGGCGGAGATGGTTGAGGAGGGGCGCGGGTGGTTTCATTTGTCGGCGGGTTTTGAGGTGGATGGGGAGAAGCTAGAGTTGCAACCGATCCTGGCGGCTTTGGTGGAGAACCGTTTTCTGGAGGTGACGGAGGGCATGTCTGATGATAGGGAGTTCATGATTTTTTTGCCTGACGGACGTGGCTTGGTCTTGCCGGTGGGGAGATTTCGTAGGATACTGGTGATGCTGGGGCAGTTGACGGAGTTTAACTTTACGGGAGGGACGATCAAGTTGAACAAGCTGGATGCGGCACTGTTGGCGGAGCAGGAGGATTTGGACGTGGAGGTGCCGCAGGAGATTGAGGACTTGGCGCTGAGGGTGGGGGATTTTGAAAAAATCGAGCCGGTGGAGGTTCCTGACGGGATGTTGGCGGACTTGCGTGATTACCAACTGCAGGGTTTTTATTGGATGCAGTTTTTGTGTCGCTTTGGGCTGAATGGGATTTTGGCGGATGATATGGGTTTGGGAAAAACGCTGCAGACGCTAACGCATATTCTGGCGGATAAGGTGTCAGGGAGAAGTGATGGTTTGCCGTGTTTGGTGATCGCACCAACTTCTGTGGTGGAAAATTGGCAGCGTGAGGCGGCGAAGTTTGCGCCGAGTTTGCGGGTGCTGGTGGTGCAGGGCAGTGGGCGTAGTCGCTTGTTTGGGCAGATGGCGAGTGCTGATATGGTGATGACTTCTTTTGCTTTGATTGCGCGGGATTTGGAAGTTTATGAACAACAGCGCTTTCACTTATTGGTGCTGGATGAGGCTCAGCATATTAAGAACCCAGCAGCTCAAGTGACGCGGGCGGTGACTGCGTTGAACGCAAAACACCGCTTGTGTTTGTCTGGTACTCCGGTGGAGAATCATTTGGGCGAGTTGTGGTCGTTGATGAATTTTTTGATGCCGGGATTTCTAGGGACTCAGGAGGGGTTCAATGAAAAATACCGTCTACCGATCGAGAAGAGTGGCAGTCAGGCGAAGAGTGAGGCTTTGGCGCGGCGGGTGATGCCGTTGATTCTGCGTCGCACTAAGCAGGAGGTGGCGACGGAGTTGCCGCCGAAGACGGAGATTATGCACTCGGTGGTTTTGAATGAGCAGCAGAAGGATCTCTATGAGACGGTGCGCTCGCTGATGGACAAGCAGGTGCGGCAGGCGATGGCTTTGCAGGGCAATGAGACGCAGATTGTGTTTCTGGATGCGCTGTTGAAGTTGCGACAGATTTGCTGTCACCCGGCTTTGTTGAAAGATGCGGATCGGCGTGCGCCTTCGGCGAAGTTTGAGTATTTGATTGAGTTGCTGGCTACTTTGCGAGAGGAGAAACACCGGGTGCTGATTTTTTCTCAGTTCACTTCGATGTTGAGTTTGATCGAAGAACATCTGGTGAAAGAGAAGGTGGCGTATTTGAAGCTGACGGGTGAAACTAAGGATCGGCAGATTTTAGTGGAACGGTTTCAGGGCGGGGAGGGTGAGGTGTTTCTGATCTCGCTGAAGGCTGGTGGGACGGGGTTGACTTTGACGGGGGCGGACAATGTGATTCACTATGATCCGTGGTGGAATCCGGCGGTGGAGAATCAGGCGACGGATCGGGCTTATCGTATTGGGCAGGATAAACCGGTGTTTGTGCACAAGCTGATCTGTAAGGATACGGTGGAGGAACGGATTCAGAAGATGCAGGCTAAGAAGGGGGACTTGGCGGATGACCTGCTGGCGGGTGCGGGACGGTCGTTGAGTTTGACGCAGGAGACGTTGAGCGATTTGCTGGGGGGAGGAACCACGAATGGACGCGAATGAACACGAATAAGAATAAGAAAGAGTTGAACCACAGCCGAGCGTAGCGAGACAGCCGGAGAAAACACCCGAAGGCAAATGGCACGGATTTACACGGATAAGAGAAGAGGATATGAGTAGGGAATGGGATCTGAGATAAAAACTTCAACCTAAATCTAAACCTAAACTTTGAAGGGGAATCATGATGGAGTATAAATGAGTTAGGATGGATGTGGGGCGCAATGGTATTGCGTGGGTTTTGGGGGATACGCGGATTGTCAATCCATGCCACGGCCAATCCATGCCACGGCTTATTGGTGTTAGGATGTCCTTGAAGGGGCAGGGGGAGGGCGCGGGTTTAAGCAAAGTAGAACAGGTATTTTTTCGCTGAGGGTGTCCAAAATAATAGCTTGGGGCTCTTTAGAGGTAAGTAAGTTATTTTTTAGAATATGAGAGCACTGTATAAAAAAAGGGGGAAAGCGTTTTTGGTGAGTTTTTGTTTATTGCTTTTGGGTTTATGGCTTGGTATTGGGGAGGGCAGATCTCAGGAGTCTTATAGTGGTATTTATCCTCATCTTGCTTTTTTTAATGATGAGGGGGAATGCGGAACTGGAGCTGTGGTTCCTTGGGCGGGGCGTCTTTGGGCGATCACTTACGCTCCACATAAACCGCAGGGGTCTTCGGATAAGCTTTATGAGATTGATAGCGATCTTAAGATGATCGTTCGATCGGAAAGTGTTGGTGGGACTAATGCCAATCGGATGATTCATCGAGAATCACAGCAGTTGTTCATTGGTTTGTATGTGATTGATGAAAATCGCAAGGTGAGAGTGATTCCTCCGTCCTCGATGTTTGGGCGAATGACGGGGAATGCACGGCATTTGTCCGATCCGGCCAACAAGATTTACTATGGAACGATGGAGGAGGGGATTTATGAGGTGGATGTGAAAAGTCTGCAAGTGAAGACCTTGTTTGCCGATGAGCAGGTCAAGGGGAGTGAAGTGAAAGCGAACCTTCCAGGTTACCATGGCAAGGGGCTCTATTCTGGTCAGGGGCGTTTGGTTTATTCTAATAACGGAGAACATGGCAAGGTAGCCAAGTTGGATCCTTTTGTTCCTTCGGGGGTATTAGCTGAGTGGGCTGGTGAGAATGGAGGGCGGTGGGAAATCATTCAGCGTAATCAGTTCACTGAAGTGACGGGACCTGGCGGAATTTATGGCAGTGAAAATCCCGCTGAGGATCCACTGTGGTCGGTGGGGTGGGACGCCAAGTCTCTGATGGTGATGTTACTGGAACAAGGGAAATGGCATTGCTATAGATTGCCTAAAGCGAGCCACACTTACGACGGTGCTCATGGCTGGAACACGGAATGGCCACGTATCAGGGATATTGGAGAGGATGATTTACTGATGACGATGCACGGAATGTTCTGGCGTTTCCCCAAGACATTTTCGGTAGCGAATAGTGCGGGCATTTTACCTCGTTCTACATATTTGAAGGTGGTGGGAGATTTCTGCCAGTGGCAGGGGCGGGTGGTTCTCGGTTGCGATGATACGGCTCGCAGTGAGTTTTTGAATAAGCGTAAGGCAAAGGGGGAGATTGCGGCACCGCAATCGCAATCAAATTTGTGGTTTCTGGAAGCGGAGCAACTCGATCAACTGGGGCCTGTGATTGGACGTGGGGCGGTGTGGTTGAATGAGGATGTGGCGAAGAACCAGACTTCGGATCCATTTTTGTTCAGTGGGTTCAAGCGACGTGCTTTGCATTTGTCTCATGCTGGAAAGGGGAAGGTCAGTGTGGATTTGCAGATCGATCGCAAGGGCAATGGCGAATGGGTAGCCTTGCGGTCTATCAGACTTGATCCGGGGCAATACCTTTGGACTGATTTTTCTGATGAGCAGGAAGGTGCATGGATTCGGTTGAAAGCCGGTGATGAGCTCTCTCAGGTAAGTGCCTGGTTCACTTATTCTGGAGAAGATGGACGCAGTGACGGGGGGCAGGGTAAGTTATTTGCGGGCCTGACGACGGTGGATGATGACAAGGTAGTGGGCGGCGTGATCCGAGCACGCAATGGGAATAAACGAACGCTGCAATTTGCTTCTTCGAATGGAGTTTATCTTGAGTTGGGTGTGGACATGAAGTTGCGTAACATTGAGAATAAACAAGCTTTTGACTTGCTGCAGGAGAAAGCGAAAATCCCTAGCCGGAAGGGTATCCTAAGTGTGGATTCGGCATCAGTTTTGTATGTTGATGACAAGGGTAGGCGCTTCCGTTTGCCTAAAGGGGATGCTGCTTATGAAAAATCAGGAGTGCTGGGGTGGGGAAGGTTAGCCAGAGAGGTGGCGACCGAACGGGATTTGTTTAATTGTCATGGCACCTTTTATGAATTGCCGGCGGAAAATGCGGGAGGATTTGCCCGAGTCCGCCCAGTGTCCAGCCATCGTTTGAGAATATCGGATTATTGCAGTTATCGTGGATTGCTGGTGATGTCCGGGATTGATCTGGAGCAAGGGAAGGGTAATTCCCATGTCATCCGCAGCGAAGACGGACAGAGTGCACTGTGGGTGGGAGCGATCGATGATATCTGGAAGCTCGGTAAGCCTGTGGGTGAGGGTGGACCTTGGAGGGACTCCTGGGTGAAAGCGGGGCAGGCGTCGGATGTCTATTTGATGACGGGCTATGATCGCAAAACGCTTCATTTGGAATCTAGCGAGGCGACTACTATTTTGATGCAGGTTGATATCACGGGAAGAGGGGATTGGAAGGATATGCGTAGCTTTTCCTTGAGCGAAGCCGGGCAGGTTGATTTCAAATTCCCGGAAGCTTTTCAAGCCTATTGGGTGCGCTTTGTTTCTGCGAAGGATTCAACGCTTACGGCGCAACTTCGGTATTGGTGAGGTTGTCGGAAAGAATTGACCGCGGATGGCACGGATAAGAGTCAGAAATATGAAGAGATGAGAGTTTTTTTGAGAAGGAATCAGAGTGGCATTAAGATTTTTCTGGTATTGAATATTCTCCATCAAAACCATAGCGTATCTCAAAATTCATCTTGGATCGGATATGTGAGACTTCGTTGATACTGGCAGCAGTCTCTGCGGCGTGGTTTTTAATGAGAGAACTGTAGATTTGATTTTTTGTGTCTAGGATTTGAACCAAACCACGGCCTGATTTGACATTTGCTTTGGCATGATAGTGGTCGGATGCTCGTGAATATATTTCGTGTTCAGAGTGTTGCTGCAGGCTTAGATCGAGAATTGTTTCCTCAGGCCAGTGGCCGGGAATTCTCTCTAGTTCATAGAGCGGTATCCCCATGTGAAACATGCTGACTTTTGTTACGAAAAATTTCCGCCCAGCATGTTCGGCCATATTTTTAGCTATCACGTCGCAAAGCAAAAATGTTTCACGGCATTTATTCTCAATTTCTTCCAGTTTTTCTCTGTCTGCGAGTAGGATAAACTCACCTGCTGAAAATGCGTGATGTTCTATGGGCATATTCTAAAATATTTTCCTTATCACCGTTCCTGTCTTATTCCTCCTTTTATCCGAGCAAATCCGCGTTATTTGCCTTCGAGTAATAATCTCCGGCTGTCTCGCTACGCTCGGCTGTGGTTCAATTCTTCTCTGTAGTGTGCAGGACCTCCCCATGTTCATCGTGCCAGGTGACTTTGAGTTTGGCGTCGGCCTTACCTTCGGGTTGGACTTCGACCATGAGGAAACCTCCAGATCTGGGGGTTTGGTAGTAGGGTTGTTTGATCAGGCCGTCGGGGTCGGTGGATTTGGGGTCGCCCGGTTTGCGTCCGAGGCGAGAGTTGGCGTCGATCAGGGCGCCGCAGGAGAATTCTTCGAGTCCGCTTGAGTCGACGGAGTGGTATTGCCAGTGGCGGTCGCCGCAGATGAAAAAGAAACCTTTTTGGTCGACCCCGCTGTCTTTGAGAAACGCAAAAAAGTCATCTCGTTCGTTGCGGAATCCGCCGTGGTTGGTGTGGTTGTCTTTTTTGCGCAAATCATCGGGGCCAATCATCGGAGTGGGGGAGATGAAGAGTTTGTATTTGGCGTCACTCTCGCTGAGCGTTTTTTTGATCCAGGCTTTTTGCCTGGCACCCCAGATGGTTTTGTCGGGGCCGTCAGGCATGGCGTTGGGGCTGCGATGGATGCGGCCTTCGGGCAACCAGATCTGCAGATCGCGGGATACACGATGAGTGCGATAGGTGATGGCATCGGCGTCGTTCATTTTGGCGTAGGGCAGTTGTTCGAGCATGATGCGTTTGCCAAGTGCGGGTGAGGGTTCGTAGTCACCGCTGTTGTCGCAGTCGTCGGTGCGGTAGTCGTGGTCGTCGACCATCCAGTAGGTTGGCACGGTGGCGAAGAGTTCTTTGTAGCGGGGCTGGACAAATTGTTCGTGCCATTTTTGACGCAGTTCGGAGATCTCCCGCGCCTGCGGGTTGTTGGGGGTGTCGTAATAGACGTTGTCACCAGTGGCGACGAAAAAATCGGGTTTGGCTTTGAGGATGGCGGCAAGAGCGGGGTAACCGAGATCTTTGTCGGCGCCGGTATAGGCGTCGGGCAGCTTGGTATTGTTTTCCAGCAAGTGCTCGGCTTTATCAATGCGGTGGTCACCGTGGAATTTGGCGTAGTTCATGCCGGTGACGACGACAAAACGAACGGCTTGGTCGGATTCGGCTCCCGGCAGGGTTTTGAAAGTGGCAGTGGGGCCGTCGCTGAGATGATCTTTGTCGATACCGATCCGGGTTTTGCATTGGTATGGGGTCCCGGCTTTGAGTTGGTCGAATTGAACCCGGGCGATGAAATCGTGTTCAGCTTCTGCTTTGGCGACGAGGGTTTGTTTTTTTTCACCGATGATAGTGAACTCCACGATGCCGCCCTGGCC
Source organism: Verrucomicrobiota bacterium (assembly GCA_024277195.1). Taxonomy (GTDB): domain Bacteria; phylum Verrucomicrobiota; class Verrucomicrobiia; order Verrucomicrobiales; family DEV007; genus JAADHD01. The sequence continues at coordinate 1,140 of JAJRVS010000302.1, read as the reverse complement.
GGGCAAATCATGATCGGAGAGCTGATCGCTTTTGGTGAGACGGACTTGAAGCAAGGCGGTGTTCGCTGTGACTTCTCCGACCATGATGCCTTGCCCCGTTTTCACAGCGGATTCGGAGGGGGATGGCTTTGATTCGTTACAGCCGGTAAAGATGAGTGCAGGTAAAAGAACGCAGAGGATTTTGCTTGTGTGGATCATGGTGTTAAAGGGCGCAGTGTTTTATGGAGTGTGGATTAAGGCGGGAAAAGGGCAAGCGGAGCGGTCGCCCTACAAATTATTCAAAATAGGTGTCTTCGTGGGAGTAGGGTGGGGCGCAGCAGCAGAGCAGTTTGAGAGGCGATTGCGCGTCGGCGGTGATTTGGTGCCAGGCACCGGGGGGAATGAGGATGGCATCGCCGATGGTGACGGGCTTTGATTCGCCGTCGATCTCCATCGTGCCGTTGCCTTCGAGAATGAAATAGAATTCTTCGGACAGGCGATGGTAGTGGCGTTCGGTTGCTGCGTTGGGCGGCAGAGTAGCTTCAGCGAGGCTTTGATTGGCAACGGGGGCGTTGGCGCAATCGAGGATGCTGCGGATGGTTGAACCATCCTTGGTGGTGAAGGGTTTTTGTTCTGCTATAGGGCGAATGGTCATCATGGTGTGGAGCTTGGTTGATTGGCTTGAGGTAACTTTTGTGAAATTGGAGTGAGTGAGTGCTTTGAGAGGGGTGATCAAAAAGTGGCATTTTTATACACGAACTAGGGTTGCGAGAAAGGCGGTCATCAGTCAATCATTTTCATCACATCAAATTATGAAAACTTCAGACATAAAAATTACCGCTGTTCGCACGAGTTATCAGCATAATGCTTACCGAACGATGATCAAGTTTGGAGGCGTGGCTTTGGACAAAGCTACGGTGCTCAATGTCGAATGCGAGGTTGTTACCCGCGATGGCAAGGTGGCGAGCGGTTTTGGATCCATGCCTTTATCGAATATTTGGGCTTTCCCTTCGCGCGAAATGGAGGCGGACCTCACTCTGACGGCAATGATGGCTTTGGCTGATCGCTGTAAGGAGATCGCTTTGGCTTGTGATGAATTTGCCCATCCGATGGAATTGGGGGTGGCTTTGGAAGAGAAATTTCTCGAGGCCGCAAAGCAGG